>NZ_JAMWZB010000017.1:0-106299 GCF_024305035.1 Algoriphagus sp.
AGAATCAAGGAACTCAAGGATGATTTTGGGCTGGAAAGTTTTTGCTTACAGGATTTCTGGGCAACAGAAGCCTCGTTCAGATTCATCATGGTAGCTTATAACCTCATGAGTCTATTCCGTCATTTTGCGCTTAACCATCATAATCGGGCAACCTTAAAAACACTGAAATCCTATTGCTTTGCATTAGGGGCATGGAAGGTAAATCATGCCAATAAGCAGGTATTGAAAATCTCATTACCTGCCAAAAAGAGGCCTTGGATGAACGGGATATTTTCCCAAATTCAAAATCTCAGTCCTCCTTTCAATTATTCTAATGCATAATTCGGGTTAAAAAAGTAAAACAACGGTATAGAAAAGGGATTTTACCAAAAACTGCTCCATCTACAGCGTTTTGATATGGTTTATCAGCCAAGAATACTGGTTTCTGCTCAGGGGAATTCGCTTACCCGAAATATGGACTTCATTGGAATCGATGGCTTCGATGTAGGTCAGGTTGATCAGGTAAGATTTATGAATTCGGGCGAATTGCTTTTGGTCGAGTTTACTTTCTAACTCCTTTAAAATGGCTCGGATTACAAATTTTTTATCCTGTGTGTACACCTTTGTATAATTCCCATCTGATTCAAAGTACAGAATATCCTTAAAAAACACCTTAACCAACAAGCCATTATTCCTCACAAAAAGGCAATCCTGTAGGATGAACTCCTCGGTAGAATTCTCCTGAGTTTTACTTTGCTCAGATTGAAAATTAGACAGAGCCATTTGAAGAGTCGCATGGATTTCCTTTTCTGAAAAAGGCTTTACTAGGTAACCGTAGGGCCGAACCTCTTTGGCCCGTTCAAGCGTAGTGGTGTCCGCATGGGAAGTCAAAAAAACAAAGGGGATTTTGAAGTTCTCATTGATATCGGCTGCTAAGTTTATTCCATCCTTCCCTCCCTTGATACGAATATCCAAAAGCACCAAATCCACGGCCTCCGAACCCAACACCTGTAAGGCTTCCCTAGCTGACATGACTAGGTCCACGACCTCATAGCCCATGGATTCCAAAATATCCCGAAGATCCTCTGCAATGATTACCTCATCCTCAACGATTAAAATTTTATGCTTTTCCAACGCTATGCTTTAATGGAACGCAATGGCGTCCAAAATAGTAAAATGAAAGACCCTGACTTTTGTTCGAACCAATTCCTTTGGGTTTGCATCAAGACTTTAGCTCCCACAAGGGTAATATTACACTGTTTTCTCAGATTTTTGTAAAGTTTAATTGTTCAACTTTTCAGAAACTGGTTCTGGAAGGGTAAAAAAGGCTTTAAGAAAATTGACTGCGGTACACTTCGATTCTCCTAGCTGCGCTCTATTTTTACTTAATTCACTAGTAGCTAATATCAACTAAGTAATCGAATTGTTTATGGAGTTAGTACCGGAAACCGGCTCAATCCAATTTCCCATCCACGAGTCCCACTGCCAAGAAAGCCTGCTGTTAGTTCGATAAAGCCTCCCAAAGAATCTCCACCGGATGTTGAGCCTTACGACCCGTTCCATCTGCAATTTGATGACGACAGGAAGTTCCCGGGGCAGCAATGAGGGTATCTGATTCTGCCTTTCGCACTGCCGGAAAGAGCACCAACTCCCCTACCTGTTGGGAAACTTCATAATGCTCCTTTTCATAGCCAAAGCTTCCTGCCATTCCACAGCAGCCACTTGGAATCGTTTCCACCGAATAGTTTGCGGGAAGAGAAAGGATCTTTTGGGTCCAAGTCAAGGAAGAAAGCGCCTTTTGATGGCAATGTCCGTGCAGCTTGATTTTTTGGGATTTAGCAGTAAAGGAGTCCGGGCTGATATTGCCGGCAACCACTTCCTGTCCGAGAAACTCGTCAATGAGCTTGACATGAAACTTGAGTTTCTTGGCCGCAGGAACCAATTCAGAGCTTACCAGTCGTGGATATTCATCCCGGAAACTCAAAATCGCCGAAGGCTCAAGCCCGATCAATGGGGTATTCCCATCGATAAGCGGTGAAAAAACCCGCACGTTGGCTTCAGCATGTTTTTTCGCTTTCAGCAAAAGGCCTTTCGATAATGCCGATCGCCCGCTTTCTTCATGATTCAAGATTTTAATTTCGTAGCCAAGTCTTTTCAAAAGCGAAATCGCCTTGATGCCGATTGCCGTATCGTTGTGATTGGTAAATTCATCCACAAAAAAGTAAATGGTCTTCATGATCTTTCCTGCACCAGGAAGTGATGCATAATTCTTTTTATACCATTTTCGAAGGCTAATGGGACTTATTTCCGGTAAATTCCTGCTTGGAGCAACGTGGAGTATGGATTTCATCACCCCGCTGGTGAAGGAGTTTTTCAGGAAGAAATTGGCTAGGAAAGGCACTTGTGAACCCCATTTATTGAGTTCATTGATGTAGGCAAAAGCTTTGGATCGAAGCGGAATGCCATGCGTTTTTTGGTATTGGTGGAGAAACTCCGCCTTCATACTCGCCATGTCCACATTTGAAGGACATTCGGCTGTACAACCCTTACAGCTGAGGCAAAGATCCAAGGCCTCCTTGATCTCAGGATGGTCAAAGGCATTCTCCTTTTTATCCATGGTTAAAAATTCCCGAAGGGTATTTGCTCTGCCTCGAACGGTATCTTTTTCATTTCGGGTGGCCATAAAGCTAGGGCACATGGTCCCTCCTGAACCGGGAAGCTTACGGCAATCTCCCGAACCATTGCATTTTTCGGCCATGCGAAGGATTCCACCGACAGGCGAAAAATCGAGCATCGTGGAATGCTCGGGAGTTTTCATCTCAGGCTCGTATCTAAGGAATTGATTCATTGGCGCAGCATCCACGATTTTACCCGGATTGAAAATGTTTCTCGGATCCCAAGTGTACTTGATCCGGCGAAAAAGCTCGTAATTGGCTTCGCCTACCATCAGGGGAATAAAAGCGGCCCGAACCCGACCATCTCCATGTTCCCCAGACAAGGAACCCTGATACTTCTTCACCAATTCAGCAGAAGCCTTGGATATGTGGTAAAAATCGGCTACCCCTTGGCATGTCTTTAGATCCAAAACCGGTCGAAGGTGAATCTCACCCGCTCCGGCATGCGCATAATGGACCGGCTTCTGATTGAAAGCCAGCATCATCTCATCAAACTCAGCAATATAGTCCGCTAAGTCATCAATATCCACAGCCGTATCCTCAATACAGGCAACCGCTTTGGGATCTCCGGGAATATTGGCCAATAAACCCAAACCCGCTGCCCGAAGAGCCCAAGCTGAGGCTACTTTTTCCGGCTCGATGATGGGATAGGCATAGCCCAGTTTGGCTTTTTTCAAGTCTTCGACTAAGGCCTCACCTTTTCCCATTGCTTCCTGGAGCGTTTTTCCCCGAAACTCAATCATTAAAATCGCCTCGGGATCCCCTTCGACGAAATAGCGATTTTTGGAATACTCGATGCTTTCTTTAGTACAGTCCAGAATAATTTTATCCATGAGTTCCACCGCAGTGGCCGGATGCTTCATGGCCACCTGGGCAGACTTCATGCTTTCGTGAATGCTTTCAAAATGTGCAGCCACTACGATTTCCACAGGATCAGGAAGCGGATCGAGACTGATTTTGATTTCAGTAGTGAAGGCCAAAGTCCCTTCCGATCCGGCTAACAACTTACAGAAATTGAATTTTTCCTTTCCTTCGAAAAGCTCCGCTTTCAGCAATTCATCCACTGCATAGCCTGTATTTCGGCGATGGATGGATTTTTTGGGAAATTGGGCATGAATTTCTTCCCGAATCTCCGGATTATTGAGTTCATCGAAGATCTGTCGGTACAATTGCCCTTCCAGATCCTTTTGCCCACATTTTCGGTCAAAATCATCTTGAGAAATCGATCCAAACACGACTTTACTCCCATCACTGAGAAAGGTAGTTAAAGAAATCACTTTGTCACGAGTTACCCCATAGACAATGGAGGTGGTTCCCGAAGAATTATTACCCACCATACCCCCAATCATCGCCCGATTGGCTGTGGAAGTGATCGGACTAAAAAAAAGACCGTGCGGTTTTAAAAAGCGGTTCAGCTCATCCCGAACTACCCCCGGCTGCACCCGAACCCAGCGCTCCTCCTTGTTGAATTCGAGAATTTGAGTGAAATGCTTCGAGACATCGACCACGATCCCATTGCCTACGCATTGACCGGCCAGGGAAGTGCCTGCCGTCCGGGGAATAAGGGAAGTTCCGTGCTCAGTGGCAAATTGAATGAGTTGTTGAATATCTGACTCTGACTGGGGAAAAGCAACAGCTAGGGGCATCTCCCGATAAACCGAAGCGTCGGTGGCATACAGCGTCCGGGTGAGTCGGTCAAATTGCAAACTACCCTCCAATTGATGGGCTAATGTTTCCAAATGAGGGACTAGATTCGAATGGTTTGAAAGCATAGAGTAAAAATACAGATCCCCCAATAAAATAATAGCGGTAAAACCGAATTAGTAGAAAACTTGTTTTCAAAACGTTTTAACTATTTTAAAAGTAGACTTTGAAATCCAATTTTAAATCAGATGATCATGGGATCCATTCTATCCGGTGTGATTTTTTTGGCTGTCGGGCAATTCATTCGAGTTTATCCGGGGATTCTTGCCGGCTACAACAATCGCTCTGAAAAAGAGCGGGAAATCGCCGAGAAGAATAGATTACCCTTTTATGGCTTTTTGTTGTTTTCCGCCATGGGGGGAATTTCCTTGCATTCTTATGTCATATCTAGGTGGCTGGAATTTCCACACCTAAGCTCCAGCATTACCCTAATTGTTACTTTGTCGGGATGAATTAGCGCAATTGTTGGTGGACATTACCTGATAAGCAATAAACTCCGATAAGCTAAGTCTAAATTTTTCACTTCACGAGCAGTTTACAATACCTTCCCCTCCCTAAGGAGTTTTTTTCGTATTCATTTTGGATATTCTTCCAAACCTAAGGATTCATGTATGAGAAGGTAACCTAGGGTACCTCAAAATCATCAAACCTCCAATACCAATTTCCAGACCTCATTTGAATGAAAAAGACAGGAACGGGAATCTGCCGTTTACTTTTATTCCCATTTGGTTCCTGTACTTGGCAGTTCGAGTTTGAAAATTGCCCGTCCCCTCCTTTCTTTGCCTTAAATCCCAATCGAGATGTTCTTCTACCTTTCCCAGTTTCTGAGTTTTTTGGCTATGCCGCTGACGATCGTCCTGTTTTTGATCGTCTCTGGCGCAGTTTATATCCGTAAATCCTGGGGAAAAAAGCTACTTTGGGTAGGCATTGGACTCTTACTTTTTTTCACCAATCCCTTTCTTTCCAATCTCGCTTTAGTGGCTTGGGAACCTGAGTTCAAGTCTTTTGAAGAAATCGAAAATCACCAAATCGGCATTGTGCTGACCGGGGTAACCAATTTGAGTAAAACGGCAACCGACCGAACCTTTTTCAATAAAGGCGCCGATCGCATTACCCACGCCCTCCAACTCTATCGGCTAGGTAAAATTAAAAAAATCCTTATTACTGGCGGTCAGGGCCTCAATCCGGTCAATTCACAATCGGAAGCTGAATTATTGCAGCGGTTCTTGGTGATGACCGGTGTCCCGGAATCGGATATTCTCATTGAAGATCAAGCAAAAAATACGGCCCAAAATGCTCAGTTCACCAAAAACTTTTTGGAGAAAAATGGCATTTCCACCGACCAGGAGTTTGTGCTTATCACTTCAGCTTTTCATATGTATCGGGCCAAAGGTTGCTTTGACAAAGTGGGACTTAAAACCGTAACTTTTCCGACCGATTATTATTCCCATGACGTGAAATATGACTTTCCCGCTCTGTTTTTTCCTGATCCTTTTTCGTTGGAGTATTGGACCAAGTTGGTCAAGGAGTGGATCGGGATAGTCGTTTACACAGTGGTGGGCTATATGTGAGGAGCTTTTCGCCGTAGAGATTCTGAGGATTTGCCAGCCCCCTTGAAATCTTCCATTAGACCAAAAGCGTTTGCTGAATCGAATCGCGTAACTTCGGTTCTACCTGGACTTGATCGGCAAATTGATTCCATTTCTTAATTGCCGTCCTCACCTGTGTTATCTTTTCATCCGGCTTTTTGATATTCATCCTTCGGGCTACCTCCAAAAAATCATCCTCCCTTATTCTTTCCCGTTTTCCATTGACTTGAAGCGACTGACTACTTACCCAAAGGCTTCCGGGCCGGTATGCATGGCAAATATCATAAGCTGGAGAAAGGCTCCACTTTCCTCGCTGATCCATCAAAAAGGCAAAGTTTTTGGTATGGTCATCGCAATTTCGGGCCAGTACATTAAAGACCATTCGAAGGAACATTTGCTCGGCTTCCGGATAAGTCAACCGCAACATTCGCATGGTCTCAAAAACCTGCTCGTAGCTATAAGCCCCCACCTGATTAAAGTCAAAATGCCGAATACCGCAAAGACTCTGCATGTGGATTTTTTCTCCTGAATCGGTTCGGTCAAAGCGCTTGGTCATAAAATGTGCTCGGCCGTTTTCTTCAAAAAGTCTACAGGGATTCATTTGTATACCTGCCTCTAAGGCCATCAGGTAATAGGCCATCTCTACTTTTCCATAACCCGCACTCGAGCCAAACTGGGAATCATGGACCCCATCAAATTTGATGATCCAATACGAAAAACCCTTTGGCGCCTTCACTTGCCCACTCTTCACCTCCCCGGTTTTGGGATTGAAAGCGATCACCGCTTTGGCCCTTGCCCCACCAGCAGAGGTGCCGATTTTCAAAATATCCGCCAAAGCCTCCTCCTCTTGCTGAGAAATATCGGTTTGAAAATTTTCTTTGGCATTCAACACTTTTTGGGCGATTGTGACCAAACTATCCATTTCCAAAGCACTTGCCCGGGTGCTTTCATTTCGCAAAGCAGGTTTGATTTCCAATGCTCCCACTCCTCTTTTGCCAATGAAACAAAGTAATTCAACCGGATTCAAACTATCGGTCGGACGACCCTGTTGAACCAGCCAGGCATTGATGAGCTGATTTCCGTATTTATCAGGAAGCATGTCTGCCAATAGTCCCGGAAGTCCTTTAAACGTATCCATGCTGTCGTCTCGGGTACTGCGGGTCTCTGGAAAAGTATACAACCGATTCCCTTGAGATAAAGGCATCATTATGGGCGAAATATCCCATCCTGATCGTAGAAAACCACGATCAAATTCGAAGCTTGCGAGTCGTTTACTTTCATCCCAAAGCACCGCTCCGGCAAGTCGATCCCAAATCCAAATTTCTGCTGCTATTACCATTCTGATTGGCGATCATCTTCAGCAGTACTATCCGCATGCCTGACCCGCTGTCGCTGATTTTTCTTTTGGAGCTTGAGATATTCTAGCGGGCTGATCTGCTGCCGGCTTTCAAAAATCTCCAAAATCTGCAACTCACCCAAGACCCGTAAAACCTGAATCAACGTGATCAGATTTACGTTCTCACCCCGCTCTAGCAAACTCAGTGTAGATCGGCTGATCCCTGCCTCGGTAGCCAACTCATCCTGAGTCTTATTCATGCTTATCCGCTTCTTTTTGATGAAGTCTCCCATCATCTGCAGAATGGCCAAGTCTGAAAGTTGTTCGATATTCATGACTGATTAATCATACGTTATATTCAAAAATACTATTTTATGAATGATTTTTCAAACTTTACAGTATAAATAGGATAAATATTTTTTATTTTTACGAATGATTTCTAATTCATAATTAAACAATTATGAATATATTAAATTAAAAATCATACTTTATCAGAAATTTTGATAGTATAGACTTGATAAAAGTAACCTCCTTTCTTGAAAGCCTATTCATCCTCGGTTTTCACTTAGGAAGTTAGTATTCCTATTCTACTCCATTTCCACTCCCACTCCCACCCTTTTTCCTCCAATAAAATCGGATGATAGGCCATAGCTGCTTTGGCTGAGGGCGCATCAAAAAACCGTTGATCATCGGTTAAAATTGCTTTTTGATTGCCTTTAGCATCGGTAAAAAGTAAATCCATCACTGCAGAAGGGATTTCTTTGGAATAAGATGGATCGGATTTGATTAGGTATTTTTTCAAACTCCAATCCGATTCGAATCCTGCCACTTTCCACTCCGGAGCTGGAATATCACGGGCATGGCTTTGCACTTTGACCCAAGTCAAAAACTCCCTCAATAAGGCTAAACCCGGATTATGAAGTTGACCGGGACGAAAATCTTCTGGTTCGATAGAAGAAATGACATGCAGCATTTTTCTAGCCCGGGTTATCGCCACATTCAATCGGTTCTCGGCTCCTGATTTTCCCAAAAGCCCAAAATTGGTTACCAGCTTCCCTTCCCGGTTTGAAGCATAGCCCAAAGATAAAATTACCTGATCAAACTCATCCCCCTGAACATTCTCGATATTTCGTACTTTGAGCGTGGAATCCTGAAAACCCGCTTTCCAAAGCGTCTCTCGAATCAGCTCCATCTGAAAATAATTACCTGTCACAATTCCGATGGAATCGGTTGGAGCCTCTTTTCGGATCATCCTGACCCGATTCAGCACCGCCTCTGATTCCAGTCGATTGATTTGATTTTCCCAGATCCCGGCTACTTTTTCCCAGCAAAAGGGAGTCTTCCCAGCCTGAACAAGAGTATAATCGGGTAAGGTCTCCAAGCGACCTCCATAAAATTGGGTGTTCGAAAAATAAATCAATCCCGGGTCGGCCGAGCGGTAATGCCCTTTAAGCTGCAAATTTTCAAAAAAATGCCCCGCCAACTCGAGCAGAGACTCCGCTTCATGTTCCATTCCTTCTTCCCCACTTTCCCACTTCACCTGATAAAAATCAGAGGGCCGAAGTTGCTTCGAATCTCCTGCCACCACCACTTGCTTCCCTCTCAGCATCGCCGGCAATCCACGCTCGACCAGACACTGAGAGGCTTCATCAAAAATCACCAAATCAAATCCCTGATTTCTTGGAAATAGTGCAGAAACCGTCTCTGGGCTCCCTAGCCAGCAGGGAAGTACCCGAAAAATCTCTTCGGGAAATTCTTGGATCAATTTTCGGATAGGCCATTTTTGGCGTCTCTTACTCACCTGATGAAGCAGATTTCGATAGGTTAGTCGATTACCCAATCGGTTAAACTCCAGCTGCTCGGACACTTGTTCTCTGAGTCGAAGCAAGGCTAGATGCCGCGCATTCTTTCGCTTTTCAAGAATTGCTTTCCTGAGCTCCTCCATTTCATGGGTTAACCTTAGGGAACCCAGTTCTGTCAGTAAGGGATATCGCCGCTCGATTTCTCCGATCCAAGCCAGTCGCCAAGCCTTCCAAAAAATTGACTTAACTTCATCTTCGGCAGCATCAGGAAAGCCTTCGCTGAGTTTCTTTCCCAGTTCCTTGAATGCCCAACGTTCCAAAAATTGATCAAAACCCTGCAACTCTGAAAAAACGGCGGGCCAATTCGAAGGGTTATCTGGGAAAACACGGTCCAATCCCTTTTCCATCAAATCCAAAAATTGTGCTTCTGTCAACCAAAGTCGATAAGATAATACCTTGCCCCCCAACTGTTCAGCATAGGTTTGAATTGCGGCCAATGAAGATTGAAATTCTGAAAAGGCCAGGTTTTTCCAATCGGTTACCTGTTGAATTTCAGCCACCTCATCCCAGTTTTTTTTCAAGGCAAACAGCCGGTGAACTACTCGCAGCTCATCGGTAACTTGTCCGGTGGATTGGAATAAAAAAGAAGGGGGCAAATCCTTTTCCAGTTCCTGAATTTGGAGTCTTTCTTGGCATTCCTGCTGAAGTTCAAGTAAATTTTTAGTCTCAAAAGCCAATTGGTTTTGGGATAATACCCGGAAGGTGAGCGGAAACTTTGAGGAAGAAAATTTTGCTTGAAGCTTTCCGAAAAAGGTTTGTGAAAGTGGAATCAACTTAGCCAGTTCTTCCTCCAGCTTTTCAACATCTTTCTCCAAATCAAACTTCCATCCCGTGGAAAGTTCATTCGCCTGAACTAGGAATTGATGGATTTTATCCATGGATTTTTGCTCCTTCGGGTCAAAAAGGTAGCGAAACTCTTTTTCGGGATTGGAAAGCTGAGCCAAGCTGAATTGAAGTTGCTTGATTTTCTTCCAAAACTCCTGATCCGACCAGATTGCCTGCAAGACTACCTTCCCTTTGGCTCCTAAAAGAGCCTTGGGAAGATGAATTCGATGGTCTTCTAACTGAAGGAGTGCCGAAGAAATCTGGCTGAAATCCGAAGGCTGAACCACTGAAAATGAGATGCGCTTTTCCCAAAAGCCCCCTTGGAACTGACGTTGGTAGGCGGAGAAAATTCGAAAATCCTGCTCAAATTGTTTGGCCTGTTCCTCATTTAGTTGAAGCAATTTGGGATCAGAAAAAGACCGTCCAGTTAAATCCGCCTGGAGATAAAGTGCCTTAATGGGGATTCCTGCAGGTTGATCGTCAAAAAGAGCGGTACGCACCTCTTCAAATTTTCCGCTCAGTCTGGATATGGTCTTGGAAAGTAGGCTGAGCTCACGTTCCAGCTGAATGGCATCCATTCCACGATTTTGAACTTGATACGCTTCAACAGCTTGAATCTGATTTTGGATTTTCTCAAAAAGTAATTTTTGGTCTGCCTTAAAATCATGAACTAATCCCAAAAACTGACCAAAACCTGCCTTTTCCAATCGTTCAAAAACCACGTCCAAGGCAGCGCGCTTATGGGAAACTACAAGTACTTTTTTGCCGCGGGCGATGTAATCAGAGACTAAATTGGCAATCAATTGAGACTTACCTGTACCCGGAGGACCTTCAATTACCAGACTTTTCCCTTGACGAACTTTAATCAAAGCACTTTCCTGAGCGGCATCCAGCGGAAAAACAGGAAATAAATTTTCCTCCCGAATCGGTGCTTCGTTTTGGGCTGAACGAAAGTACTTTTCAAATAGCTCTTCTAGGGAGGATTCGGCATGCTCCTGCATCAAACCCTCATAATCTGAAAAAAGGAAACTCCCCTTTTGAGCGAATTGACCTAACAGGGCATAAGGTTTTAACCTGACTTTTCCTTCAGAAAACCGCTCCTGATCGATTGAAATCTGAGAATGAGGAAAAGGAAGAATTTGATCTTCCAGAAGATTGGATTGGACCTGAATGGCGAAATATTCAGGGATTAGTTGAGCTAGGGCGGTCCGAAATTCAAGCGCATTTTTGGGAAGATTTTCCAGGAGTTCATCGGAAAAGGATTCAGGCAATTGCGCTCTGGTTGCCTGTCTCCAAGCCAAAAGAAAGGCTGGATTCCATTGCCAATTCCCCTCAGAACTCAACTCCCAAAAGCCATTTTCTTTTATTAGCTGAACCGGTTTTAATAGTAAAGGACTACGAATAACCTGCCCGTTGATCAGTTTTCCTTCTGCAAAAAGCCAGGCTAAATACAGGCTTTGTTCACCGGTTTCCTCCTGGGTCAACTGATCCCGAAACGCCATTCGGGAAAGTGTTTTGGAAACCTGATTGGCGGCTGCAGCGCGAGGGTCAAGATCGGGAGCAAGCTTAACTTTCTTTTGAGGTTCAATGGATTTTCGAAGGATCTCAAAGGCAGGCTCCCCAATCAAAAAATCAAAATCCCGAAGGTCCAGCATTCCATATCCCTCCAACTTCGGCAAATACAGAGACCTATTTCTGGAAGTCAGGTCGGTCAGCCGATTAAGATAGGTTTGGAATACGGATTCGGGCATTTACGTAAAGGGAGAGTCTTTTTCTTTGGCCATCTGATTATACACAATTCCATCGAGAATTCCGGGAATCCATTTATTGAGAAATACAGCCAATTTTCCTTGCCCGGTAAGCACAATAGCTCGTTTTCGTCGAATCGTTGCCTTCAAAATATGCTCAGCCACTTCTTGGGAAGTCATCATTTTCTGTTCATTTCGAGGAGATTCACCCTGAGAAGAACCATCGGCCGTTAGTGCCGTATTCCGAATATTGGAAGCGGTGAACCCGGGAGCTACAACCAAAACATGGACTCCTTTTTTCATGACCTCGGTACGTAAGGCTTCAAAAAACCCATTCATGGCATATTTACTTGCAGTGTAGGCCGTCCGGGCAGGCGTACCTCGGTAGCCATTGATCGAAGAGATCCCGATAATGGAGCCCTTAGAGGCTAAAATTGCTGGAAGACAAAATTTGGTCGCATAGACTGTTCCCCAAAAATTGGTATCCATCACCTTACGAAAGACCTCCAAATCCAAGTCCTCAAAAAGGGCCCGCATGGAAATCCCTGCATTGTTGATTAAAATATCTATTCGACCATAGTGGGATAGCGTTTCTTTGGCCATTCTTTCATTATCGCTTTCCGAACCTGCATCTGCTAAAATGGGGAGTATTGCTATGTTTTTTGATTGCAGTTTGCCAGTCGTTTGTTCCAATTTCTGCGGATTTCTGCCTGTGATCGCAATTTTGGCTCCCTGTCTACCAAATACTTCTGCACAGGCCTCTCCGATTCCTGAAGTGGCTCCGGTAATGAGGACGACTTTATCTTTGAATTTCATGCTAGAAAATTAGAAGGTAAAGATAGGAATTAGCCTTGAAAACCCATTTTCATACGAGATGATATACACTTCTTCGATCAGGTGAAGAAGAAAGGAGAAACGAAGGTGCATTAGTTTCGAATCGTGATTTTTTTGAAAATCAACCTGTCCTCCAACGAATCAAAGGAAACAAAAAACCCATCTTTTAAAACCATCAAATCATAAGGGTTGAGTTTCGAATTCAAGGGTATTTCAATTTCTTCCAATCTGGTATTATTTTCTGAAATTCGTAGTAAGGTTTTCTGATTGGGGCCACCGGATTGATTATCCAGCATCTTGGAAATTGATTCTTCGGTGTATTTTTTATAGAAAACTCTCCAAATTTCCTTTCTGATTGGATCATAGTTGACTGAAAAATAAAAATCTGTACCCAATTGAAAAGCCTTTCCCCTATCGGTTTGCCGCTCCGTAAAATCAATAAAATTAAGGTCTTCCCTTAACCTGCTTCCCATCCATTGGAAGGGTTTCATTTTCTTGGTTTGGATATCCAAAAGGAAAATAGAATCAGAAAGCGGAAAACTTACCAGGTATTGCCCGAGTGCCTTGTAGGGTGAAATACTGGGAATAATCTGTTCGGGTCCTCCAAAAAATTCACCACTTTTATAGGAATTAGGGAATCCTAACAAGCTTGAACATTCCCCTGAAATTAAATCAAGTTCAACTAAGAGGTTTTCTTTTTGATAGCCCGTTAAAAATGGATCAACATCAGGGATAACCGGGATATAAAGGGCGTTTCCCACTTTAAAAATCCGTGATTTTGAACTACTCCAAGGTAATACGGAATTCTCATCAGGCCTATTGCCTGAGCTATGCTTTATTCTGTAAGATTGAAGTACTCTTCCTGAAGAATCAGCCAAGGAAACCCGATATTGGTACCTGTCAATCAAAAAAATAGAATCGTAAGAATGGAAATAAAATTCAGTCACATTTCCCACCCCATGTGGTCCTTCATTCTCAAATTCAAGCGTTAAATCAAGCGTAGAATCATTCAATGAGTTAATGAAGAGGTAATTGGGATTGGAGGAAAAGTAATTCATTCTAATGAGATGTGCTTCGCCTGATGCGTCTTCCCAGAGTTGTGTCAAAAGCGCAAAATTGGTTGATTTGGCATGGATTGGAATTTGTCTCTCCTCATTAAATTCTAAAAATGATTCTGTCCTATCCACTCGGTTGGTCCTTGTCTCTCCACAAGCACACAAAGCTAAAAGTACAAAAACCAGCCCCTTCATCTTTTTATAATTAGTAAGAGGCCTAAGTTACTGTTTATACCGATTATTCAAATCCCCTTTTTTCCCTAATTTTGCGCCCATGTCGAGAAAAATGAAAAATAAGGTCATTACCGATCTAGTGATCGAGCGCATCGCTTCAGAGGGCAAATGTGTCGGACATCATGAGGGCAAGGTGGTTTTTGTCAATCAAGTGGCCCCAGGTGATGTGGTGGATGTTCGGATTACCCGGGGAAAAAGCTCTTTTATGGAAGGAGAGGCCGTTCATTTTCATGAATACTCCAAAGACCGAGTCGAACCGTTTTGTTCTCATTTCGGGACTTGCGGGGGGTGCAAATGGCAGCACATCAATTATGAGTTGCAAAAAAACTACAAACGGCAACAAGTCGTGGATCAATTTGAGCGAATAGCCAAAGTTCCCATTCCTGAGGTGCTTCCCATTTTAGGTTCCGAAAAGACCCAATATTACCGCAATAAACTTGACTTTACTTTTTCCAATAAAAAATGGTTGACCCTGGATCAAATTCGATCCGGAGAAGACTTTGACCGGAATGCACTGGGATTTCATATCCCAAAGATGTTTGACAAAATCATTGACATCGAGCACTGTTATCTCCAAGGCGGAATCTCCAATGATCTTAGAAATCAACTCCGAGCCTTTGCCTTAGCCAATTCGTTGAGCTTCTATGACATCCGGGAGCAAGTGGGCTTATTGAGAAACCTGATCATCCGAACCACCTCCACTGCCCAAACCATGGTGATTGTCCAATTCGGAGAAAATGATTCGCAAGGAATCGAATTGGTCATGAAATTTTTGAACGCTAAATTCCCCGAAATCACTTCCTTACTTTATGTCATTAACACCAAAGGAAACGAGACCTTCCATGATTTGGAATTGGTGACTTTTGCTGGAAAAGATTACATCGAAGAAGAAATGGAAGGCTTAACCTTCCGGATCGGTCCCAAATCTTTTTACCAAACCAATTCGGAACAAGCCTACGAATTGTACAAAGTAGCCCGTGATTTTGCACAGCTGAAGGGCGATGAAGTGGTTTATGACCTTTACACCGGCACCGGAACGATTGCCAACTTTGTGGCCAAAAAAGCCAAGCAGGTGATCGGAGTTGAATACGTGGAAGCGGCCATTGAGGACGCCAAACTCAATTCCCAAATCAACGGAATCGAAAACACTCGTTTTTATGCCGGGGATATGAAAGATGTCCTCAAGGAGGAGTTTATCCAGCAACATGCAGCTCCGGACGTGATTATCACCGATCCGCCCAGAGCCGGGATGCACGAAGACGTGGTGAATATGCTGGTTCGACTTGCCGCACCAACGATCGTTTATGTATCCTGCAATCCTGCCACGCAGGCCAGAGACATTGCCCTGTTGGGAGAAAAGTACCAAGTGGAACGAATTCAGCCCGTGGATATGTTTCCCCAGACCTATCACGTAGAAAATGTTGTACGCTTAACACTCAAATCATGATTTCAGATTTCAACGATCCCGAACTCAGCGGAAAATACTTAGGTACCATCACGAGTGATTTTGTGAAAATAGCTGAGGTGCTCAAAGAAGCCTCTTATCAGGTGCGCTCCCGTGGTTTTTCGGATTATCCGATTTTTCCGATCTCGAAAGAAATGCAACCTATCGGGAAAATTTTCTTGGGAAAGGCGGAGAAAAATCTCGACTGGAACTACTTCATTACCTACGTGGACGAGTTTGTACAGCGAAAATTGATTGCCGAAGAGTCTTTGCCTGAGTTTGAGAAAGCCTACAAAGATCCGGATGAGTTTTGTTGCTTATTCGTCATTGATGGCGCCTTTACCAGCTTTGTCTATGTCCCTTATCCGGAGGAGTAAAATCAACCTTTAACTAGTTCATTCCCCGGAGTATCTAGAATCGCTAGGAACGCTATTTTTCGTCCCATTTTTTCCTTGGAATGTATCCATCCGAGCCACCCACCTGGTTTGATCGGATGGATAGATGAAATAAATGTTTCCAAGTTGGATTTGGAGAGTGGATGGATAGGTTTTTTAGAGTAGAGCATTAAAGAAATCCAAAGCGGCGTAAGGGCTAATAATTCTCTTTAAGCAGTTTTTTTGTGGCAGTACATTGAAAGGTATTTTGTTAGGCGTTGCCACTAAAAATCCCAAGGTTTTTAATCCCTCAGCTAGTAGTCCTAAGCATAGAGAAAGTGAAAAGGGTAAGCCCTTCAATGAATGGACTTTAAGTGACTTTATAAAATTAGGGAAGTGTAATTTTTGTAAAACACTTCTAGTTTGAGCGGCTAGTTATACAAAAAGACGGATTTCGTAATTCTTCAAATATCGGCTCTGGATCAGATTTTTTAAAATATCGGCTCTAGCTCAGATAATGTTGTTTACTTGCTCTTTTCATAGGTTTGTTTTTGTGGCAAACCTACAGCTGGTAGGGGAACTATGAAAGATATACTTGGTGGGGTGGATACCTTCTTCCAGAGGTAAAATGTACCTCGGTGAATCCCCAATTCACGGTAGTGTTCATTCACATCCCTACCGGACTCATACTCCTTGACAGCCTAGATGATCTGGTTTTCGGTAAATCTTGACTTTTTCATACAGTCTAAAGTTAGTGACTTTGTCCTCTTTTAAACTGTCCTATTTTTGGGGAAGCTTACACATCCTATACAGTCCCTACTGATTCCTACTCTAAGTTTATTGTTCTTGTACTTCGGTTCGCCCGACGAATAAAAAGTAGAATTGAAAAACGGATCGAACTTCCCACTATCAAGCTGAGTGAAGCCTCCCTTGGTACTCAGTAAGGAAGAGGTCCGTAGTTGGTCTAAAGCCCCTAGCTACTTAAGTATCGAATTCGGATCGGATTGTTCTATGGGTGTAGACTTCCCTGGTATTTCAAGAACCTAAAAAATCGAGGGCTTGGATTTTGTTAAACGTCCATCGTTAAGAAAATCAATTCTCTTGTGAACATTTTTAGCGAGGAACCAGCTTGTAGGGGAGATTCATGTCAAGGATGCAAAAGGCAAAAAAGACAAGTATCTCCCGCAAGCAGACCTATCCATTCGGGGAATTAAGCCTAAAATCTGGCTTTTCAATCCGTTAAAAATGCTTCCAACCTTGGGCTTTGAGCTGAACGGCGGTTCCACTTTTAGTGACCAGAAATTTACCTTCTTCCGGTTTTGAAATATGACCGATAAAGTGGATGTCGGGATGTTTCTCCAATTTTTTGAAATCTTTTTGATCAATTGTAAACAGCAATTCGTAATCCTCCCCCCCGTTCAGCACGCAGGTGATCGGGTCTAAATTCAGCTCCACAGCCGTATCAAAAGTTTGCTTATCAATGGGGAGCTTATCCTCATAAATGGTTGCTCCCACCTGGGAGGCTTTGCAGATATGAAAAATTTCCGAGGCCAGGCCGTCTGAGATATCCATCATGGAGGTTGGTTTGACTCCCAATTCGCGAAGTTCATGAATAATATCCATTCGTGCATCCGGCTTGAGTTGTCTTCCGGTGACAATTCCATATTTTTCCAGATCCGGCTTCATGTCGGGGTTGGCTAGGTAGACTTGCTTTTCTCGCTCTAAAATTTGCAAGCCGACCAAAGCACCTCCCAAATCACCGGTTGCACAAAGAATGTCATTTTCTTTGGCCCCGTTTCGATAGACAATTTGGTCTTTTTTGGCCTCGCCTATGGCTGTAATCGAAATAACTAACCCGCCTCTTGAAGCCGTCGTATCCCCTCCAACCAAGTCCACTCCGTAATGCTCACAAGCCGCATGAATTCCTGAATAAAGGGCATCCACTGCCTCCACTGAAAAACGATTGGACAGGGCAAGGGAAACAGTGATTTGTTTGGGAATCGCATTCATGGCTGCGATGTCAGAAATATTCACCGCTACTGCCTTAAAACCTACATGAGGAAGGGGTGCGTAGGATAAATCAAAGTGGACTCCTTCGAGTAGCAAATCAGTAGTCACCACTTTTACCCCCTCCCCTGCATCAATCACAGCGGCATCATCCCCTATCCCTTTGATGGTGGATGGGTTTTTGATCAGCACTTTTTCATTCAAATGATCAATGAGTCCAAACTCACCGATTTCGCTTATTTCTGTTCTTTTTTCTGACATGCTTAAACTTATTTGTTTCAATTCCCTGGTTTTGCCTTTTCTTTTAATGAAACTCTTGATTCAAACCTCCCTTGCACGCACTCCCCATTTTTAGGGTCATTTTGCGTCAATGGGTGGCCGAAGGTTTTTCAACTCTCCGCTTTTTGACTTTCACCCTTAGTTCTATTCAGCGATTACTTTTTTTCTTGGCAAAGCTCCACCAACACCCCATGGGTAGTTCGGGGATGCAAAAATACAACTAATTTATTGTCGGCTCCCTCCTTGGGCGTTTCATTTAGTATTTCAAAGCCTTCAGCCTTCAATCGTGCCACTTCAGCCTGTATATCCTCCACATCAAAAGCAATATGATGCACTCCGGGAGACTTTTTCTCCAAATATTTGGCGATGGCACTTTCAGGACGCGTGGCCTGTAACAATTCCACCTTGGTTTCACCGACTTGAAAAAATGAAGTTTCCACTGCCTCTCCTTCGACCCGTTCGGTTTTGAAATGTTTCTTTCCCAAAAGTTTGGCAAAAAGCGCATTGGATTCGTGTAAATCCTGAACCGCTATTCCGATATGTTCGATTTTCCTCATGGTTATAATTCGTATATTTGTCCGTGAATCTTTTTGGATGGCTGTTTGTTTCCCATCTGAAATCATTAAGAAGACGTAAAGATAAAAATATATGATCATCGTTTCTGAGAAAGCCAAAGAGCGAATTTTGGAGCTGAAAAAAGAAGAAGGCCGGGCTGAACATGAAAACATCCGCGTATCTGTCAAAGGAGGGGGATGCTCCGGATTGATGTATGATTTGGGTTTTGATGGAGATACGGTAGAAACCGACCATGTGTTTGAGGACAAAGGAATCAAAATCATCGTAGATCGAAAAAGTTTATTGTACCTGGCAGGAACTACGTTGGAGTTTTCCGATGGACTCAATGGTAAAGGATTTCAATTTGTCAATCCCAATGCCAGCCGAACCTGCGGGTGTGGAGAAAGTTTCTCAATATAAGGGGTCCTTCTTCGCTTGATACCATAAAGGCAATCCACTTGGGGTTGCCTTTTCTTTTTGTGTAAAACTCTGTTTCAAAATTAGCTCCATTCCTTACCTTTGCCTTTCGAAAAAACCGAACCCAAACATGGAAACCCCTATCAAAAATATCCCTCTAAATGATCTTCATGTCGCGCTAGGCGGCAAAATGGTGCCTTTTGCAGGTTACCATATGCCGGTACGCTATAGCTCAGATAATGAGGAGCACCTTTGTGTCAGAAATGGAGTCGGTGTTTTTGATGTTTCCCACATGGGTGAGTTTTTTGTGGAAGGCCCTCAGGCTCTAGCCTTAATTCAAAAAGTAACCTCCAATGACGCCTCAAAACTGGTCATTGGACAGGCGCAATATTCTTGCTTTCCCAATGAAAAGGGCGGAATTGTAGACGACTTGATCGTGTACAAATTCGAAGAAGAAAAATACCTGCTGGTCGTCAATGCCTCCAATATTGAAAAGGACTGGGCCTGGATCAATGCGCACAATACCATGGGTGCCCAACTGACCAATGCCTCGGATGAGTACTGTCTTTTTGCCGTGCAAGGTCCCAAAGCCATTGAGGCGGTTCAATCCCTCACTCCCGTCAATCTCTCGGAAATCAAATTCTATCACTTCACGCTCGGAGAATTCGCAGGAGTCCAGGAGGTCATTATCTCAGGAACCGGTTATACCGGTGCCGGAGGCTTTGAAATTTATGTGAAAAATGCAGATGCGGAAAAAGTATGGAAAGCAATTTTTGAAGCCGGAAAAGCTTTTGACATCAAGCCGATCGGTTTGGGAGCCAGAGATACCCTTCGAATGGAAATGGGGTATTGCCTTTATGGCAATGACATCACGGACGAAACCTCTCCTATTGAAGCTGGTTTAGGCTGGATCACCAAATTCACCAAAGATTTTATCAATTCCGAAGCCCTGAAAAAGCAAAAGGAAGAAGGGGTCTCCAGAAAATTAGTCGGATTTATCATGCAGGAAAGAGGGATTCCGAGAGGCCATTATCCAATCGTGGACGCTGAAGGCAATCCCATCGGAGAAGTCACCTCAGGAACTCAATCTCCGTCTATGGGGGTGGGCATTGGCCTAGGTTATGTCAAAACGGCTTTTAGTAAACCGGGAACGGAAATCTTTATCCAAGTCAGAAACAAAAACCTAAAAGCCCAAGTCGAAAAATTGCCGCTTTTCAACCGATGAATACCCTAGAAGTATGTTTCAGTCCGGAGTTGATTCATTTGCATGAGTTGCAAGGGAAAATTGTGGTGGTCGTAGATATTTTTCGAGCTACCTCCACGATGATCGCCGCCTTAGCCAATGGCATTGAAGAGATCAGTACCTTTGCTGATCTGGATGCTTGCAAAGAAATGAAGGCTCAGGGGTATTTGATTGCTGGGGAACGAAATGGGCAAACCCTGGAGGGCTTTGATCTGGGTAATTCTCCGGTGGCTTTTTTAAAATCTGATTTTTCCGGCCAAAAACTGGCCATGACCACGACAAATGGAACCTTGGCTATTTCCCAATCCAATTCGGCAGATGAAATTTTGATTGGGGCTTTCCCCAACTTATCGGCCACCATTACCTATCTCCAAAAGCAGAAAAAAGATGTGCTCATACACTGTGCAGGATGGAAAGGGAGATTCAATCTGGAAGACTCACTCTATGCGGGTGCTTTGATCAAATCCTTGGAATCAAGCCATCAGGCTGATGAAGATGGGGCTTTGGCCATGAAATCCCTTTTTGAAAAAGAAGGACACCAGATGAAGGCTTATTTGAGCCAAGCTTCCCACGCCAAGCGGCTACAAAACCACGGAATTGAGCAGGATATTGATTTTTGCCTGACCTTGGATTTGTATGAGCTGGTGGGAAAAGTGGAAAATGGAAAAGTAAGCGCATGCTAGGGTAAACTCCTCTGCTTTTGGTTGAGAATTTTCCAAAAAATGCTGGTAATTTACCCCTTCAATCCAACCCGTCCATGATGAAGAATCTGCTAGGCATTGCCCTGATCCTACTTTTGATTTCCTGTCACCAGGAAAAAAAGCTTCCTAAAATAGCCATAGCTGGCTTGGCAATCGAGTCCAGTACCTTTTCTCCTGCCCGATCTACAGCTGAATCCTTCAAAGCCAGAACCGGCCCGGCGGTATTTGATTACTACCCTTTTTTAGCTGACAGTAGCCAAAACAGAGCAAGAGCCCACTGGTTCCCTACGTTACGCGGACATGCAATTCCGGGCGGAATGGTTACCCGGGATGCCTATGATTCCTTGGTGAAAATCACGCTGGAAATGCTGAAAGAAAATCTACCCTACGATGGGTTGTTTTTTGACATTCACGGAGCAATGAGCGTGGAAGGACTCGATGATCCTGAAGGCGACTTTATCCGAAAAGTACGAGCCATTATCGGTACAGAAACCCTGATTTCCACCTCCATGGATTTACACGGGAACGTTTCTAGAACCTTGGCAGAGCATACCGACCTGATTACTTGCTACCGCATGGCTCCCCATGAGGATGCCATGGAATCCAAGCAACGTGCAGTCGAAAATCTCTTGGATCGTTTGGAATCTGGAAAAGGAAAACCAGCCTACAAAGCCTGGATTCCAGTTCCCATTTTACTCCCCGGAGAAAAAACCAGTACGCGAATCGAACCCGGAAAATCACTTTATGCCCAAGTGGATCCCCAGACCCAAAAGGAAGGCGTCATTGACGCGGCTATCTGGATTGGATATGCCTGGGCCGATGAACCCCGAAATCATGCCGTGGTCATGGTCACCGGTGATGATGAAAATCAGGTGAAAGAAAGTGCCGAATACTTGGCAAAAAGCTTTTGGGAGGTACGAAATGAGTTCGAATTTGTTGCTCCGGTGGCCTATTTGGATGAAAGTCTGGAAATGGCTTTGACCAGTGATCAGAAGCCATTCGTGATTTCAGATATGGGAGACAACCCTACTGCCGGCGGTGCAGGGGATGTCACTTGGACTTTAAATGAACTGCTAAAACGTCCCGAATTTCAATCCGAATCGGGTCCAGAGTTGATTTATGCCTCTATTCCTGGGCCTGAATTAATTCAGAAAGCCAAAAATGCTCCAATCGGAGAAGAAATTTCGGGAAAGGTCGGAGCTATGGTCGATGACCGGTTCGCACCCCCCATTGAACTGAAAGGCAAACTCCTGGCTTTAAAGGAAGGAGATACCGATGCAAAAACAGAGGCCGTGGTCCAAGTGGGCTCGCTCAAAGTAATCGTCACCGAACAGCGAAAACCCTATCACCAGGAACATGATTTTACTGATTTGGGATTAAACCCAAGAGAAACGGATATCCTGGTAGTCAAAATTGGGTACTTGGTCCCTGAATTATATGAATTGCGAGGAGACTGGATTATGGCCTTAACTCCCGGGGGTGTAGATCAGGATTTAGAGCGGTTGGGCTACCAACGGATTCAGCGCCCGATGTTTCCACTCGATCCGGATATGGCCGACCCTGATTTGTCAGTTAGATGGATTAAGGCTTCTAACGATTGATAAGCTGAAGCGATTTGAATCAACAGGCTGTCTTGGGATAAACCGTAAGACAGCCTTTTTATTTCAGCTTTTCGTTTTCTTTATGCCGGTCAGCATCCCTAATCGTTTTCTTTTTCAGATTTTTGTGGAAAGCAGTAGTCAAATCCACCCCGGTCTGATTAGCCAAGCAAATCAAAACCCACAGAATATCTGCCATTTCATCTCCCAGTTCCTTTCCTTTATCCGACTCTTTAAAAGACTGCTCTCCATAGGTTCGGGACATCAGCCGGGCCAATTCCCCTACTTCCTCCATAAGGATGGTCATATTGGTGAGCTCGTTAAAATAGCGAACCCCCACTGTTTTGATCCAATGATCCACTTGATTTTGAGCTTCCGAAATAGTCAGCTCTTTATTTTCACCATTCATCCTGATTCTGTTAAATACCCGATAAATTAACTAAGAAAAAGTCGAAGGGATTGGGTAATTTTCTAAAAAAAGAAGAGATGAAGGCATTGATGTACGAGCAATTTCAGGCTAGGCCAACCATCCAAACCCTAAATGATCCCAAACTGAGTGAGGATGGAGTCATCATCGAAGTAAAGGCTACCGGCCTTTGCCGCTCAGACTGGCATGGATGGATGGGCCATGATCAGGATATTGAGCTGCCTCATGTCCCGGGTCATGAATTTTCAGGGCTGATCGTTGAGGTAGGAAAACTGGTGAAAAAATGGAAACCCGGCGACCGGGTGACTGTTCCCTTTGTGTGTGCTTGTGGCGTCTGTCCTACTTGCCATTCAGGGAATCAGCAGGTCTGCAATGATCAATTTCAGCCGGGTTTTACCCATTGGGGATCGTTTGCTGAATTCGTCAAAATCGATCGAGCCGATACGAATTTGGTGGCATTGCCGGAAGAAATAAGCTTCGATACGGCTGCGAGTTTGGGTTGTCGCTTCGCAACTTCTTTCCGGGCAATTGTCGATCAGGGAAAAGTAAGTGCTGGCCAATGGGTAGCTGTATTTGGCTGTGGTGGAGTGGGCCTCTCGGCCATTATGATTGCCAAAGCAGTTGGGGCAAGAGTGATCGGTATTGACATTTCGGCGAATCAGCTCAACTTAGCCAAAGCCCTAGGAGCTGACTTCTTGATCAATTCAAAAGAAACCACAGAGGTGGCAGCAAGCATTTTAGAACTCACCAAAGGAGGAGTTCAGGTTTCCATAGATGCTTTGGGAAATAGCCGGGTGGCTTATCAATCCGTAAGTAGCCTTCAAAAAAGAGGAAAACATATTCAAGTAGGATTACTGTTGGATACCGAAAAAGACACCTTGCTTCCCATGAATTTGGTCATTGCCAAGGAACTGGAAATTGTAGGAAGTCATGGCATGCAGGCTTGGAGATATCCGGAAATGATCCGCATGATCCTAACAGACAAATTACATCCAGAGAAATTAATTGGGAAAACGATTAGCTTAGAACAAGCCGTTGATGCCCTACCTGCCATGAACCGCTTCGAAAGTGAAGGAATCACCCTAATTAATCAATTTTAAACCTAAATAAACCCCTTCACATACCTTAATCTTTTGTAGGTCTTACTTTTTCATTTTCATCCGATGAATGGGGTGGACTTTTTTCTTCGTTTTCCAAAAACTCATTTTCTGGCTTTTTCTTGAGCTTAGAGGGCCTGGGCGGAAAGAAGAACTCAGATGGACGGTACAAAAACCACACAAAAATTGTCCGAATCAATTTCCGGGTTTCTTTGAAATTCACGCCCCGAGACTTAATGGCAACAAAAATTGCCAAGGAGAAACTCACCAGAAAATTCATCAACCCAATAAAAAATATTCCCAGAATGGACATGAAAACCTGATAGTCATTTAAGCGATCTCCGATGGAAGCCACCGCAAGTCCAAAATTCCCCGAGGAAAAGGTGATGTGCCGAATATCCAAAGGCAGCCCCAAAATGTATCCAATCGTCCCGGTGGAACCCAAAAATATCCCTAAGAAGAAATTTCCCATCAAGCTTCCCAGATTCTGATCAATGTAATTTCCAAATCTGACCATCCGGGTTTTTCCAAAAATCTTTACCAGAAACTTGTGCTGTTGGATGCGCTGAGGAATCTTATTGTAGACACTTTTATTGTCGTAATAGCCTGAAATCAATCCGGATAAAAACAAGAAAACACCGGCGATTCCAGCATGGAAAATAGCGTAACTGTCAAAAGGATGCAGTTCATTGATTAAAGTCATCGCCTTATCCGGACCTGCTACATCCTCCCCGGTGTACCAATAGTAGCCGTAGGCAATCATAAAGGCCACCGGAAAGGCAACCACCACGTTCCCTACGAAGGCAATAAATTGACTTCTGGAAAGTCTGAGAATCACCTCGGCCAGATTTTCAATGGCTTTGTCCTTGGGTTTGGTAACCTCATCGAGTGCCGCGGCTAATTTTGAGGCGGTCATGGCCGGTTGTTTGGTAGCCAAGGTCGAATGGGAAACATGGATACCGATGAAGCCCAGGGAGTAATTCATACTGTACAAGAAGGCCTCTCCAAAGGGCGATGCTTTCATGTAATAGATGAACACCTTGAAAATGCTTAAAAATCCAACAATCAAGCCCCCTCCCATGGCTTTAAAAAGCATTTTAAACCAATCGGATGCCGTATTGGCTATGTAGTGCTCTCCTGTTCTTCCCGCATGCTCGGTGACCTGAAATGCCAGTAATCGGACATTGGTATCAAAATGATCCTGAAGCGAATTTTTCTTATTCTCTGAGTAAACTAAGGCTTTTAATAATTCGATCTCGGACTCAAATTCAGCTGCATCATCGACCTGTACGGCCAACTTCATCAGGGTACGAAGCCGATTGATATTTTGATTGATTCGGTTGAGCAAATAAGTCAAACTAATATCTGCCCCAAATCGCCGTTTATTTTTCCGAATCAAATTGACATAGTCAGCACATTGACTCAGCATCACCAAGATCTGCTTATAATCCGCATTTTTGCTGGTCCGATCAAAATGGACATCGGTCTGATAAGCGTCCAGGTAATCGAAAATCTCTTTATTTTGGACTACAAACGGGGAATCAAACTCCTCCAACTCGGGCAACTTAGCCAAAATCTCAGGCTCCAGCCCCATGGCAGCCACACGCTGCGAAACCACCAAAATGCTGTTTAGCAGGTGGGTGGTCAATCGGGAATCCAATTCAAGCTGCTCCAACTCAACCAGATCAAACTCACGAAAAAGCGTAGCCCAGCCTTCACGGGCTATGCTCCTGACCCATTTGTAATCCCAACTTTGATGAAAAATTTCATTAAAAGTCTCAGTATGGTCGGTTTCTCCATAAAGTCGGGGCAAAAACCAGGAGTTGATCCGGTCAAAGGCCTCGGTAAAAAATCCCTTTCCCGTCTGAATACCTGAATCGGTAACCAGCTGAACAAATTGACGTGAGGCGATAAATTTGCGAAGGTAAGCCTTGAATCTATCCTTTTGGTCGGGATAATTACGAATCTCCAGAATTAGGTTGGCAAGATTCTCCTCGGCCAATTCCGGTTTTCCTTTTGGAGGACGGATCCTGTCAATCAACCAAACCAGTCCCAGCGATGAGCCCAAATTCTCCAATTTATTTACTTTCTCCACCAGTTTTGGAAAAGTCATGCGGTTTAGGTTTGAGGTTTGAAAAGAGTTCAAATTTAAGTTTTCTTTTTTATTGGATTGAAATAAAAAATTCATGGGTTTAAACCCTTCCTTTAGAATTTCATGTTTTTCGAAATATAAGCCCAGCTATTGGGAAGCCTTCCAATGCATGATCAACTAAAAATCTCAGAAAATGATTTTAGAAATCCGCTCGTTTTTCAATTTTCCACCCAGGCTTCCCCCTCATGGAGCCGTAAGGTATAATCCATTCCATCGGGAATATCCTCAGCCAAATGACTTACAAAAATCAGTGCAGGAGAGTAATAGTTACAGATTTGAGTCAGGGTATCTTTAACTAACTGTCGTTGAATCGCATCCATTCCTTGAGAAGCTTCATCCAGAATCAACAGTGATGGCTGCTTAATCAAAGCCCTGGCCAATAAAGCCCAGCGCTGTTTCTCCAAAGAAAGCCTAGAAAAAAGCCGCTCGGAATCTTCCGATAAACCAAAAAACTTCATCCAGCCTTCAGCCACGCTTTCTTGGTGTTCTGTCGTTTTTTTAAACAGTCCCATCGTATCAAAATAACCTGATAAGATCACCTTTCGACAAGTTTGATTGGAAGGAAAAAAACGGGTCAACTCCGGGGCCATAAAACCAATAGGTCGCTTGACCTCCCAGATACTTTCTCCGGTTCCACGTCTTCTTCCAAACAGGTAAATTTCCTGAGAATAGGCTTGCGGATGCTCTCCGATCACAAGGGAGATCAAGGTTGATTTTCCCGAACCATTGGGACCTTGAAGTACCCATTTCTCGCCGGCTCTCACCTGCCAATCCACCTGTTTGAGGATTTGTTTTTCCCCATAGCGGATCGTTACATTTCTCAGCTCAATTAGTGGTTCATGGCTGCGCTCCTGAGCAGAAAATAAATGATCCAATTGTTGCCAATCCCATGATTTTACAACTCTTTTGCGGGAATGCATTCGAAAATCCTCCCGCAGCCAAACCTGATCTATCCCGGTAGAGGATAGCTTAGCCACATGGGAAATTCCTTCAGGAATCTGATCCGAATCGGTACAGATCAACACCTGCACTCCCGCATCGGTAATTCGCTTTACTAAGGTACCAAATTCAAGCCTGGTTTGAACATCCAATCCGGTCATCGGATGGTCCATCACAAAGAGTTTGGGTTGAGCGAGCAATCCTTGGGCAATAGCCATTCTCCTACATTCTCCATTGGATAATTTGATAAGTGATTTATCGGCAAGCTGGGTTAGGCCGAGTAGATCTAACACCGAATCCAAGGTCCAGTATCCTTGCTTCTTACGCGCTGTTTTTTCTAAATATTCCAATACAGTATCCGATTCCTCAGCCGCTGTCGAGTTGAATCGCTGCTGAAAATAAAAATTTTGTTGATTGGATTTATTCCTAAAAATATAATCTTGAGAGACGTATGCAATCAAATCCCTAAAACTGGCTAGGTGTTTCTTTTCGGCCATTTCAGCGAGGTAAGTTGTTGCAAACTCCCTGGAAATCTTCCCTTTTACCAGAATTGAGTTGCCACGGATGGTCTCCAGAAATGCGGTTTGTAGCCAACCCGAATCGGCAATAATTGCCCAATGTTGACCCTGTTTCCAAGCAAAAGAAAGCGAGTCGAAGGCATGGATTCCTTTGAATACGACCTGGCAGCAATCTATATCAATCAGTTTTGTACCCATGCCTAAAGTTAGGTAATTCGGTTTTATTGTCCTTTGATTCCTGAAGGAGGCAACACAATCGAAATAGGAATGGAAGCTGACCTACTTGAAGGCCGGATCAAACCCTGTTTTTAGAATCCACCACAATCGTCACCGGCCCGTCATTGACTAGGGAAACTTTCATATCCGCTCCAAACTCCCCTGTTCCGATACCTTTGCCTAACTCTTTTTGTAAGGTCTCAATCATCGCTTGATACAGTGGAATCGCCTTGTCGGGTTTGGCCGCCTTGATGTAAGAGGGCCGATTTCCTTTTTTGGTACTGGCATGTAAAGTAAATTGAGAAATGAGCAAAATTTCCCCATCAATGTCGAGCAGGCATTTGTTCATCACCCCGGCTTGGTCTGGAAAAATCCGCATATTGACGATCTTTTTACTCAGCCAATCAATGTCTTCTTGAGAATCGGCATCTTCGATTCCTACTAAAACTAATAATCCTACTCCTATTTCGGATTTAATCGTTTCCTTGATTTTAACCGAAGATTCCATTACCCGTTGAATAACTACAATCATTTTTTATTTCTTGCTTAATTCTTGAAGGTCACCAGAAGAGTAAATTTTTAGGTGTTGATTTTGAGGAGTTAGGGATAGATAAACCATGGATTTTGCCACTTGGTAATCATAAATGGGCCGGTAATTTTTTAGCAGTTTTAGCCAGATTAACGGTCTCATCAGGATACTGGCCACCTGCTCACCCAAGCGGAACTCAGAACGATTTCCCAAAAGAATTGAGGGTCTGACAATACTAAGTTGGTCAAATTCCAATTCCATGAGATCCTCTTCTGTTTTTCCTTTCACCTGATTATAAAAAATGGAGGATTTAGAATCAGCCCCCATGGAAGAAACAACTAGAAATTTTCTGCCTCCCATTTTTTTCACCCACTTGGCATAGGCCAACACCAAATCATGATCCACTGCATAAAAAGCTTCCTTGGATCCTGCAGTTTTGATGGTTGTTCCCAAGCTACAAAAACCGATGAGTTGAGCCTTTTTAGAGGCTAGAGCTCCTACCAGATCATGATACTCCCCTCCCAATGACTGGGAGTTGATTTGATGCTCCCAATCCCAAAACTCCAATTCTGATAGATCCCCTTCCAGCTGAATTAGTTTGCCATGCTTTAAGGCCAGTTTCCTCCTACCCACGCTCAGAACATAATCGTATTGCTTATTTTTTAAAATTTGATGCAAAAGCTGCATCCCGATCAATCCGGATGTCCCGGCGATAAAAGCTATTTTCATAAATCAAATGCTTGGTAAAAGCAATGGGAAAGTTCTTTTCCCAAGGTAAGATTTTTATCTCGGGCATACCAAAGATGGACTTCTTCAACAAATTCCTTGCTGGTTTTTCCTTTTGGATCAGTTTTAAATTCGCGCTGCTTTTCCATCAGGTAGCTTGGCTTTGGCCCCCAAACAAAATACTCCTGCTGCAATCCCGGGCTCAAGGCAATCAGCTTAGGAATGGATCGAGCCCCATGGGTCAAGTATTGATTCATGATTTCGGGGTTTTCATCCCGTAAAATGAGACGAAGTTGAATGGTGGGATTCAGCTCGGCCAGTTTGGAAATATACGGGATGGTTTGGGCGGCATCTCCACACCAAGCTTCGGTAATAATTACCCACAACTGAGGGGGTAATTTCTTCACCAATTCGGTCATCTGTTGGTCGATCCGAATCGTTTTATCCCAGCGCTTCATTCGTTGAATTGCCATTCGGGTATATTCCAAATAGGATGCTGACTGATTTTCGCCGGTTGTTCTTCCTTCGGCAAAAAGTGAATCTATCAAATTCTTGTATTCCGAATAGGTCATGGCTTGGGCCACCACATCCGGACTGATTCGATTTAACTGCACAAGTTCCTCCAAATTTTTGTTGATTTTGGAAGTTAACAGCCCCTATTAAATCTGAGTTCGCTCCCAGTCCAAAAACTGTTCGATTTCGTCTTTGACCTTTGCATATACTGCCAAAATCACCGACAAATCATCGGCAAAACCGAAAAAGCCCAAAAAATCAGGAATGATATCGATGGGTGAGAGAAAATAAACCAATGCTAAGACCAATAATCCCAAAGTCGATGAAGCTAATTTATAGTGCCCTGCAAAATGAGCTTTCAGCATCCGAATAAATACGGCGATTGGCTCGATTAATTTCTGAACCCGAGGATGTTGGGTCAATCCGGCCAGTTTATTTTTGACTCCAGCGATGAGCTCTTTTATTTTCCCCTCTTTCTGAGAAAGGGAATCTACCTGTTGCCCAAACAGGGCCTTGGCTCGATCGAGAACTTCGCTTGCTTTTGAGGTGAGACTGCTCATGGGATTGGGATTAGAAATAAATGGAAATTTCTGATTTGACCTGACGAAGGGCATAGGCAATTGCATCATTCTTTCGCTCCAGGGACTGGGCAAAAATAGACTTGGCTAAATCCATTCCCGACGCCTCCTTATCCAAATTTTGTCGACTCAAATTGATAATAGTGGTAACTTCTTCAATAGCTCTTTTGACCGCTTCCCAGGTTTCTTCGGTAAAATAAACTTGCTGGGAAAAATTATGACTAAACTCTTCCCGTACTTCATGAAGTAACAAAGCATGAAGCTCCGAGGCGGTCATCCCGCCGGTATTGGTTCTCCGAACCAAATTATTGGGAGTGATTCGCTCCAACAGCAAACTCAGCCGCTCTGCTGCCTGAAGACGGATCGGTAAAACTACCTGTGTATTTTGGGTCTTTAAGTCCACGAGCATTTTTTCCCGCTCTTTGGAAATAAAGGAAACAATCACCAGGTACATTCCATACAAAACCACTCCGGCAGGGAGCAAAATCTTAAGCAAATCAATTACGTATTCCATCTTTGGGTTAATTAAGCTCGAATATCCAAAATTTATCCCGTCCTAAAAACGGAAGTCTGTGTAAATTTGATTCCCTTTAGGAACCAATTTTCTGCCAAAAACATTCGAATAGCATGCTCGTACCGATTACCATTACCGAAAAAGCAGAGGCCGAGATCAAAAATATCATGGCAAACAAAAAAATACCCTCTGACTATCACCTTCGGGTGGGGGTCAAAGGCGGTGGTTGCGGCGGAATGTCGTATGCGCTCGGTTTTGATATAGCCCGGGAAGAAGACCAACAGTTTGACCTCAACGGGATCCCGGTTTTGATCGAAAAGAAACATTATATGTTTTTGATGGGCATGCAAATTGACTTTTTTGAAGGGGATGAAGCCCGAGGGTTTACCTTTGTCAATCCAGATATTCCCAAGCGACACGATCAGTGATTTTTTGTAGATTCGGTGAAAATTCGATCCGATGAGACCTGTACTCCTATTCCTTGTTCTTTTCATGACAGCTTATACCTGTCTCGGCCAAGAACTAAATACCAGTGAATCTCAGCCAACACCCGGAAAAGGGAACATCGAAGACCTCCATTGGCTGGTTGGCTACTGGTCCGGTCAGGGATTGGGTGGGGAGTGCGAAGAAGTCTGGATGCCCGCCAGGGATGGACATATGATCGGGACTTTTCGATTTTGGAATGAAGGAAAACTGATCTTTTCAGAATACATGCACCTCTTGCAAGAAGGTGAAAGCATCACCATGAAAATCAAACACTTCAACCCCGACCTGAGGGGCTGGGAAGAAAAAGAAAATTGGACAACTTTCTCCCTGATTGAGCTGGGTAACAAAAAAGCCTGGTTTGACGGATTGACCCTAGAGCGGAAAGGGGATAAATTAGTCATTTGGGTAGATTTAAAAGAAAAAGGCGAACCCAAACTTGAAAAGTTTACCTACCGCAAAAAAGTACTAAAATAAGAGTGTAGGTTATAAGTCCCTATCCCAAATCCAAACCATTAAAAATAAATGGATTTCAAAAACCAAGAAAGTAAAAAGAGCGTATAAAAAATGCATTCTTTATCCTTATCCGATTAATCATGAAAAACCTGCTTTTCGTTGGCCTTGCTCTTTTTGTCTTTGCTTCTTGTAAAGTATCCGATTCGGTTACGGCTGATAACCAAAAAACCTTCACGGATCGCTTAGATTACGATCGGATCAGTAAACCCATTGATCTTTCCAATAAGAGAACGTTTCAAATCATCAGCCAAACGGCGACATCTAAGGATATCAGGCAGTTGAATACGATTTTTGAGCAAAAATTACTGGAAAATGGATTCCGCGAAGTTGCCGAAAATCCCGAACTTTTGGTTCAAAGTGTAATTGCCTCCATCAATTTTGAAAAGGAAGAACTGGGCTATAGCAGCGGAGTGGGTTTAACGGGTGATACACCTTATTCTCCCGCTTATCAGGTACCGGGAAAATATGGGAAAGTGATTTTCCTCATCCAAGATTCGCAAAGCCATGAAGTGCTCTGGATGGGAACGGGAACCGGGATATTAACAGCCAATGGAGTGCTGAATACCCAAGTCCTCAAAAGCACCCTGGATGAACTGGTTGCTGGCTTGAAGTAAGCGCTATCGTAAACGATAGCTCAGAAAGTTGGGGGTAGTCTTCCTTAAAAATTTTCAAATCCCGGTTTCACCTTATCCCAAAATTTATCCAAGGCAATCATCCGAGGTTTTAGAAATGAAATAATTTTTGGCCAGTCTCTTTCCTCCATGACATTTAGGCCCTCTTTTCTTATTTCAATTTTTGAAACGAATTGTCCAAATTCATTTTCCTGATGCAGTTTCCAAGCCCAATCCTCTTTGACTTCGGTTTCCAGCATTCGCTTAAACTGTACAAATTGATCAAAAAAAAGCTCTTGTAATTCAGTATCCGAATGGGTAATTTCTATCCCAATCGAGGCAAAATCCCGCTCGGCCTTCATACGAAAATAAATGTCTTTTACCCCTGTTTTGTAATTGGGCCAGTTAGTCCGCTTTCCTTGAGCATTGGGAACAGGCTTCATGTATTGACCAAATCGGATCCAAAATTCCTTTCGGATTCGGGAGGTCTCGGTTTTGGAATACATCAATCAATAGGATTTGTGGGCGTCTTTGGGGAGCACCAAAATAAATTCACCACCAGAGGTATGGGATTCTTCCAATCGATCAAGTTGCTCTTGCTCTACGGTGTGGATATTGATTATTTTTTTGTCAGGAAACTCCTTTTTCAAATACCAAAGTATCCCCTCTCCTTCTTTGCTGTGATAAGCGCCATTGACATGGAATACCTTTCGATCCATGCGTAAATAGTCAAACAGCGACTCAGCCATGGTCGCATCCTTTAGCGCTTGGGCCTGAATCATATACTCAGAATTGCCTGGCGCTCCGTGCATCATTCCTTTCATCGCTGCATAGCCAGGGAGATTCAGGTCTACCTCGAGAGGAAGCTTGGCAAAATAGGCGGAGGCGGATTCGCTAAGGGAATCCAACGCCGACAAACCCGAGCGACTGACCAGAGAAGCATACCGGCGAGGCACATTCCCTGCCACGAAGGGAATCTGATGCTCTTTGGCAAAAAGCATGAGCGGCTTATAGTCAGTGGCGTAATTATTCCATAGCTTGGCCTCAGTTTCAAAATTCTTATCGGTAATTTTTCCTGACATCCACTCGTCAATAATGAGTTGATCGTCCCGCTCAAAAAACTCGGAGGCAAAAACCAGATCCGGATGGTGCTCAACAAGCGATTTAAGGACCTGAAGCTGGAGCCAATGAGCTAAACTAGTATGGTGTAATTCCCCAAAAAATACCACATCGGCTTTTTCAGCTTGAGAAATCAATTTTTCAAAACTGATTTTCTTTCCCGATCCATCAAAAAACTGATACGGGATTCCTTGGCTGAAGCTCGAAAAAACAAGGAAGATACTACCTATCACACTACCTATGAATTTACGCATAATCTTCTGGGTATTGAATCTGAACAGCGGAATACTTCACCAATCCTCCAAGAGCAGGTCCATGTTTTTTTAGGGTCAACCGAACCTGCTTGGTCTGGGGGTAAGCCTCCAAAATATCACTCACGATCATATGCCCTAAATGCTCCAACAGCTTGACTTTAACATCCATTCGCGCTTTAATCAATTGATAGAGTTTGGAATAATCCACCGTTGCACTGAGTTCATCCTGGAGCATGGCTGCTTTGAAATCAGTCTCGAGCTCCAAATCCAATGTAAAGCGATTCCCTAAAATTGACTCCTCCGGATAGGCTCCATGATAGGCATGAAACTCTATTCCTTCCAGTGCTACCTTCCCCATTAGTCAAATTGGTCAAAGAATGATCCGGATTGTTTTTTAGGGTCCTCTTTATCCTCCGATTTTGGGAAGGATTCTGCTGATGGAGAACTCTTTTCTTCAATTGGATAGCTTGGTTTTTCTTCAGCTTCTTCTTCAGGGGTTTCCACCGATTCATTGGAGCTGATTTCTGGTTCTGAAGTCCCTGTTTCCTCCTGAATTTGCGCAGTAGACTCTTCTACTGTGGAATGGATATCCGGAGACCCGTCATGCTGTTCGATTTCCAGCTCCTCTTCGATCACTTCCATCTCGGCAAGTGGATCGGCAGGATCCACTGCCGAGGTCAGTTCGGCTTGTTGATGAATCTGGGCTGTAAGCTGATCTAAATTGGCAAAAGTAAAGGCCTGAGATCGACTCAGCTCCTCAATTGCCCGCTGATGGGCTTTAGCATCCATTCTTGAATAATGCGCTTCAGACAGTTCAATTTGATTGATCGTGTCTTGAGAAATTCGTTTCAGGCTTTTCACCAAAGCTTCTCGCTGTTCAGCCAATCCTTCATAAGACCGGACCAAACCCTGCATACTTTCCCGTAGGGCTAGAATGGTTTCTTTGGCTTTCAATTCTGCCGCAGAGATAATGGTAGCCGCTTGCTCCTCGGCCTTATTGCGAGCCTCCTCCATCATTTGATTGACGTGAGCGGTGGCATGGGACGCGGTTTGATTGGCTTCGGCAATAATCTGATCGGCAGCTTCGTTGGCTTCCTCGATTATGCTGGCCCCGGTATCCTCTGCCGTTTTGAGTGTCCGAAAAAGAGAATCCTCCACGTCTTTGAGACGTTTTGCCTCACCTTCAACGTGTTGAAGTTTACTTTTAAGCTCCAGGTTTTCCTGATGAAGCTGCTCTACTACTTGGCTGACTTCATCCAGAAAAGTAGTAACTTCTTTTTTTTCGTATCCCCGAAAGGCAGTTTCAAAGGATTGCTGACGAATAGCTGCAGGTGTGATTTTCATGGATTTTCGGATTCTATAGTCCAAATGGATATGGTTCGGTCATCGGAGATGGCTATAACTTGCTGTGAATAGCTACTCCAGATGACTTTATTAATTGAAGTACCGTGTCCGGCATTTCGTGCTTTATCGATTACTTTTAAGAGTTTACGCTCCTGTACATCCCATACTTTAATGGATTTGTCCATGGAACAAGTCACTAAATATTTACCATCCTCACGAAAAGAAAGGTAATTAATGGCAAACATGTGCGCAATGATATTGGCTGACTGCTCGTAGGTTTGGACGTCCCAAAACTTCAACTGGGCGTCCCGAGCCCCACTGATCAGCGTCTTTTCATCGGGAGTATAACCCAATGCAAAAACCGAATTTTGATGCCCATTCAAATTGGTCACAGGTTGGTATTGCTGAGCCACATCGAGAATTTTGATCGTGAAATCGGAAAGTCCCAAAGCCAGGTGTTTTCGTTCTCTGGCAAAATCCATCACCCGGATACTTTTGGAGCTCAATTTGATGTGTTTTTTGACCGCCCTAGATTCAATATCAACCAAAACCAGTACCCCATCACCTGTGCCAACCAGAATTTCATCACCGATCACTTTAATGTCAAATATTGCCTGATCGGTTAATTTCAATGACCAAATCTCCTTGTTTTCCTCAAGATCAATCACATGGATCCCCTCAAAATTATGGCCTATGATCAACCAATTTCGCTGGGCATCCATTCCCAAGCCATACACCGAATGGGTTAGCTTAGCGATTAGTTTACCATCTTTTGGATTATCCAGGTCCCATTCTACGACCATTCCATCTCCTGAACCTGTGTAAAAAAATCTCGGATCTCCTCCTTCTACCAAGGCATAAATACAGTCATTATGACCGGTGAGTGTGTGTGATTTATTTACCAGAATTTTTCCCATATATTGGCTTCTTCAAAAGAATTCGCTTTTGACCTATGCAAACAAAAATAGAAAAAATAGATTCTTCATCAGCCTTGGCCATCAAGATAATTGAAGATCAGCCGGAGGATAGGTTAGATTTCTTAAGTTTTAGGGAGAAACTATCCTTTTATAATATCTCTCATGCCAAAAAAAGGAAAGAATGGGCCACCTCCCGAATAGCCATAAAAGATGCGCTGGATTCTTTTCAAATTCCCTATCCGGGTTTTTTCAAAGACGAGCATGGTAAATCCCAGTCTATGAATGGCAGGGGCTTTGTATCTTTAACCCATACCTTCGGTATGGCAGCGGCTATTTTCCATAGGGATAGTCCAGTGGGCATTGATATGGATTTAATTCGGGAAAAAATACTATCCATTGGATTTCGATTTCTGGATTCTTCGGAATTAGATTTTCTGGAGAAGGATCCTTTACACTATACTTTGGCTTGGTCAGCTAAAGAGTCAATTTTTAAATGCCAAGGAAAAAGAGGCGTTTCCTTCCGGGAAAATATCCTCTTGGAACCCTTTGAAAAAGACAGTAAAGTCATCTGGGGAAAAATCCATGGAACCGATCACGATGATCATCATTTCCAAGTACGAACCCGTATCATTGACCAAACGGTACTCACCTATACGATCTGGTAAGCCAATGAAAACTTCTGTATGGACACTTCTTCTATTCCTTTTGATTCCCGCTTGGGTATGGGGCCAGGAAACGGCCGCTATCCAACGTTTGGATGCGGTGACAGGAAAACAAATTTCGATAGCAAGCCTATTGAAGCAAAAAGCACTGGTTTTGGTTTTCCATAGTTTGGACTGCCCTTTTTCCAACATGTATGAAGGACGAATCAAAAACTTAAAGAGTACTTTTCAAAACCAAGGAATCGACTTTGTCCTAATCACGCCTGATTCAGGAAATGACTTTTCTGCGCAGCAAACCCTTAAGAATTACGTGGACAATTCAGGAGTCAACATGAATTACCTCATCGACGAGGAACTTCTGCTGGTCAAAAAATGGGGGATCACCAAAGTCCCTGAAGTAATTGTATTGGCCAAAGGAGAAAAGGATTTACAAATCGTCTACCGGGGAGCAATCGATAATAATCCCCAAGCGGAAGCTGCCGTATCGGAAAAGTACCTCGAACGAGCACTCAATCAGTTTTTGAGAGGGGAAAAACCCAGTCCTGCTCAAATCCGGGCCACCGGGTGTAATGTCAAGACCTTTTAAGCCTCCAACAGGTCAATCAGTGATTTGATTTCATCCACCTTCTCCAGTTCCCCCAGTTTCTCAAAGGAATGCCCCAGGTTCCTAAGGGACCGAAGAATAATCTGCATCGAATCGGTGGGTTCAAAAAAGGAATCTTGAGGAGGAATTTTTAGGTGTTCCAAATAATTAACCACATCCTGTCGCCTGAATATCAAACCCTTATTGAAGGCATTGATGTAAAAAGTAATATCGTCAGACTGGTAGGTCAGGACAAATAAATTGGGCAGATTGACTCCATAAACTGGCAATCCCAACTTTTGAGCTACCAATAGGTAAATAGCACACAGCGTAATTGGATTCCCTTTTTTGGTATCCAATACAGCAGAAAGCATGCTATTGGCCGGGGAATGAAAATTTTTGGTATTCGCCGAAAATCGCAGTGTATTAAACAACACACTATTAATAATTTTGATCTGGTCGTAGGGGCCAAGGTCATTTTTGAAGGCGGTCCACACTTCAAAGTAAATTTGGTGCATTTCGGCATTGAGCTTTTCAAACTCCAAATCTGGATACTGATACGTATTAATCAGCCACAGCCCGGTAAGTAAATCCCGGTCTTCACTTTGCTTCCAGTTTTCCAGCCTGGTCCGCAACAGGGTGAATTGCAATTCATGCACCAAAATTTCGATCTCTTTTTGGATTTCTGGATTGAAACTAGTTTCCCATTTTTCCTCCAAAAAAGGAATAATATCAGTGCCCAAGGAAAAAATCTTATCTCGGACATGATTTCTCACCTCGGCATCCGTATCGTCCAAAAGGGAAACCAAAGCATTCAATTCATTGGCATTGAGTTCGCTCATCGATTCTCAAAAAGGTCTATCTGAATTTAATCAATTTTTTTCACGTTTGAATCACGCCTACATTGAAGCGTTCGGTAATCGGTGCATGATTTGCGGCTGCTATTCCCATGCTGATGACTTTTCGCGTTTCCCGGGGATCTATCACCCCATCCACCCACATTCGAGCTGCAGCATAGTAGGGACTCAATTCCTCATTGTATTTATCGGTGATCTCCTCGAGTAATTTCTTTTCCTCCTCAGAAGAAATTTCCTTTCCGGACTTTTTTAATGAAGATACTTTGATCTGAAGTAAGGTCTTGGCTGCAGAGGCACCCGACATCACAGCCATTTGAGCGGTGGGCCAGGAGTAGATTAATCTGGGATCGTAGGCTTTGCCACACATGGCGTAATTGCCTGCCCCGTACGAATTTCCGATAATAAGGGTGAATTTGGGAACGACCGAATTGGCCATCGCATTGACCATTTTTGCGCCATCCTTAATAATTCCACCGTGTTCTGCTTTGCTTCCCACCATGAATCCACTGACATCCTGCACAAAAACCAATGGGATCTTTCGCTGGTTGCAGTTCATGATAAATCTGGCCGCTTTATCGGCAGAATCCGAATAGATAACTCCTCCCATTTGCATTTCTCCTTGGGCATTTTTGACAATTTTACGCTGATTGGCTACAATTCCTACTGACCAACCCTCAATTCTTGCCGTGGCACAAATCAATGTTTTCCCATAGCCTTGTTTGTATTCGTCCAGTTCGCCTCCATCGACAATACCTCGAAGGATTTCATGCATATCGTAAGGTTTGACTCGCTCCAAGGGAAATTTTTGCAAAAGTTCTTCACCGGAGTAGGCGGGTGCTTTCGCTTCCAATCGATTAAACCCTGCCTCTTCGCTGCTTCCGATTTTTTCAAAAATTCGCTTAATCGCATCCAAGCAATCCTGGTCGGAATCGTATTTATTGTCGGTCACTCCGGAAATCTCAGAATGGGTGCTAGCCCCTCCCAACGTTTCATTGTCTACGGATTCCCCAATTGCTGCTTTCACCAAATAGGAACCTGCCAAAAAGATCGATCCGGTTTTATCCACGATCATCGCCTCATCGGACATGATGGGAAGGTAGGCTCCGCCGGCCACACAGCTGCCCATGATGGCCGCAACTTGCACGATACCCATGGAAGACATTTTTGCATTGTTGCGGAACTGCCTTCCAAAATGCTCTTTGTCGGGGAAGATTTCATTTTGCATGGGAAGAAAAACGCCAGCGCTATCCACCAGGTAAATAATCGGCAATTTATTTTCCAGGGCCACTTCCTGAGCCCGGAGATTCTTTTTGGCAGTCATGGGAAACCAAGCTCCTGCTTTAACTGTGGCGTCATTGGCGACAATAACGACCATTCTTCCACTCACGTAACCGATACCAGTCACCACCCCGGCTGAAGGACACCCTCCTTCTTGCTGATACATTCCATCTGCGGCAAAGGCCCCGATTTCTAAAAATTCGCTCTCCTTATCCAGCAAATAGGCTATGCGTTCTCTTGCAGTTAATTTTCCCTTCTCGTGCTCTTTTTCGATTCGCTTCAGACCGCCCCCCAACTTGACTTGCTGGTATTTTTGCTTTAGGGTCGTTAACAGGTCATCAAAGGGAGTGGAAGTAGCTTGTTGGCTCATGATTAAAATTTGGGTTTATTTCTTTTCAAACTCCAATCTACAAAAGGAAGTTTGGTTTTGACTAAAAAGAAAGCCCTATCCTGAGTCAGAAGAGGGCTAATGAATTGGTTTTCAAAATAAAATCATTTGGATTCGATTTGGTTTTTATAATCCCGGATGGATCGGAAAATTGCCGAAGCCATGTACTCTTGTCCGGTTTTACTCATTAAGAAACGCTCCTCATTGGAATTGGAGAGGAATCCCAACTCAACCAAAACCGAAGGCATGGACGGGGTCCACAGCACGTAAAACGGACCCTGCTTTACCCCACGACTCTTACGTCCTACTCGATCTTTGAATTGGGTTTCGATTTGATCGGCCAAGGTCACCGAATTTTCAAAGAATGCTTTGGACATTAAATTAAACATCATATAGGATTCTGGAGAAGCCGGATCAAATCCTTCGTAATTCTCCTCATAATTTTCCTCCAATAGAATCACCGAGTTTTCCCGCTTGACAATGTCAAAGTTGGCCTCAAAATGTTTGGTCCCCATCACAAAAGTCTCCGTACCGTAAGCGGATCGATTGGGTGCAGAATTGCTGTGAATGGAGACAAACAAATCGGCTTTGTTGTTATTGGCGATTTGAGGGCGCTCTTTGAGTGTGGGAAAGCTATCGTCTTTTCGCGTGTAAACCACCTCCACATCGGGCAGATTTTCTTCGATATATTTTCCCACCAGCAACGTAACGGCCAGATTAATGTCTTTTTCTCTAGACTTAGACCCCAGATTACCAGGGTCTTTACCACCGTGACCAGCATCTAATACGATTTTTTTCATCCGAAAAGCCGGCATCATCGTTTCATTAGGAATAAATCCACCAAAGACAAATGGGATTAATAAAATCAGACTAATAATAAATTTTTTGTTTTTGGACCGTTCCATGAGGGCAATAAAATTAACTTTACGCGAAATTTTACTCAAATTAACTAAAGCGCAAGCAGCAGTGCAGGGATTTAGACTCCTTTTATTTTGTTTTTTCACCATTCTGGTTTTGCCGGAGCTGGCAATTGCTCAGCGAAGTGGTGGAATTTTGGAAAAACCCCTCCGGGCTCCCGACACCTTGGGACTACCTCGCCTTGAAATCCCGGATACCCTTGCCATTCCTGCCGATACACTTGCATTGAGTGATTCGACAAAAATTGTGCCCAGCAGCAGCATTACTTCAGAAATCACCTATCATGCCGAGGATAGTATTGTGGCTGATTTTCTGACCAACAAACTTTACCTCTATAAAGAGGCCTGGTTTGAATACGGGCAGATGCGCCTCGATGCGGACGTGATTGTAATCGATTGGGAAAAATCCGAACTCTACGCCAGCGGAGTGACTGACAGTCTGGGAAATATCAGCGGAAATCCTTTTTTCAAAGACGGAAATCAAGTTTATGAAATCCGGAAGGAAATGCGCTACAATTTCAAAACCCAAAAAGCCATCATCAAAGATGTGGTCACCGAGCAGCAGGATGGGATTTTACGAGGGGAAACCATCAAAAAAACAGGAGATGGCAGTGTTTACTTAGATCATGGCTATTACACCACCTGTAAGTTGACCGAACCGCATTGGCACATTTCTTCCAATAAACTCAAATCAATCGAAGGGAAGCAAATCGTATCGGGGCCCTTCAATTTGTATTTTAACGGTATTCCCACGCCTTTGGGACTTCCTTTTGGGATTATCCCCAACACGCCGGAAGAAAAAGCTTCGGGGATCATTTTCCCCAGCTATGGGGAAGAACAAGTTCGAGGTCTCTTCTTACGGGATTTCGGGTATTATTTTGCCTTCAATGATTTCATCCACGCCCGGGTCACCGGAGATATTTATTCCAAAGGAAGCTATGGAGCCAAATCTCAAGCAGTTTACAAAAAGCGATACCGCTACAGTGGGGGCTTCAATTTGGATTACCAAATCATCAAATCTGCCGAAACGGATGAAAATCCCCTGGACACCCGAACCTTCCGCATCACCTGGAATCATACCCCTGAAAGTCGGGGAACCAGTCGCTTTTCTGCTTCGGTGAATGCAGGTAGCACCAGCTACTTCAACAATGTGGTCAACCCGACCAATTTTCAAAACAACATTCAATCTGACCTTCAGTCCACGGTCAACTTTACCAAGCAGTTTCCCGGAACTCCATTCTCGCTTTCTTCCAGTATGCAGCACTCTCAGTCGGTGAGTACCGGAGAAGTAAAATTGAGACTTCCTACGCTGAATTTCAGCATGAATCGGCAAAATCCATTTCGGAACGTGAAATTTGAGCCGCTAAAAACACTCAATATCGCCTGGACTTTCGATTTCCAAAATTCCATTTCAAACCGCATCCAGACGGCCACTCCCATTGATGCGGAACTTGGAGGCAACACTGCCCCGGAATTAATTCCATTCACGCCAGAAAATTTCAGTCTACTCCTGCAAAATGCCAATAACGGAGCTCAGCACCGAATTCCGGTACAGTCCACCTTTAATGTTTTCAAATATTTCACCGCCGCAGCCTCGGCCAATATCACCGAGCTTTGGTATTTACAAAAGTTGAATTACTTCTACAATCCTGCCTCCGAGCGAGTGGATCAAATCGTAGAAAATGGCTTTAATCGGGTGACGTTTTATACCAGCTCCTTCAATCTCAACACCAATGTGTATGGATTTTTCAATTTCAAAAAAGGAAAAATTCAAACCATAAGGCAGCATCTTCAGCCCACATTTGGGTTTAGCTATAATCCCGATTTTACCGAGGAATCCTTTGGCTATTTTCAGCGGGTGCAGACCAATGCCGAAGGGGATACCCGGCTCTACAACCGTCATCAGGGCTTTATTTATGGGGGTGCCCCAGGAGGCGAAAGTCGCTCATTGACTATGTCATTGAGGAGTGTATTGGAGGCAAAAATTAAAAATGACGAAGATAGCACCGGAGAAGAAAGCTTTAAAAAAATTCCCTTGTTGGAAAACTTAAGCTTAAATACCGCCTATAATTTTGCCGCAGATTCGTTTCAGCTTTCCAACTTTAATATTAGCGCACGAACAAGCTTTTTTGACCGAAAGCTTTCTGTAAACGTATCGAGTACGCTGGATCCTTACGCTACCCGAACCTTTAGCACCGGTGATGGAAATGAAGTTACCCGAAGGATCAATGAATATGCCTGGCAAAACGGTCAGGGAATCGGGGCGATTCGGAGTGCCCGTCTTAATCTGAATGCCTCCATCAATCCCAGCAGTGACACCCAAAACCCCAATGAAGTCCGAGACGAGCTGACCAACCAGTTTCTCCAGCAAGGAGGCCAGATGAATGAATTTGTGGAAAGTCAAATCAACCAAATCGTCAATGATCCCAGCCAATACATTGATTGGAATATTCCCTGGAATCTGACGGTAGGCTATAATCTTTCCTATAACAAACAATCCTCTGGAACCACCAATATTTCCCAAGCCATGAACCTGTCGGGTGATGTTTCGCTATCGGAAAAGTGGAAAATAAACTTCAGTACGGGTTTGGATATCCAGGCAAAAAATATCACCCAATCTCTCATCGGAATTGCCCGGGATTTGCATTGCTGGCAAATGAATGTCAACTGGGTTCCTTTTGGGCGGTTTACCTCCTATAATATCGATATTCGGGTGAAATCAAGTATCCTTCAGGACCTCAAAGTATCCAGAAGAAGGTCATTCTTTGATCGCTAGATTTAAGAATGACCCTCAGATTTTTTAAAGCTGTTTTTCGATGGATTCGGGATCAAATCCCAAGGTAATCTCCCCATTGGGAAAGGTGATCACAGGACGTTTGATCATGCTGGAGTGTTCGATCAAAATGGGAATGGCAGTGGCTTCTTTTTCCAAATCAGCCCGTTGATCTTCATCCATCTTCCGATAAGTCATTCCTTTTTTATTGACTAGACTGGCCAACTCGGTTTTTTTCAAAAACCCGTACAACAATTCCGGTGTGGGTTTTTGCTTTTTATAATCCACAAAATCATACCCTACTCCTTTTGAGTCTAAGAACTCAAAAGTTTTCTTCATGGTATTGCAGTTTTTGATTCCGTATACAGTGATTGACATAAAATAGGTAGTTAAATCGAATGAATTTCTTTCATGCTTTCCCGATGAGCTTGGAGGATTTGAGAAATCAAGTCATCTCGAAGTGCCGTGGATAAAAACAAGCTCTCAAATTGAGAAGGAGCCAAATAAACTCCTCTTTTAAGCATGGCTTGGAAATAGTTGCCAAAGAGTTGGGTGTCCGACTTTTTGGCCGATTCAAAATCAACCACCGGGTCTTGACTAAAAAACAAAGAGTACATGCTTCCCAAGTGATTCACCGTATAATTATAGCCTAATTCCAGGTTGATTTTCATGATTCCCTCGGCGATTTTTCGACCTATGGTCAACAGTTCACCATAGACCTGGCGATGATCATTGAGGTAATTGAGCATGGCCAAGCCTGCAGACATGGCAATAGGATTTCCTGACAAGGTGCCCGCTTGATAAACCGGTCCTGCCGGAGAAACATGCTCCATGATTTCTTTTTTACCGCCATATGCGCCTACAGGCATTCCTCCACCTATAATTTTACCTAGGGTAGTCATATCCGGTGTCACTCCAAAAAGCTCCTGAGCTCCACCAGGGGCAAGGCGAAAACCGGTCATCACCTCGTCAAAAATCAACACGATGCCTTCTCGGGTACAAATTTCACGCAGGCCTTGTAAATAACCAGGAAAGGGGATGGTCAAGCCCATATTTCCTGGAACAGGTTCCAAAATCAACGCAGCGATTTCTCCTTTATTGGCTGCCACTAGCTCTTCGATTGCTGCTAAGGAATTGTAAGGTGCCAAAAGCGTGTCTTGAGCCGTTCCTTTGGTCACACCCGGGGAATCGGGATTTCCCATCGTGATAGCACCCGAACCCGCAGAGATCAAAAATGAATCTCCATGTCCATGGTAGTGTCCTTCCATTTTGATGAATTTGTCTCTTCCGGTAAACCCACGGGCTACTCGAATGGCAGACATGGTTGCCTCTGTTCCTGAATTGACCATTCTGACCTTTTCCACCGAAGGAACCATCTGTACGATCAGCTCAGCAATTTCGATTTCCTTGGCCGTGGGTGCTCCAAATGAAGTTCCATTATCCATCGCTTCAATCACTGCCTGACGGATCAAGGGATGATTGTGCCCCAAAATCATGGGGCCCCAGCTATTGATCAACTCGATGTAGGCATTGTCATCTTCATCAAAAATGAAGGCTCCATCCGCTCGTTTAATAAAGAGGGGATCCCCTCCTACCGCACGAAAAGCACGTACAGGGGAATTGACTCCTCCGGGTATAAAATTCTGGGCATGAGCAAAAAGCCGCTTGCTTTCTGAAATTTTCATGAATTAATTAATAGGTTTTAATTCTCCTGCCTCCATTCCGAAAACAGGTACAAATTGATTGGAATTACTGTCTTTGAAATCAAATCCCCAAGTCAACTTTCCGGGTAAAAACTCACCTGCTGCAAACCGATCACGGAGGGTTCCAGAGGTAGAAGAAGAAAAGTTCGCTCCCACCCAATGGATCAACTCCGAGCCCAGAATGGCATTGATTGAGGGAAAAATCAAATAACGATCGTAAAAATCCTGCCGGAAATCTTCCATTTCTTGGGAGTCAAACCGGGGCGTATTATTGGAGATAAAAAAGAAATTGGGAAACTCAAGCATTTCATAATTGGCGAAATTAAAACCCAACCAAGAATCCATTACCAAAATCGGCACATTAGCTGTTACCGATTCAATGTAGGAAAGTGTGGGCTGGGCAATGGAGGGATCATCGGTCAGCACGATTACCTGATTTGCCCGTACATCTGCACTGTCCCGACTTGGGAGCACCCGCAAATCTGTTAAAAACTTTGCCGCATTCCCTGGATTCAGCTCCATTTTAGCTACTAAATCAAACCCTTCTTGGGCAAGTTTGGCGGTTAGTAATTCACTCATCTGCACGTCTCGAGTACTCCCCGAATAGCCAATGGCGATCCTTTTCCCCCAATTTCTACCTTTCAGATTGCTCACCACTCCATCCACCAAATCGGAAACAGAAGGCCGAAACAGAAAACTAAAGGCACGATCTTCAAACCGGTCTGCTAAATTGGACAGAGGATGGATGAATGGAATTTGAGCATTTTCTGCAAATGCACTGACCAAATCCGCTTCCTCGGGATAAATGGGGCCGATAATTAAATCCGCTTGGGCAACAGCAGGGTCCTCCAAAATATTTCGAAGGTGAGCAAGATCTCGCTTGGAGTCAAAACTGATTAAATTGACTTTTACTCCTTCTTTTCGCAACTGACTGACTCCAAGCCGAATTCCTTGAAACAACTCATAGGTGAAGGAACTCGGATCCACCCTTTCCAACCTGGAATTATTCCCGTCGGTAAAGGGTAAAATCACCACCAAATCAAGAATCTGGTCTTTAATTTTCGCTTCGGTTCCGGTGATCCCCATCCCTTTCAATTCATAATACAAGGAGCGCTCATCGGAGGAAAGCACATTTTTTTCCGTCAGGATGGTACTCAAGGCGGCCCGATAAGCTGGGATTTCTTGAAACTCCCGGATATTACGAGTTAAAAAATCAGGACTACGTTGAACCAAATAATCATAGACCATATTTTGAACGGATTCATTGAGATCGGTTTTTTGAAGCTCCAAGACTAATCGAAGTGCTTCTGCGGCTTGTTGATTCTGAAAATAGGCTTTGGCTAGCAAAAATTTAGATTCATTTTGATGGGTCCAAGTTTGGGAAACCAGGGGTTGAAGCCAGCCGATGGCCTCCTCGGTCCGGCTGAGTTCCAAGGCAGCCGTAGCGGCATAAAATTTTGCATAGTTGGCCAAGTTTCCATATTCATCCGAATTCATCAATGGCTCAAAGGCAGAAATCGCCTCCGCATAACTTCTGGAATTAAGCAGCACTTTGCCTCGCTCATACCCCTGAGGTAAATTTTGGGCAGAAAGCTGAATAGAAACTAAAAAAAAGGCGAATAAAAAGACAAGTTTTTGCATGAATAAGGGGATATCGCTACAGAGTAGGCAAATTTAAACCATTATTTTCAAACCCAAAGTTCGGGCCGAAATACGTAGACTAAAGAAAAACCCGAAGAAGGATCTCCGGGTTCAAAATTCTGATTAGATTATTCCCACTCAATAGTTGCGGGTGGCTTGGAAGAAATGTCATAAACGACTCGGTTCACTCCTTTGACCCGATTGATGATTTCATTGGACATTTTCCCCAGAAATTCATAAGGTAAATGAATCCAGTCTGCGGTCATTCCGTCCACTGAACCTACCGCCCGGAGTGCAACCACTCGTTCGTAGGTACGCTCATCCCCCATGACACCTACCGACTGAATGGGTAGCAAAATGGCGCCAGCCTGCCAGACCTGATCGTAAAGCCCGTGGTTTTTCAATCCCTGAATAAAAATATGATCCACTTCCTGCAACGTGGCTACTTTTTCTGGAGTGATGTCCCCCAAAATACGAATTGCCAACCCGGGACCTGGAAAAGGATGCCTACCGACGATCGTTTCGGGAATCTCCAGGGCTCTGCCCACTTCTCTTACTTCATCCTTAAACAAGGTATTGAGCGGCTCTACCACAGCCAATTTCATAAAATCCGGTAGCCCTCCCACATTGTGATGAGACTTGATTGTGGCCGAGGGACCCTTGACAGAGACCGATTCAATCACATCAGGATAAATGGTTCCTTGTCCCAGCCATTTAACCCCCTCAATTTTATGGGCTTCATCATCAAAGACTTCAATAAATGCTCTCCCAATCGCTTTTCTTTTGGCTTCAGGATCGGAAATCCCTGCCAAAGCATCGTAAAATCGCTGCTTGGCATCCACTCCGATGACATTCAATCCCATATCCTTGTAGGAATGCAGCACCTCTTCAAATTCATTTTTGCGAAGTAACCCATTATCCACAAATACACAGGTTAGCTGATCCCCAATTGCACGATGAATCAGCGTGGCCGCTACCGAGGAATCTACACCACCAGAAAGTCCCATAACGACCTTATCCGAACCGATTTTTTCCTTCAGGTCTGCCACGGTGGCATCAATAAACACATCCGAAGTCCAATCTTGCGAACAGCCACAGATACTGACTACAAAGTTTCTCAAAAGATTCTTTCCTTCCGTAGAATGGGTAACCTCGGGATGAAACTGAATTCCGTATGTTTTCTCACCTTCAATCTTAAAAGCTGCCACTTCCACCGAGGATGTACTTGCAATCACCTCAAATCCTTCCGGTAGTTTTTTTATGGTATCCCCATGGGACATCCAAACGGTAGACCCATGGGTCATCTCTTTCAACAAATCATGATGCAGATCAATGTGATCAAGATTGGCTCGTCCGTACTCTCTGATGGTGGAAGGCAAGACCTCACCTCCATATTTATGGGCTAATAGTTGTGATCCGTAGCAGACACCCAAAATCGGTAGCTTCCCTCGAAGACTATCCAAATCTAGATCTGGTGCCCCTTCATCACGCACGCTACAGGGTGAGCCTGATAGAATGATACCTTTGATATCATCGGTGATTTCCGGAAGATTATTAAAGGGGTGGATTTCACAATATACATTCAGTTCTCTCACTCTTCGGGCGATGAGTTGAGTGTACTGAGAACCAAAATCGAGGATCAAAATTTGTTCTGCCATGCGCAAAGGTAAGCAGGACGAATGGTTTGGTAAAGGTTGGCAAAGAAAATTTGGTGGAGTTTCCATCTTTTGAGGAAGAATGAAAGGAAACTCCCTGAATTTCAATTGTTAAAATCCACAGGGATTTTACACCTCTTATAAAATTAGATTCCTTCGCTGAGGAATATGAAGTTACAAACGTCCTTGAAATGCCTGTTTGGGATTTTCCTGTAGCAGCTGATTCCAATCTTCCTGCTCAAATCCCTTTTCGTTGAGAAGGGGAATCAACTCTTCAAAAATAGTGGTAAAGGGCTGAAATTCGCCACCTCCAATTTGGGAAGGATCATACCAGCCCGCATCATGGGAAATCAAAACTTGGTCTAAAAACCCATTTTCTTTTGCATAAATCAAGCGATCCACATACGGGCTAAGCCTCCATCCAATTCCATCCAAGGAAATCCACACCCCCAATTCCGCAGCTTTTTTATAGTTTTCAAAATCCTCTTCGGCTTGGGCATGGACCCAGACAAAAGCAGAAGGGTCTACTCCCATTTCCTGAAGAATTGCCAGCTCTTGTGCCGCAGTGTTCCACGTTCCAGTATGGGAGGCAATCGTCAAGCCAGTTCTTTGATGAGTCAGCCCCGCAGCTTTAACCAGTTTTTGATCCATGGAGGAAAGGGGGTCGGTTTCATTGACCGAAATTTTGATAAAAGCCGGTTTGATGCCGGTTTCCCCTATCCCCTTTTCAAATTCAGCTACCCATCGCTCAGCAAGTTGCGCTGCCGATTCGCTGTAGGCGTGGGCCGGCAAATATTTTCCCTCCACGGCTCCATAATACCCCGTATTGGTGAGCAGTTGAATTCCGGATTTTTCGCTGAGTTGCTCAAGCAGAATAGGATCCTTTCCCAGAAAAGAAGGAGTACAGTCCAACATGGTTTTTACCCCAAATTTCTTTACTTCCATTAAATAGGGAAGTACTTTCTGGATTACCGAATCCCGATCCCAGCGATCCATACTTACAGCGTCCGCACCGATAAAATCCACCAGCAAATGTTCATGAATCAGTGTCAAACCCAAGGAATCCAATGGAATTTCTCCCCTTACCGAGTTAAAATAAGGTGTTTTGATCGGTTCATCCTTGGATTGGCAGGCTGCAATAAGGAATAAAATCAGGAGGAATTTTAGGCTCGAATTCATCTGTTAAGGGTTCTTTTTCGGCGCGCAGCAGGAATCTCATTCAAAGGAATCATCATCCCTGCCAGGTGAGGTTTTAAGTCAAGCCCGATTTGCTATTCTCAAATCAGGTGAGCAGAATGAAGATACTAGAAATACTTCAAAAACGCGACTTAATCCACCTCTTCTCCACCAAAAAGTGTCTGAAGCTCTACCGCATCAATACCTTTTTCTTCTTGTAAAAACCGTCCAAAAGAAGCTGTACTCCCATGGGTTAAGTACACTTTCTCTGCCCCTGTGGACGCGATGGCCTGAATTAACCCCTCCCAATCCGCATGATCAGAAAGTACAAATCCCCGATCGGCAGCCCGTCTCCTCCGGGTTCCACGCACTGCCATCCAACCGGAACAAATTCCAGTTCGATAGGGTGAAAATCGGCGCATCCAGGGCGTTCCAAAAGCCGAAGGCGGAGCAATAATCAAAGCCCCCGTAAATTCACTTTTGGGCGTATCCTGACTTACCTTAGGGACTTGAGGTAGGTCCACCCCATTGGTAAGCAGAGCTTGATTGGTATTCCAAACGGCACCATGGACGAAAATCTTCCCGATGCTGGGATCCAGGTGTTTTAAGATTCGTTGAGCCTTGCCCAAGGAATAAGCGAAAAGTACTGAATTGCGTCCATCTAAGGCATTGGTTTTCCACCACGAATTGACCTGATTAAAAATCTCCTGCTGAGGCTCCCACTTGTAGATTGGCAATCCAAAAGTACATTCAGACACAAATTCATGGCACTTCACAGGCTCAAAAGGAACCGATAGGCCATCATCTTCTACTTTATAATCCCCACTGACTACGGCGATTTTTCCTTTGTACTCTAACCTGATTTGAGCCGATCCGGGAATATGTCCCGCAGGATGAAGGGAAATTTTCACTCCGTTTAGGATGAATTCCTGACCATAGTCCCGGGTTTCTAAGCTGATTGCTGCACCCAAACGAAGTTTCATTACTTCAGCTGAATCGTGATGGGCCAAATAATGCTTCATTCCCCAGCGGGAATGATCCGAATGCGCATGGGTAATTATTGCCCGATCCACAGGTCGCCAAGGGTCGATAAAGACCCCCGCAGGTGGACAAAAAAGTCCGAAATCGGTGAGCTCAAGTAGTTTCATATGGTTAGGTTTTTGAACATCACTTCCCTGAGCAAAAAATGGTTACCGGAGTTCATAAAAATAAAAGGTCTGCACTTCTTGTTCCACCGCATTGGCATCTTCACCGGGTTTGGCATTGACCGAATACAGTAAGTCTTTTTTCACCTTTAGCGCAATGGGCCACTCTCCTTCCCAGATTTTAGCTTGATCTTTAAAAATCTGATACACAGGTACTTTATATTTTTTCTCCAAAGCTTGGTATTTTTCGTCGCCCACCACGCGCCGATCAAGTGCATCTACTTCCTCATCGGGAGCACCTTTGAGGTACCAGGTGAGCAGGTAACCATTGGAAAAGATAAAATTTTGGTAGCGAGAACCTTTCAGGTCCTCAAAAAATATCCCGAAATTTTCCAGTTCGAGAGCAGGCTCAGTGGGTTGGAAATCTTCACCCGGATTTAAGTTCACAGAATCCAATAGCTCAAGTTCAGGAAAACGATACGTGTATAGAATGGGGGTAAGCATGAATTGTAAATAAATTCGATCATTTTCAATTTTAGCAATAGGATCAAAACCCATGTATTGACCGGGTTGTTGAATGTAATTTACAGAGCGGGGCACTTGGGAAGAAAACACCACTTCCCCCTCGAGATTACTTACTTTCAAAAAATCATAATCCTCCATTTTTACTTGATCGTCCACCCGTATCTGATCAAGATCTGATTCTAAATAGCCGAATTTGAATTGATGATTTTCGCCCACTACAAAACTTGGGGTATCCCCTAGCATTCTGCTTAGTGTTTGAATAGTGGCTGGTTTGGAATCCATCAGATTAAACGCTAAGTCGTACAAAAAACTTCCCTGATAGGTATCGACCAAAATTCGATTTTCTTCCACAAACCTACAGGCGGAAAAATAACCGGATTTATAACTATTGGGTCCATCCTCCGAGCGATTAACGGCGATGATTACTTTTCCTAAAGGATCGGTTAAAATCAATTCATTGCTTTTATAATCAAAGAACAGAAAATACTTTCCGTCCTTGCTGTAATCTAAAAGTGTGGGAACTACCAAGCGATCAATTTGCATGCTGTCCACCAAAGTCAATTCGGGAATCTGGCCCACTCCTTCCCCATCAATTTGGTTAGAAGTCTCGCATGAAATCAACCAAAAACCAAAAATTGCCAAAAGGAAGGCATTTTTCATATCGCAGAAAGTTTTTTGTTCAGAAAGGCATTCTGGAGCAAATTACAAAAATTAGTTAACCTTTTTACGTAATTTTTATATCTCTTCAACTCGCCGGTCCGCTTTGGCGTAGCTTAATCTTGCCAGCTTTTTACCGACATAATATTCATCGAGTCCAGAAACCGTGACTGTTTCCAAGGCAGTTAAATCCAGCGATCCATCCCCTCTCAGACCTTTTTCCTCCACAAATATATGATCGATACTCCCAATAACCAGTACCGTTTGATTAACTTTCAGGGTTTGGGTTTCCACCAAACTACATCCTAATTTCACTGGACTACCTTTTACAAAAGGAGCTGAAAAATCCTCAACATATTCGGGTTGAAGACCTGTCCCCTCAAACTCACTTCCCTCCCATCGCCCCGAAGTCCAATGGGCTTCTTTATAAAAAGAAGGAGTCACCTGATTTAAGGTAAAAAAGCCAGTTTCTAGGATATTCTCCAAAGTGTCTCGCTTGACGGTATGGGGACGAAATAAAATTCCGATCAAAGGTGGGGAAGCCCCTATGTGAAATACCTGTGAGAAAGGCGCTAGATTCGTTTTTCCGCCTGAATCTTGAGTTCCTATTAAATTGAGACTCTTGTAGCCAGAAAGACAGTTAATCAGATTTCTTCTGAAAAACGAATCCGATTCCAAGATGGAATCTTTGGAAAAGTACTTGATCATAGGTTAATGGCCTCTTCGATTGAATCGCAGTATTTGATATCTAGCTGATCAATGATGTTATCCGGATAGGTTTGAAGGATCTGAGCTTTGGCAATTTGAACCATCTTTTCAAACCACTTTTCATCGGGCAGAATTTTACGATGGGTTTTAATTCCATATTCCAGCATTTCACGCTTCCAATAAATAAAATACCATTCCATGGTCGGTTGGTGAAAGGCGCGAAGGGAGCGCTTGTCAAAAATAAATTTTTCGAAATCTCCGGCTTTTACAATTTCTCCGATGCGATGAAAAGCCTCTTTGAAATCATCGATTGGAATGTAGTCTGCTAACAGCTCACAGATCACAATTTTTTTCTCAGGACTAATGAGTGCCCTGGCATATTTTTCTTCAAAGGCAAGTTCAAAATCTCGCGTTTCGGAGGGGTAGAAAGTGTCGTTCATGGCAAGATGATGGAATTAATATATGGATTTTTTACGCTGATTTTCAGAACGATGAACTTCTTCTTTGAATTGTTCAAGACGAACTTCAAGGTTTGAAGCATATTCGAGTGTGGTGCGCATCATGTCCTGCTGCGACCTGATTTGCTCCTTAAGTCTGGCAAGTTCTTGATTGACATCAGCGAGTTTATTTTCATAGTCTTTCTTCAGCCTCTCTTTTTCCAGTTGGGCTTTCCTCAACTCTTCCTTAAAAAGCAGGAATGATTCAGGTGGTGTCTTCATATTCACAACGCTATCTTCTCGGGACCGTACCCTATGTAATTACAATAATTAGTTAAAATTGTTTTGACTTTTATTTCAAATTGGACATTCCTCCATCCAAATGAATGATTTGACCTGTCATCCAGGAGGAGGATTCGGACAGCAAAAATAGGGTGGCATGGGCAATATCTTCTGGACTTCCGATTCTACCCAGCGGATGTCGTTTATGGCTGGCTTCTTTTTTGTCCTCGGTAGAAAGAAGCGAAGCGGCCAAGGGGGTGTCTGTTAGGGATGGGGCAATTGCATTTACTCGGATTTTGGCCGGGGCCCATTCTGCAGCAAGGGATCGGGTAAGTCCTTCAACTGCACCTTTAGCAGCTGCTATGCCCGAGTGGAAACCCATCCCAGTTTGCACTGCTACCGTACTATACAACACAACCGAAGGTGAACTGGATTTCTTCAAGCCTTTCATGCTTTGTTGAAGAACACGAACCGCCCCAAAGAAATTAATTTCTAACTCATGCTGAAAATCCGACATGGAAATTCGATGAAAGGGTTTCAAATTAATTGTACCCGGAAGATAGACCAAGCCATCTATGGTTTCCGGTAGGTTGGGCATCTGCTCAAAATCAGCGGTAATGTCCAACTCAGTAGTTCCTTGACCACTTTTTGAATACAGAAATAAATTGGCTTGTTGCGCTTCCAAAAGCGAAACTACCGCTTTTCCAATGCCTGAATTTCCTCCAATGATTACAATATTTTTTCCTTTCATGTGTTTGTTTTCCATATTAAATAAAGCATCTAAGGCTATATTTTGTTTGCGGTAAAAACGAAAAAACCGGACGAGGAGTCCGGTTCTAATAAGTTGGTTTAGCCTGGATTGACTCCTTATTTCTTTAGACTGACATAGTTTAGAAACTCATTCCGCGATTGCTCGTCCACTTCAAACTTTCCGGAAAAAAATGAAGTGACTGTGGAGCTATTGGTGTCATTTACTCCTCTCGAACTCACACACATGTGATAGGCATCCATGATCACAGCGACATCGTCGGTTCCCAATACTTCCTTGAGCTCATTTCCGATCTGCATGGTCAAACGCTCTTGCACTTGTGGGCGCTTGGCGTAATACTGTACGATTCGGTTAATCTTGGATAATCCGATGACATTTCCATTGGAGATGTAGGCCACGTGGGCCTTGCCGTAGATCGGTACAAAATGATGCTCGCAGTGGGAGTGAAAAGTAATGTCCTTTTCAACCAACATTTCACTGTATTTGTATTTGTTTTCAAAAAGCTTCGCAGCCGGTTTGTTTTTGGGGTTCAAGCCCGCAAAAACTTCTTTGACGTACATTTTTGCAACACGATGAGGAGTACCCTTCAAGCTGTCATCTGTCAGATCCAGCCCGAGAATATTCATGATCTCGCGAAAATGTTTTTCAATTAGCTCGACCTTGAGATCATCATCCATCTCAAAAGCATCTTCTCTGAGCGGAGTCTCAAGGGAGGTTCCAACATGCTCTTCTCCGAACTCTTCGAAGGAAGCGCGGGCCAAATCAATTCCCATCGTATTCAACATAGTTTCTTTCTGTTTCATAAAGTCGAATTATTAATTCGAATTTCCGATCAATTTTTTCCCTCAAAATATTCCAAATAACCACTGCAATATTTTCAGCGGAAGGGTTGAGATCTTTGAATTCATCGGTATCCAAGTTTAAATTTTTGTGGTCAAATTTAGTTAAGACGTGCTCTTTGATCAGATCGCTGAGCACCTTCATATCGTATACATAGCCGGTTTTGGGATCGATTTCTCCACGCAACTGCACGATTAAATCATAATTGTGCCCATGATAGTTGGCATTATTACATTTTCCAAATATTGCTTGGTTTTCTTCAGCTGACCAAGATGGATTGTGCAGGCGGTGTGCTGCGTTGAAATGTTCTTTGCGAAATACGGATACGTTCATCAGGAATTGGAACAGCAGTTTTTCAAATTTTGTTTAATTTTAATTAAATTTCTTTAAACAAATTTTTCAATCTCCTGCTATTCAATTATTTATTTACTTAAATTTTTCTGCAAAAATAATCATTCTGCACCGTTGCCCAAGCTGATTATTTTTTCATGAGTTGAACGAATTATAGGCCTTTGATAGTTCACTTCATGGCACTAGAAATTATCATCCACTAAACGCTGCCTATGCCGACTATCCATCTTATCTCGGTGATACTCATGCTTTGGTTTGAGAATACTTCGATTTTACCAAGCTCAACTAGCTGGGAAACCCGGACTGAAATTCCTGCTAAAAAAGAGGTTTCCCTCTATGATCGACTGAAAGCCAATTATTGGCAAGTCCCCAATTCTACCATCCTTGACTTGGCGATGGAAGGGTATCAAAAACTTCATCAAAAACTGGAAAATCCCAATTTAGTCATCATCGATTTTAGCCTTCCCTCCACGGCCAAGCGACTCTGGGTCATTGATCCCAAAAACGGGAAAGTTCTATTTCATTCGGTCGTTTCCCATGGCCGAAACTCAGGCCAACTCATGGCTACTCAGTTTTCCAATCGCCCAGAATCGTATCAAAGTAGCCTAGGATTCTTCAAAACTGCGGAAACCTACCAGGGGAAGCATGGCTATTCGTTACGCTTGGATGGTTTAGAAAAAGGAGTTAATGATCAGGCAAGAAATCGTGCCATTGTGATCCATGGGGCTGATTATGCCACCGAAGAGTTTGCCGAAGCCACGGGTCGGCTGGGGCGCAGTTTGGGCTGTCCAGCCTTACCCTCCGCCCTCTCAGCTACGGCAATTGATTTAATGAAAGATGGTGCCTTGCTTTTTATTTATGGCAATGATCCCGACTACTTATCCAATCCTCCCCTACTTCAACCTTAGTTACTTATTTAGGAGCCGAAGAACTTCCCGATCCAAGCCGTACACATCTTGAATGAATTTGGGCTGCCCCTTTTCATCCATCCAAAACGTAAAGTAAAGCACCCATACCGGTATTTTCTCATTCAAATCAACCTGAGTCTCCTGATCCCGGGTCATGGCTTCTCGTATTTTTTGAATGGTCCAGTTGGGATTATCTTTCAAAAGAATCTCAGCAAATTCCTGGGGCTTTTTCATTCGAATACAGCCATGACTGAATGCTCTGGAAGCTTTGAAAAATAATTGTTTGGCAGGGGTATCATGCAAGTATACTTGGTAGGGATTGGGAAACATAAATTTTACCAAACCCAACGAATTATGCGGTCCCGGCTTTTGCCGAATCAGGTAAGGAAATGGGCGCAGGTCCCAATGAACAGAACTTGGGTGAATTACTTTTCCAGCATGGGAAGTCACTTCCATTTTATTTCGTGCCAAATAATCCGGATTACGCCTGATAGCTGGAATGAGTTCGTTTTGAATGATAGATAAAGGGACATTCCAATAAGGACTAAACACCAAATGATCCAGCTCTGCTGAGAAAATAGGCGTTTGATTTTTTACCGTACCCACAATGATTTCAGAGGTGAAAAGCGTATCGGCATCATCTAAATAACTCATTTGAAAATCAGCCACATTGACCACAATTCGTTTCCCTTCCCAAAATTCCTGAGGCATCCAGCGCATTCGCTCCAGGTTGACCGAGATTTGATCCATCTTGGATGTTGGAGAAGCATTTAAGACAGCCAGGGTGTTTTTCCCGATCACCCCATCGGGTTCTAACCGGTTTTCTTTTTGAAGCTTCTTAATCGCCAGCCAAGTGATCGAGTCAAATTCGGTGGGATCAGATCCGGAATCGTTCCCACTAGAATAACCCAACTGAGCAAGTCGTTCCCGAATCAGTGGGAGATGAATACTTTTTTCCCCCAGCTCCAGGGTCTGGGAAAAGGAAATCTCGTTGAATCCACTTGGAAAATCCTTCATTTCTTCCTGAAGTTGCTTCATTAATTCTACCCCAGACCAATACCGGGCATCCGGGGGACGAAGCTCACCAAAAATCCGTGTCAAATTCGGATCCATGGGCAATCTGGTTAGGAAGTGAATTGCCACTTGAGGTTTCTTTTTTTTGTAAACCTTCCAAATGCCGGGAAGCGGTTCGGGATCTATTTTCCCATAGTAAAGATGGTTTACCAAACGGTAAAAGGAAGTGGTCAATAGGACTTCCCACTCATCCAATTCCGGAGTGAAAGGAACCGAGTTTCGACTTGAAAACTGGGAATAAAGTAAGCTGATACGGGAAAACTGGTAATCCTCCGGGTCCAAGCCTTCGTAATGAATCTGAGAAAGAATTTCTTGGTAAGCAAGGGCCTGCCGGTTCGGAAATCCATCGACCAACCAAATGGGCTTAAATTCCCGCTTTTGATAAAACTCAAAAAGTTCGGCTTGCTCAGCAGGGTTAAGCTGTTTACCCTGCTGCGCTAAAGCCCACTTAATTCTTTCCCCCTGCCCTTGGGTCATCCCCAAAGTAGCGATTCCCCATTGAAAAACAGCAAGTAGAAACAGAAAGCGCATGCGCTATTCTACCTGAAAATCTTGATATTTTCTACCCAAAGTCCAAGATTCTTTTAACATCGCCAAAAAATCACCCATTCGATGCAAGGGGATCAAATTTGGACCATCACTGAGGGCTTTACTGGGTTCAGGATGGGTTTCGATGAAAAACCCATCAATTCCTGTTGCTGCTGCCGCACGCGCTAAAATCGGAGCAAACTCCCGTTGTCCCCCACTGCTACCCCCTTGGCCACCGGGCTGCTGAACCGAATGGGTAATGTCAAAAACCACCGGAGCAAACTGACGCATAATCGGAAGTCCTCGCATATCTACGACTAGATTATGATAACCGAGCGAAAAACCCCGTTCGGTTAGACAGACCTGATCATTCCCTGCTTCGCGTACTTTTTTGACCGCATACTGCATGTCCTCCGGGGCCATAAATTGCCCTCGCTTGATTTTTACCGCCTTTCCTGTTGCCGCAGCTGCCAAGAGCAAATCGGTCTGACGACATAAAAATGCGGGAATTTGAAGTACATCCACCACTTCGGCCACTTCGGCTGCTTGATAGCTTTCGTGAATATCAGTGACCAAAGGAACCTCCAAGGCCTTTCCCACGCGCTGAAGTACTTCCAAACTTTTATCCATTCCTATACTTCGAAAAGATCCGGATGAAGTTCGGTTGGCCTTGTCAAAGGAAGCTTTGAATACATAGTCAAAGCCGTTTTCGGAGGCCCAAGCTTTTACCTTTGTGCCGATTTCCAGGCAAATATCATAGCTTTCAACCGCACAAGGTCCTGAAAACAACACGGGGCGCTCGCTTCCCAAAATCACATTTTCGGTGATTTTCATCGGAAGGGTATTTTTTTTTATCATCGCGTTAATCAAAATAAGATTGGATAATTCCTGAAAGCTTTCCCTGAGCAAACAAAATCAAATCAGCCGTTTCACGAAATACGCCTTTTCCTCCGGGAAATCTTGAAATAAAGGTAGCCATCGGCTTGACATACTCCAAAGCATCTGCCGGAACCACGGCCAAACCCACTGCTCTCATGACGGGAATATCGATCAAATCATCTCCAATATAAGCCACTTCATCGAGTTGAATTTCTAGTGTTTCCAAAAGTTCTTGAAGCTTTTTCCCTTTATCCTTGATCCCGTGATAATGAAAATCAAACCGAAGTTCTTCGCAGCGGTTTTCAACTACCGGGGAAGACCTGCCGGTGATTGCCCCGACCATAATTCGAGCTTTCCGAAGATGCTGAACAATCAATCCATCTTTGACATTGTATTTTTTATATTCAGTCTTGAGATCATCGTAAATGATCCCACCATCGGTCAGCACTCCGTCCACATCGGTGATCACGAGCTTGATTTTGGCTGCCTGGGCAAGGACCTCTTCTGAAACGGCTTCGAAATAAGCCTGAATTATTTTTTCTGTTTCCATTGGATTGAATAGAGGTCTAATCGACGCTGTTCAAGATTTCGTACGCTTCCTGCTTTTCGTTGCTTGGTCAACAAGTCCAAATCCACGTCTGCCACGATGGTAGTTTCGGCATTTTCTGAGGCCTGAGCTACGATCGAATCATGGGGAAAAGAGAAATCCGAAGGACTGTAAATTGCCGCCTGAGAATACTGAATATCCATATTTTCGACTTTGGGAAGATTCCCTACCGATCCGGTAATGGCAACATAGCACTCATTTTCGATCGCCCGCGATTTGGCGCAGGTATTGACTCGAAGGAAAGCATTTTTTGTGTCGGTCCAAAAGGGAACAAATAAAATATCCATATCCTGCTCGGCGAGAATTCTGCCCAACTCCGGAAATTCAACATCGTAACAAATCAAAATCCCCACTCTACCGGCATCAGTTTCAAAAACGTGGATCCCATTCCCTCCCTGCAGTCCCCAATATGAGGCCTCATCAGGGGTAATGTGAAGCTTGTATTGTTTTCCATGTGTTCCGTCTCTTCGGCAGAGGTAGGAAACATTTCTGAGCTTTTTCCCATCATACTCAGGCATGGATCCTGCGATGATATTCACATTGTAGGATACAGCCAAATCACTCATCCTACTGACGATTTCATCGGTGTAGTCGGCCAAATTACGGATTGCCTCCGAGGCATCCATATCGTTAAATTCAGCCAAAAGCGGCGCATTAAAAAACTCAGGGAGCAAGCAGAAATCTGATTTGTACCCGGATACGGTATCGACAAAAAACTCCACTTGCTGCATCAAATCATCCACATTGGAGAAGCGTCGCATTTTCCACTGAACCAGTCCGAGACGAACGATGGATTTTTTGTTGCCAATGAGCTTTTCGTCCTTTTCGTAATAAATATTGATCCATTCGAGCAAAGTGGCATAAGCTCTGGAATCCTTATCCTCGGGTAAATATTTGGTGATGACTTTTCTGACGTGAAATTCATTGGCCAACTGAAAAGAAAGAACCGGGTCAAAAACTTCCCTATTTTTCACCAAATCAATGTATTTTCTGGGAGTCATTTCCTCGGCATAATTGGCATAGCCCGGAATCCTGCCACCGGCAATAATGGAACGCAAATTTAGATTTTCACAGAGTTCCTTTCGGGAATCATACAATCGCCTTCCCAGCCGCATCCCCCGGTATTCCTGATGTACAAACACATCGGTTCCATAGAGTGTGTCCCCTTCCGGGTCGTGGGTATCGAATTTTCCATACCCCGTGATTTGATCATAGGTATGGTTATCCCCGAATTTGGCATAGTCCACAATAATACTGAAAGCCGCCGCAACGACCTTTCCATTATCCTCAATACAAATCTGTCCTTCGGGAAATGCCTTAATTTGATTTTTCAGTTCTTGCCTAGTCCATGCCATCCCTTTGTCTTGATAAATAGACATCATGATTTCACGGATATCTTCATAATCTCCCGGCTTGATATTTCGGAGTTTGAGACGATGCTCTAATTCTTCTCTTTTCTGACTCATTTCACAAAATTAACTAAATTCAATCAAAAATTTCAAAAGTGATAGTTCTAGCTCCAGTAAACAGAATAATCTACCGAATACCAAAACTTTTTGAAACCTGATGGGTTGAGGCTTTGCTTTTTTAAGTATAATTAAGTTCAAATTACGCTAATGTCCTGCGATATTTCATGCAAAACGATTCAATAAATAATTCAAGCGACAATTCTTTTAATTTAATTTCTTGGCTGGAAGAAGTCATGAATTTGAGCTTGTTTCATCTTGGTGATTCTCATCTAACACTAGGCCTTTTGCTGGCCTTAATTTTCTCTTTTGCTGCCTTATTTATTGTTTCGGAGTGGATCAGAAAGTTACTCGTCGATCGAATTCTTGCCCGCTACCAATTGGCCTTAGGCACCAAACAGTCTATTGGCACCATGGTCAAATACCTGCTGATCATTATTGGTGTTTTTACCATTTTGCAGACGAATGGAATCGACCTCAGTGCTTTGGGAGTTTTGGCAGGAGCTATTGGTGTGGGTATTGGTTTTGGTCTTCAGAATATCACCAACAATTTCATTAGTGGCTTGATCATCTTATTTGAGCAACCCATCAAAGTCGGAGACCGAATTGAAGTTGGAGACGTTACCGGCGATGTGATCAAAATATCAGCTCGGGCCACCATGGTAGTGACTAATGACAATATCACGATAATTGTCCCAAATAGTCAGTTTATTGATTCGCAAGTGATCAATTGGTCACACAGTGATCGGATGGTTCGGTTTAATTTTCCGGTGGGAGTTTCCTACAAAGAAGATCCTCAAAAGGTAAAAAGGATTTTGCTTCAGGTCGCAAAAGATAATCCAGGAGTTTTGGAAAAGCCTGAAACCGACGTACTATTCGAAGATTATGGGGATAGTAGTATTAATTTCAACCTGAGAATTTGGACTTCCGAATACATTAACAAACCGAAAGTACTCAAAAGCCAGCTCTATTACGAAATTTTTAAGAAATTTGGAGAAGAGGGGATCGAAATTCCTTTTCCTCAGCGAGATCTCCATCTTCGCTCAGGATTTGAAAATTTAAAGAATTAAGTTAATTTTCGCCAATAACCGCTAGCTGCCTTCTTGACAGCCTGAAAATGAAAAAGTTACTCCTCATATTCTTTGTTTTTTTAAGCTTAGAAACTTTCTCCCAAAGCTTCTATCGCTACCGCTTTGAGGAGCCTTGGTCATTTTCAGCCAGCTTAGGTCCCACCCAATATTTTGGGGAGCTTTATTCCTTTTGGAAATACAATGAAGGGGTTCAACCCGACTGGAATGCAAATATCGCGTTCCATTACACCTTTGGCACCCACCTGAGAGCACGGGGAGAGTTTTCCTATTACAAAATGTCAGGACAGGACCCTCCTTCCGATCCGAGAGCTTATCGAACTCCGAGAGATTTGCACTTCCGGGCTAAAAACTGGGAGATGACAGGTATTATCGAGTATTATTGGCATCCCGTCAAAGTTCCCAATATCCACCGCCCCCTTTGGAATCCCTATATTTTCTTCGGCATTGGCATGTCCACCAATAATCCGGAAGCCCAACTCGATGGGGTATGGCGAGACTTACGCCCCCTTCAACTCGAAAACAATCCCTATGAACGCTACATCACGGTTTTTCCCATGGGACTGGGTTTTAAATACAAGCTCAATGTGTACATGGACTTGATCTTTGAAGGGAATTATCGCTTTACCCTGACCGACTACATGGATGATATTTCGGCTTACAATGTCAATGAGTTCTACCTAGACTTGGTTGATGATTACGTGACGGGTAATAATCCTGATCGACTCAGGCTGGCTATCCGAAACCCTAGTTTTCTCGATGACAATGGCATGCCTGATGTAGACAAAATCCTACGAAATAACGGTCGGGTTCGCCGAGGTTCAGGTCTTCGTCACCGATACGATGGATACATGACGGTGAATGTAGGCTTGGAAATTCACTTCTCCCGAGATATTTTCCAAAACTGGATCTTCAGAAACAGGATTTACGAAAAGCGATTCCGATTCTGGTAATTTTTTATCCGAGGCAAAAAACTTAATTTTCTACCCTTGAGCCTTTCTAAGAACTAGGGAAAAAAATGGAAAATTTTAATTATTGGGAGTTTTTGGCGGGCTTGGGGATCTTTTTGTTAGGCATGAGCCAAATGGAAGGGGGTATTCAGGTACTCGCAGGAAAATCTTTCCGCCAACTTCTTCAAAAATTTACCAATAAACCCTGGAAAGGAATTGTGGTGGGAACCGGGATCACCGCATTACTCCAGAGCAGTTCCTTGGTCACCTTACTCGTTCTGGCTTTTTTAGGAGCAGGGGTACTCAGCTTACATCATGCCCTCGGGGTGATTTTGGGAGCTAATTTAGGCACTACCCTAACCGGCTGGATCGTCGCTACGGTTGGATTTAAGCTCAGCATAGAAGCCATGGCCTTTCCTTTTATCGGCTTAGGCTCCCTACTTTTCATCTTTTTTTCACCAAGGCCGCTAGTCAAAAATACGGGACTTCTGATTTTGGGTCTGGGCTTTCTTTTTTTGGGGATCGAATGGATGAAAGGATCTATTGAAACGATAGCCGATCAGGTGGATCTTGCTCAGTTAAGTTCAATCGGGACGTTTGCCTTTCTGCTTTTCGGCCTGATAATTACTGCCTTGATCCAATCCAGTTCGGCGACCTTAGTCATTTTGCTCACCGCCTTACATGCTCAAGTAATCGGATTGGAACAGGCAGCAGCAGCTACCATTGGAGCCAATATCGGAACTACCCTTACGGTCATTCTGGGTGCCTTGACCGGCACCCCAGATAAAAAACGACTGGCCCTAGTCCATACCCTTTTTAATGTGATATCCGGACTCCTCGTTTTTATAGTTCTTGATCAAATCATCGATGGGATCCTCAGCCAATCTATCGCAAAAGATCCCATGATTTCGTTGGTCCTGTTTAACACCTTGCTCAACCTTTTTGGGATTCTTCTTTTTTACCCTTTTCTTTCGTTGTTAGAAAGTTGGGTGCAGCGGAGATTTCAAGAACAAAAACACTACGCCACCCGGTATATTCAAAATGTGGATATTGCCGTACCCGAGGCTGCCATCAGGGCACTCGAAAATGAACTCGATCAAGTTTATGAAAAAACAAAACTGTACATCCAATTAAGTTTAGGCTTGACAAATGAGCCACAGAATCAAGGTTTTTGGGAGAAAGTACTCGAAAAACCTTTTGAAAAAATCAGTCTTTACAATCAGCTCAAAGAGATCGAGGACGAAATGATCGCCTACCATATCAAACTTCATTCTTCCACCCTTAGTGAACCAGTGGCCAAACAATTGACCGCTATCATGCTGTCTTTACGATTAATGATATTTGCTGCCAAGGACTTTAAGGACATCAATCATAATCTGATCGAGCTTCAAAACGCCACCCGGAATTTACCCAAAAACTTCCTGAAAAAAGTCCAGCAAAAAACACAGGATACCCTTCAAAAAATTGAGGATATTACCAACCCACCCCGGGTAATCCTCAAAATCCCGGATTGGCTGGAAGCTTTGGAATCAGAATCGGATACGCTGATTGAAGAATTCTACCAAGAAGCCAAAAAACACAAGACCGATATTCCTTTTTCCACCTTGACCAATGTCACCAAAGAGTTTTCGCGGGGTTTATATCATTTGGGTGCTGCCATTTTACATAAGCAGCACCCCATCAACGAAGTTTTGGATGATCAACAACTCCCTCACTATTCTAAACCGATTTAAACCTTAACACTCAATACGCCTACTTCTCCTTTAAAGAGCACCGTTTCGGTAGTACTGATCAGATAGGAAGGACTTTTTTCATGGTTGCCGGTGACCACAGCCAGCCATTTGATGCCCATTTCTTCACAGAATGAAATGATTCCCTTTTCAGCCTCTGAGTCATTGTAGGTATGTTGATGAAAAACGATTTCTTCATTTCCGGATTGAAATCGGTCCATTCCTTCTTTAATTTCAGCAGATGAAGTGAATTTTGCAGGAGTATTGACAAATACCAGGTGAACGCTGGACTTGAATGTTTTGACCAAAGGTTTGATTTTATCAAAGGCAACCTTTGCACCCGGATGGAAAGTGGAAGCAAAAGCCAATTTTCTGAAATCATTTCCATCTAGGGCTTCTTTTACGGTCAAAACCGGAACTTTGGATTTGCGAAGTACTTTTTGAATCGTTGAACCGATAAATTTACCCGGAGTGTAGCCTTTTCCATAAGCCCCCATCACGATCAGATCAGCCAGATGTTCATCGGCCACCCTGAGAATTAATTCATAGGGTACCCCTATCCGGATATCTTGAAGGATAGCTGCTTTGGCAGGAGCTACCTCTTGGATATACTCCGGCAATATCCGTTCAGCCTCCTCTTTCTGCTCCCAAAGCTCCTTATATTTTTGCTTGGCAGCATTCGATAGCTTGTCAAAGTCAATCTCCGAAGGGATGACCGTGACACAGATGATTTTTGCGCCTGATTTGCTGCTTATTTTTTGTGCTGTTTTTAATGCTGCAAGTGAATAAGGCGAAAAGTCGAAGGGAACAACGATAGTTTTCATGGCAGGGGTCAGTTTGATTCTGTACAAATCTCAAAAAAATCCAAGTCCATTACCGTGAGGGATATCACCGAATAAACTGATATAAATCAGCTATGAAACTAATTGATTTTCAACTTAATGAACTAAATCAAAAAGGTCCATTGTCCGTTTTGTAGCGCTTAGAATTTAAAAAAAGCGTCCACCTCCAAATAAAATTTGCTTTAAAAGCCATCTTAACTAGTAAGAAAAGTGGAAATTGCAAAGCAATCTGAAGTAACCAGAATTTATCAATTCAATCATGCGATCCAAGGTGACAATAAGTGTTTTGATGGCGGTATATAATACGCCATTTGAATGGGTAAAAAGGGCGCTTGACTCAGTGATGGTCCAAGATTTTAAGGACTTCGAACTTTTGGTGATTGATGATGGAAGCAATCTGGGCTTGAGCCAACAGATTATTGGATACTGTGAAGCCCATGAAGAAAAAATCAGCTATATCCGCTGTAAAAATGTCGGACAATCCATAGCTGTAAACCGGGCTGTTCATTTTGCCCAGGGAGAATACATTACCATCATCGATTCGGATGATGAATATAAGCCAAATCACCTCTCGGCTTGTTTCAAAGAGATGACCCATGCAGATTTGATTTCCTCACTCACCGAAACAGTCGTTTCCAGCTTGGAAGATTATTTTGTAGCAGATAAACACGATCTGAAAAAGAATATCCATGTGGATGATTGTATCCTTTTTGCTACGCTTTTTGGAAAAAAGGAGGTCTTCAAGAGTATCCATTTTGAAAATCGCTATTCTGCCGATTCGTTTTTTTATGAAAATGCATCAAAAAAATATCGGGTTAAAAAATTAGAGAGCCGTACCTACATTTACTATCGAAATATTCCGGACAGCATCACGGCACGAAGCAAACAAACCCGATTACCTAACCCCTAAACTTATGGCTGACTTTAGGGGGGATATAATTTGTGCTTCGCTATTTACGGGAAATTACGATGTCAATCGAAGCGAATTGCTAGCTGGAGACAATTTTCAACTGATCGAAAAGTGGTGCAGCTCCATTCAATCCCTGGGTTTAAAAGGTGTGGTGTTTCATAATTCCTTTTCAGAAAAAACAATCCGTAGCAACCAAGTGAATGGGATCGAATTTGTAGCGGTGGATTTCAACACTCCCCTCAGTGCAAATGCCTATCGATACCTGGTATATAATGAGTTTTTGAAAAAACACCGACCCCACCTTGATCACGTGTTTTTTACGGATATTGCAGACGTTGAAGTCGCCAAAAACCCGTTTGAGGACCCCTTTTTCAAGGAAAATTCAAATGCTATTTTCTGCGGGGATGAGGAGGAAATTCTAGATAATCCATGGATGAATGAGCACAGTATGCATCTTCGACATCTCATCGCAGAGTTCAGCGATTTTGAGGAAAGAAACAAAAATCAAAAGTTGCTGAATTGTGGCGTATTCGGAGGGAAAACGGCTGTGATTTTCAAACTAGTGCAGGAACTGAGCCGGATTCATAGCACCTATACTATCCACAATAAAACCCCCTACACCCTGGATATGGGCGCCTTCAATTTTGTGATGCGAACCCAATTTAACACCCAACTCATCCATGGATTTCCAGTCAATACCCGATTCAAATTTTATGAATCAACCCGCCAGGATTGCTGGTTTAGACACAAATAGCTGAATTACTTGGAACTAAAGATCCTTAGACGGCCATCGCATCTAAGCGGAAATTCAAACAGAGAGAACCATCTTCAAATTGCAGCGACAGTATTTTCCTGGCTCGGGGACTTCATCTTGGAACCCCAGCTTTCGGTAAATCTTCAAAGCCGCTTCAAGTTTAGTATGGGTATAGAGCTCCACCTTTTGGGCTCCCAATTCCTTTGCTTTTTCCAAAATCGCTTTTCCCAAAAGCAGCCCGACCCCCTTTCCCTGAGCTGATTTTTTCACCCCCATCTTAATCAACTCATAGGTTTGATCCTCAACTTTAGCCAAGCCGATGGTACCCACAATTTCTCCCTCCCAGTCCGCAAAAAGGATATGTCCACCTCGATCCAAAATCGTAGCTTGAGGGTTTTCCAATTGGGCGATATCAAACGGCTCGAGGGAAAAGAACTCCTCAACCCATTCTTGATTAATGGTTTTGAATTCGTCTTGAAGTTCTTCTCGATAGGGAATGATTTTGATTGTAGACATAATTTTGAAAGGCTTGAGGAAGGGGAAAGGAAAATTTCTGCTAGATTAGTTTACCTAAAGCAAAAATCCAATGAAGAAATGTATTTTAATCGCACTGCTCCTTTTTGGTTCCTCTCAGGTTAGCCAGGCACAAAGTCCAGAAGAAAAAATAAAAGAGCTGGGCCTGGAATTACCCGAAGTCAGTCAGCCCATGGCCAATTATGTCAAGTGGAAGCAGGTAGGAAACCTACTTTACCTCGCTGGAAATGGTCCAGATGTTTTTGGTAAAGTCGGTGCAGATCTCACTACTGAAGAGGGCTATCAAGCTGCTCGGGAAACCGGGCTGGAAATCATCGCCGTGCTCCAGGCTGCGACCGGAGATTTAAGCCGGATCAAGCAATTCGTCAAAGTACTGGGAATGGTCAATTCCGCCCCGGATTTTACTGGACACCCCGCAGTAATCAATGGGTTTTCGGACTTGATGGTAGCCGTATTTGGGCAAAAGGGAAAACATGCCCGCTCAGCGGTGGGAGTGGCCGCTTTGCCCAATAATATAGCCGTAGAGATAGAGGTGATTGTGGAATTGGAGGACGAAAAATGAGTAGGGTATTCTTTCTTTTGATTTGGCTTCCTGCACTCTTCATGGTTCCAAATAAAAAGACTTTCCTAAGCGAATACATGTATGTGGATGGCTTGGCATTTCGACAGCAGGGACTCAAAACTATCTTTGAAAAATATGGACCCATCAAAAAAAGTCCCATCAATTATGAATGTGGTTTCCATTCCAATGAAGAACAGGGAAAACTATTTTACCAATTAATTTATCCTCAAATTACTTGGATCGGAAGCTCTGAGGATGGTCGTTTTTTAGCTGAACGTATTATTTTCGATCCCGAAGGACAACTCAAATGGGTCTATTTCCAAGAAGCAGAATTTACCGGGAAAAGCACCATGGTCGAAGTAGAAGAATTCATGGGCAAAAGAGCCCAACCCATTCAAATTCAAGGACGGGATGAGGAAAAATTATTCAGTATTGGAGGGCGATTCACCTATAGTGATGATGGTTTTTTCTTTCTTTTTAGCCAAGGAAAACTGATCGAATTTCAGTATTGGAGCCCTTGTTGAAAACAAAAACACGGATAGACTAAAATAAAAAAGTAGCGTTCATTTATCGCCTAGGGAGGGGTGAATCGCAAAAGAAAGAAAGAATAAGATTGTAGGCATTTTTTAAATCCAAGGAACTAAAGGATGGAAATTTTAGCAGCAATTGCTCGGTCGTGGTTGCTTTTATCGCTGATCGAAACAAAGAATTTTTTAGCATTTGAACTCCTTCTATTGGGTAAAAGATTAATTAAATCCCCTACTGAGGCAAGCGAAAAAACCTTACCTCCCGCAAATCTCCTTATAGGGACAATACTCGCATTTTTTCAAAACCTCGGTTTGGTCAAAGGGAACTTCGGGATTGTAAATTTCCTCAAGCAGTTCCTTCAGTTTTGACTGAAAATCTTGGTCGTAAGTCCTGTAATCTATCACTTCTACCCCGGTCTTTCTGCCTTCTTTTTGATAGAGATAGGGATCAAAATCAGCATTGAACACTTCCTTCAAATTGAAAATGGCAGGCTTAAGTGGAGCGGTATTCTCCGGGTGGGTACCCTGATAGATCAACCCGTAAAATAGGGTTTGCATAGCTGCTTTGTTCCTTTTTTCGATGGTACGGTCAAAGAGCGCATCCAAATCCGGAAAGGTTTTCTGATCTCCACCCGATTTATAGTCAATCAGCCGAATGACTCCATTGAGTTCATCCACCCGGTCGATTATCCCCCGCAGGATCACCTCACGCGTGCCCGATGAGGTCCTAATCTGCAAGCCTGCCTGATAGGTCTTTTCTTTTTCCAAGGATACCAATCGGAAGGGTCCTGTAGACGCATCGTATTCCAAGACCTGGTCCACGTAGCGTTGGATCACATCTCGGGCGATGGCCAATTGACCATTCAATTTTGTATCTGCTTCCTCCTCCAGGTGATAGAAATCCCGAATCGCTTTTTCAACCGCAGGGAAAATCCAGTTTTTCCGTAATTCTTCGATGTCTTCTTTTTCTATGACCGAACGAGCTTTTCTCTGAATAAATCCTTGATACAAATTCTCCAAACTGAAATGGGCCAAGTTCCCAAAGACTCCAGCGTCAATCTCCTCACTCACTTCCTCTTTCTGCTTGATTCCCACAATATATTGAAGGTAAAACTTCAAGCGGCAATCCAAATACATATTCAAGGCTGAAGGAGAAAATGCCGTCTGGGAATGGCCGTTTTCCCCTACTAGGTAGCGCTCTAAGGTTTGAAGAATAGCGGGCACCTTTTGGATTTGAATAGCCGAGGTTGACTTTTGGTCAATGGGAACGTAAATCACCTCCTCGACTATTTTTTGATTCAGTTCTACCTCCATCTGCTGAATATATCGACTCTTTTCTCCGGCCTTTCCTTGATCAGCAGCGGTAGTGTAGATCATGTGAACTTCCTCGGCCGCATGTAAAAGACGGTAAAAGGTATAAGCGTAGATGGCATCATTTTGCTCCTGTACAGGCAATCCGAAGGCTCTCCGGATGCTAAAAGGAATCATGGAGTTTAGGCCTGCTGAGGGTGGAAAACTATCCTCGTTCATATTGCATAGGATGACCCGGCGAAAATCCAAATTCCGGGATTCCAACACCCCCATGATTTGGAGTCCACGCAAGGGCTCTCCTTCAAAGGGTAGCTTGACTTCTTGAAATACCTGACGAAACAAACGAATGAAAAACTCCCGATCAATGGTCCATTGTTTTTCTTTCTCAAAAGTCTCTCGAAGTCGGCTCAATTGCTTGAAACATTGAAAAAGATAATTGCGCTGAAGCTTATCCTCTTGGAGCAATTCGGCCAATTCCTGTATCAGAGTACTCAGGTAAGGAAATAATTGATCGGCCTCCAACTTCTGGAAAATCAACTCAAACATAATTCCTCCCTTTTGCAATTCGGACTGGGGGACGTAAACCTTATTCATGGCCTGAATTTCTCCCAGGACCCGCTTGCAAAAGTCCTCATCCACACTTTTGAGGTAGGTTGAAGAAAGTAAATTTTTGATGGGTTGATGGTAGAAGTAGACTTCACCATTCTCTAGTTTGATAAAGCGCTGCATTTCCAAAACGGCTTCCAAGAATGCATAAACAGGGGCATTTTTTACCGGATACCCCATCGTTACATTCACCTGATCGATCCGCTCGGGTAAGGAATGGAGTACCGGAAAAAGTAATTGCTCATCGGGTAAAATCACCACCGTCTCCTCAAGCCGCTCATCTTGGGGAATTTGCGCTAACAGCGAGCCCACCAAGTTGGCCTGATTCACTTTCAAAGGCGTTGCGTAGGTTTTTATCGTGGCTGATTTGCCTTGGATCATTTCAGGAAGCGTTTCGGGAAAGGTCGGCCCCAGGATAGAATCTCTACGATATTGACGGAAAAATAGCCCCGCTTCCTGATTTCCATCTAAGGTGTAATAGGCATCCAAATCCCAGTAGATTTCTGCCTCAAACGCTTGGATAAAATGCTTAACCAGTACTTCTTCTGTTTTGGTGAAGGCATTGAAACCTACGAACAGGTACTTTTTAGCCGGTTTTTGAATACCGTTCAAATTCTCGGCGACCTGTCGATAGAGCTTTCCAGAATAAGCCAAACCAGACACGTCAAGTGAAGCTTGAAAGGATTGGTAAAGCGGTTTGAGTACCTGCCAAAATTTGAGAAATTTCTCCTGATGCTTTTTATCCTGGGTGATGAAGGAATTCCAAAATTGACGGATAAGCTCAATTTGACTATCGGTCAAAAAACTCAAATCCGACTCCAGTTCCTTGATTTCTGCCAAATGATGGTAGAGTTTATTTGGATCGGCCATAAACTGATCCACATCATTAAAGTCCTTTAAGATCATTTCCCCCCAGAAGAAAAACCGGTCAAACGGTTCCGGTTCAGGATGCAATTCCCCATAAACCCGATACAGCTCAAATATCAAGGTCAATTCATCAGCCGGTTTTTTCCCCGCAAAACCGTAGAATACATCCTCAATTGTTTTGACCTCCGGCATCCAAGTAGCCTGGTCAATTAAAGTCCCTAAGTGTTGGGTAAAAAAAAGCCCTGCCCGACGATTGGGCAACACCACCACCAATTCTTGTAATGACTTGGATTGCTTGAGGATATTTTGAGCTGTATTTCTTAAAAAGTTATGCATGTACTTCTTTGATTTTTCCGGTTTCTAAATAACATAAATAGCCTTTACAAGGCTTCTGGGTCAGGGAATGCACCAAATCCATGTATTCCCGGATTTGCTTGGAATAGCGGTCTTGTTCCTCTCCTGTTTTAAAATCGACCACCACGGCTTCTTCGGGTTTGAGCAGGATTCGATCCGGCCTTTTTTGTTTGCCCCCCGGCAAAAGAATTCCCTGTTCATTCAAGGAAAGCTGATCGGGATCAAACCAAGAAGCAAAAAGAGGATGATCGAAAAGAGCTCGGAGTTGAGAGCGCACTTCGGCTTTCTCCTCAGTACTCAATCTCCCCTCAAAATAAAAGGCATCCAGTTCTAGTTCAGCTTGCTTTAGGGTATCGGATTTTTCCAAAATCTCATGGACCAACAACCCAAAATTTCGCTTTTTCCGCTGTTCCATCCCCTGGGCAGAAAAATCCACGGCATATTGCTTGACTTCAAGCAAATCCTCCCATCTTTTATAAGTCCAGCGCAAAGAAGGAGTTTGAAACTGGGCCTTCTCCGGAACCGTCGATTCGGGCCATTCGCCCAATTGAAATACATGGGACTCCCGATCCATTGCTCCAATTTCTTGCACCCCGCTATCTAAAAGTTGCTGTAAATGAACTTGCACATAATTTTCCGAAGTCTTGGTCGAACTGGCTTTGCTCATCTCCCTATAGGGTGACAAAGACCAGAAAATCTCCTCGGCACGAGTCAGCGCTACATAAATCAGGTTCAAGCTGTCCAGGTAGGCCAAAGTCGCTTCCTGCCCATAGGTATCGGCAAAAAATGATTGACTTAAACTACTTTGGAGCTTTAAAGGAATCACGGCTCGGATTCCTGATTCGGCATCTTCAAAAGGGGACCAGACGATATTGTCTTTAGAGGTATCAAAAATGGTCCATTTCAAAAAAGGCATCAAAACCACCTTAAATTGGAGCCCTTTAGACTTATGAATGGTTAGGATACGCATGGCATCATGCCCTTCTGGGATTTTAACCGTACGCTTCTGTTTATTGATTTCCCACCATTCCAAAAAAGCGCCTAAATCCGAGCGATTTTTAGCGATGAAATCAAAGATCGCCTCTCGAAAACCGGAAATATAAGCCTTCTCTAACCCGCTCTCTTGAATCCCCAGTATTCGAATTAATTCTTCGGTCATCTCCAAAAGAGAAAGCTGCATTAAGCCTTTTTCCTGATGCTTAAATGAGGCAATGATCTCGGAAAAATCCTGACCCATCTGATCCAGGGAAAAGAGTTGATGATCTATTGTTTGATCTTTCAGGACGGCCCGGTAATACCACATGGTCTTAAACTGCACTTCATCATCGGGCTGGTACAAATATGAAAGTGCCGATACCAAAGCCTTAACCGAGGCAGATTTGTGTAGAAACATGGACTCATCAGAGAGCACATCGTAGCGGTAGTGACTTTCCTCGGCTTTTGCCGTTTCTTGCATGAAACAATCCGCAATTTCCTCCCCTTCGGACTTGGTACGCACCAAAAAAGCAATATCCTTGAGTTGATAACCCAAGTCTTGCAACTTTCTGACTTGTTCGGGTAATTTTTCAATGACCTGTGCACTAAATTTTCCCTCTTCCTCCAGCGCTTTTTCGTCTTCCAAAAACTCCATTCGGACTAATCCTTTGAAATTGGCTTGCTCTTTTTTGGAGGATACGTTTTGGTCCACATCGGCATAAGCTTTGGACAGAATACTAGGGTCTGTTACGCCATAAGTATCCGAAAGTACCCGCTCAAAGGAAGCTGGAAGTACCCGAAAAAGTGCGTTGTTGAATTCGATGATTCGCGGCAAACTCCTAAAATTGGTACCCAGGTTTTTAGCATCAATCAAGTGAGTCCCGATTTCCTGCTGCACCTGCTCAAGAAGTAGCTTCATTTCACCACCACGCCAGCGGTAGATGGACTGCTTCACGTCTCCCACCAGCAGGTTTCGATTTCCAAAGGATAAGGAGTTTTCCAACAATGGCTTAAAACTGGCCCATTGAAAGCCTGAAGTATCCTGAAACTCATCGATGAGAAAATGCTGAAATTGATTGCCTACTTTTTCATAAATAAATGGGGCGTCATTTTCGTAGGTGATTTCTTTGAGAAACTCATTGGCATCTGAAATCAACAACATGTTCTCCTCTTCTTTGATCAGGGATAGATCATCAAGCAAATTCCGAAAGACCCCATACACGTAAATGTTTCGGGAAATTGCCTGGATCGTATTCCATTGCGATTCGAGTTGGGGTACTTTCCCTAAAAGTTCTCCTAAGCCCGCATAATAAGAGATTTCGATGGCCTCCTTCTTTTTACTTGCTTGGGTAGCCCAGCCTTCCGGGGAGTATGCCTTTTCTTTTTGGGCATCGGTAAAATTGGCAAAGGGGGCGTTCCGATCTCCAAACTTATCAAACTTGGCCAAAAACCCCCGGTTGTAATCCGACCATTCCAATCGGTGAGCCATCCGTATCCGATTGGCTTGTTGCTTTACCTCCTCCCCTACCTTCACCAGCTCATTTCGACGCTTTCTAATTAACTTCTGGAGTTGATCGGCATTTTCTTTGTCACTGAGGAAAGCCTTTATTTCGGTGGCATGTTGTTTAAAATTTTCTTGAAAAATCTGCTTGCCTAAGCCATGAATATTTCTTCGGATATCCCAGGATTTGCCATTTTGAATTTGATCAGTGGCGTAGTCCACCAGCCATTTATGCAAAAATTCATCGTCCATGACCTGCATGACCACACGATCCACCACACGCTCCAAGACTCCATCCTGATCCAGTTCTACTTCAAATTTGGCATTGAGATCGATCTCTCGGGCAAAAGCTCGGACCACCTTTTGGAAAAAACTATCGATGGTACTGACCGAGAAATGACTGTAATCATGTAGAATAGCCGTTAGGGTTGCTTTGGCTTTTTGTTTCAGACCGATTTGATCCACTTGAAGAAATTTCATCAATTCTTGATCTAAAAATTCCTGCTCATCCACTTGCTCAGCAATCCTTCTCAGAACTGAAAGGATCCGCTCTTTCATCTCCTGAGTGGCTTTGTTGGTAAAGGTCACCGCCAGGATTTGTCGAAAGGCCGAGGGTTGCTTCAGGGCAAGCTTGAGGTATTCCAGAGTCAGGGTATAGGTCTTACCTGAACCTGCCGAGGATTTGTAAATGATAAAGGGTTTGTTTTTCATTTCGAAAAAGTCTTTCCCGAAGATAGAAAAGCTTAGGATTTTATCGGTAAGGGAAGTTTGACTTTGACAAAAATTGTCAGACATGTAAGGCGATTAGTTTTTGACTTTCCATCCCCTAATCATAGGTATTCAAGCGTTTTTTTCAGAAATTCTGCCCTCAAACCTTAAGCCCATGAAAAACCTATTCCTCATTTACCTTTGCTTTTTGGGTATGATTGGACCCAGCCTAGCCCATGACGGGTACAAACTTTGGCTGGATTATCAACCTATCGAGCATCCGGAATTAAACCAAACTGTTTCAGAATTATTTTCTGGTATCTTTTTCTTTGGTAAAAATCCAAGCTACCAGATGATCCAAAACGAACTCGAATTAGCCAGTCAGGGCTTTCTAAACTCCGCACCCACCTTTAGGGCAGAACGTTTTGAATCCACCAAACTTTGGATCGGAACCAGGGAGGAACTTTCACAGTTTCTTGGACTCGAACATCAAACCAAAATCAAGAGCCTGGGAGCAGAAGGATACTGGAGGGGGACGATCATTCACGAAGGAAAAAACTACTACGCCTTGATTGGAAACAGTGCTGTGGCAACACTTTATGCCACCTTCGACCTGCTGAAAAGCATTCAAAGTAACACTTTTGATAAGAATACTGAAAAAACTGATTTCCCGAAGGTTAAATTACGAATGTTAAACCATTGGGACAACTTGGATCGCACGGTAGAAAGAGGGTATGCGGGATTCTCTATTTGGGACTGGCATCGTCTTCCCGGCTACGTAGATCCCCGCTATGTCGATTATGCTCGTGCCAATGCCAGCTTGGGAATCAACGCAGTTTCCCTAACCAATGTCAACGCGAATGCTTGGATTTTACGCGAAGATTTTGTGGAAAAAGTTAAGGTCCTGGCGGACATTTTCCGTCCCTATGGAATCCAGGTTTTTCTCACCGCACGGTTCTCTGCCCCGATTGAAATGGGGAAGCTCGAGACAGCGGATCCACTGGACCAAGAAGTTCAAAAATTTTGGAAAGATCGGGTTGCCATGATCTATAAGGCTATTCCGGATTTTGGAGGATTTTTAGTGAAAGCAAATTCGGAAGGACAGCCCGGTCCACATGAATATAATCGTGATCATGCGACGGGTGCAAACCTACTGGCTGATGCGCTTTCGCCCCATGGAGGAATTGTAATTTGGCGAGCTTTTGTCTATTCCCATGAAATCGATGAGGACCGGCATAAACAAGCCAATTTGGAATTTGAGCCACTCGATGGAAAATTCAGAGACAATGTCATCCTTCAGGTTAAAAATGGTGCCATTGACTTTCAACCTCGAGAACCCTTTCACCCCTTATTTGGTGCTGTTGAAAACACTAATCTGGGAATGGAGTTCCAGATCACCCAAGAGTACCTGGGTCAAGCTACCCAATTGGTATATCTGGGTACGATGTGGGAAGAAATCCTTCAATCCAAAACCTATCGACCGACAGACTCCAGTACAGTGGCTGGGATTATTGACGGTTCAGATAGCAAACAAAATCACACCCTGATGGCTGGGGTCTCCAATATAGGAACGGATAGAAACTGGACCGGGCACTTGTTTGGACAAGCTAATTGGTTTGCCTTTGGGCAATTGGCTTGGGATCCAGATCGCTCCGCTGCTCAAATTTCGGAGGAATGGATAAAATTGACCTTCGGTCAAAAAGAAGGTTTGCTCACTCAGATACAAGAACTGATGATGGGCTCACATGAAGCTGCTGTCAATTACATGACTCCGCTAGGCCTGCATCATTTGATGGGGAGAAGTCATCATTACGGACCCGGCCCATGGGTAGAAGGAGGGCGTGCCGACTGGACGTCCTTGTATTACCATCGGGCAGATAGTTTGGGAATTGGGTTTGATCGGACAGCCTCGGGAAGTGGAGCCTTAAATCAATATGCAAGTCAAATCAGTAGGGTTTGGTCGGACCCCAAACAAACCCCTGAAAAGTTTTTGCTTTGGTTTCATCACTTGGCTTGGGATTATGAAATGAAATCAGGAAATACCCTCTGGGAAGAAATTTGTCTTCACTACGATAAGGGAGTCAAAACCGCCCGCCACATGCGGGATCTATGGAGAGCATTAGAAAATCAAGTCGATGCGGCCCGTTTTTCCCATGTAGATCAATTGCTGGGCATTCAAATCGAAGAAGCCGAATGGTGGAGAAATTCATCTTTGCTTTATTTTCAGACCTTCGCCAATCGACCTTTTCCCGAGTCCATCGAAAAGCCCGAAGGTGAGTTGGAATTTTTCAAGCAACAACGATTTCCTTTTGCCCCGGGGATTCGCCCCAATTGGTAATTGAATCTAATTCAAAAATTATGGAACCCTATCAAATTCCCTCAGAAACCCGAATTGGCCACGTCCACCTTAAAGTGAGCGATCTGGAAAAAAGCTTGGACTTTTACTGCGGTCTGCTGGGTTTTCAATTGATGATGCGCTACGGTAGGGATGCTGCCTTTATTTCGGCTGGAGGCTATCACCATCATATCGGATTGAATACCTGGCAAAGCAAAGGCAGTTCTCCTGCACCCAAAAGCTATCCGGGATTATTTCATACCGCGATACTATTCCCTACGCGCAAGGATTTGGCAACTATTTTCCAGCGCTTGCAAACCGCCAATTACCCATTGACGGGAGCCGCAGACCATGGGGTGTCGGAAGCCCTCTATTTGGATGATCCAGACCAAAACGGAGTCGAACTGTATTGGGACAGACCTCAGGACCTTTGGCCCAAAGATGAACAGGGAGAACTAAGGATGTACACCCGAAGATTGGATATCGAAAACCTTTTGGGCGAATTGAAAACCTAAACCAGTGGTTCGATTTTAAGTTGTGACCAAATCTTGAAATAACATAAAATACATTTTTGCTATTTTTAAATACATTTACTTGATTTCCAGCGTTTAATTTTTATATTTACCTAGCCTTCAAACCTCGAAATTTTACCATTAGCGTCGGCATCGCCCTGAGCGGTTTTTTCCAGTTTATCAGTTTTCAATAATCAAATAACCCAAAACACTATGCTTCATTTTCGCAAAATGAGTAAGGTAATTCTATTGGTGGCTATCAGTAGTATTGCTATTTCCGGTTGTATCTCTGATACAGGTCTTGATCCGGTAAAGGATCAGGTTTCCATGCTTGAATTTGATCAAGAGCTTCCGCTAGGTAATCCGTTGGAAAACCTTCGGATGGATCCTGAAACCTTAGAAATGCTTTCGGCACTTCGCGAATCCACCGATCACTTTCACCAAGTAGAAACGGCTTTGCAAGAAGGTCATGATTTTATTTCAGAATGCGTCTCCATACCCAATGTGGGAGGAATGGGCTATCATTACGTCAACTTTCCTGCAATCTTTGGAGCCTACGACCCCACCATGCCACAGGCTTTGCTTTACGAAAAGATGAAAAATGGAAAAATGCGATTGATCGGAGTCGAGTTTGTAATTGACCAGGAAACCTGGGATGCTGAACACGACGAGCCCCCTTATTTTGGGAGTAGGGAATTCGACTTTGATAATGCTCAGGCATTACCCTTCACGAATTATCAACTTCATGTCTGGATTTGGAAACATAATCCCAATGGAATTTTTGAGAAATTCAATCCAACTGTTTCCTGTCCTGAAGAATGAGCAAGAGAGCTGAGCACTCCTCAAGGTGCCAATCCCTGAATTTAAACTAAATCTTCTAAAAAGGCTGCCCATGGATTTTGAGCAGCTTTTTTTTGCTAAAATCCACTTCCAGGTATTGATTTTTTTCCTTTTCAACTAACTTGTCAAAAACTTCCTTACCTGAAATGCCCTTGAAAATAAAGTTACACAGGGGGATGATTATCCGGCCACTCCATCTAAGCTCTCAAATACAACAAGTAAACCCATGAAGTCCACCACGCTGCTTTCCTTATTTTTGATCCTTGCCTTTTTCAAGGTCACCCATTCAGTTGCCCAAAATCCCTCCACCCGGGAGATGGACCGGATCAATTGGATGGAGTTTTCCGAATTTGTCCCGGAAAAAATCACTACCGTGCTTCTGCCTACTGGAACACTTGAACCCCATGGGGTCATCAACAATGGAGCAGATAATACCGCGCCTTTTGCAATGGCTAATGAACTTGCTGATCAGCTCAATGCACTGATCTCCCCTCCCCTCAATTATGGGATGACCGGTTCTTTGGCTAATTATCCAGGTGCTTTTGAAATCAGCGAGGAGGCTTATTCGCTTTTCATTCGGGATATTTTGAAAGGCTTAGCCAAAAATCAATTCAAAAATATCATTATCCTCAATGGACATGGAGGAGGGCAAACCGCCGTATTGCAAAAAGTCGCTGCCCAAGTCGCCAATGAATTAGGGGTACGCACCCTGGTCATCAACTGGTGGTCCTATGCCTCTGATGTGACCCTGGAAGTATTTAAAGAAGACGGAGGTCACGCCGGGCTCAATGAAACGGCCTACATCCAGGCCATCGATTCTACCTTGGTTCAACAAGAGCGCTATACCCCCAATCAAGCTACCGCCTATCCGAAAGACAAATCCTGGTCAGCCGTTCCCTTCCCCTCTGCAATCGGGCTTTATCAACAAGGGCAGGGCTACCCCAACTTTGATCAAGCTCAAGCCGATGAATACTTCCAAAAAGTGAATGCCAAAGTCTTGAAATTAATTCAGGATACGATTGCCAAATGGGATTTGGCAGGACTGTAATGTAGGATTTACGAAGTGCGATTTATAAACTAAAATTCATGTCATTTTTCACTGAACAAACTTTTCAAAAGCTTTCCGTTTCTGATTTTCAGACCGGAGAATATGAGCACTGCATTTTCCAATCCTGTGATTTTTCTAAGGTAAACTTCCAGAGATCAGCCTTTGAAAACTGCATCTTCGACACCTGTGATCTGAGCAACAGTAAGGTTCCCAACGTCTCCTTTCAGCAGGTTAAATTCAAAAATTGCAAAATTCTAGGGGTACATTTTAATAGCGCCAACCCATTTTTGCTTGAATTTTACTTCCAAAATTGCCAGATGGATTACTGCAACTTTTTCAACCTTCAGCTCAAGCAATCCACCTTTGTCAACTGCCGCTTGCACGAAGTGGATTTTTCCCAAGCCAATCTTAGCGGGGTGAGTTTTCTGGAGTCGGATTTGATGGGAGCTGTTTTTGATCAGAGTAACTTGGAAAAAGCGGATTTTCGCCATACCCAAAACCTCCGGCTCGATCCTGAAACCAATAAAATCCGAGGTGCATATTTTGACCTGAATGGGCTTCCCGGGCTTTTGGAGAGGTATGGAATAAAAATAGGCTGAATACTCGGTAATTTTTCACCCCTTTCCTTCAAAAAATCAGTCAAGCCCTTGACTTGATTTCAATTATTTTTGTCTAATTTATAAACAATAAAATGTTAAAATAATTGACATTTTATCCCAAACGGGCATTGAGGCTTAGAAATTCTCGAAGGCTGATCAAAATTAAGCCTTCTATCCTCTGGATTTGAACCGAGAGGGCTTGGGCTGGGATTTGTACTCCAGCCTAGACTATCTCCCGAATGCAGAGCGCACATTTGACCAAGTCTATCTCTAAAAGTATAGCTCCAAAGCCTCGAGGCCTGCTAAACCTCTATCATTTTCCAATTCGTTAAATCACACATGTTTCTCAACTGCCATTCTCACTTCAGCTTCAAATATGGGACGATGTCCGTGGAAGCGCTAATCGCTGAGGCGAAAGGTAAAAAAATCGATTCCCTCGCCCTGACCGACATCAACTGCACCGCAGGAGTATTCCCCTTTATCCGCGCTGCACAAAAAGCAGGCATCCATCCGGTCATCGGGATTGACTTTCGCAATGGCGTGCAGCAACAATACATTGGACTGGCCCGAAACCAAGAAGGCTTTTTTGAACTCAACAGGCATCTTTCTGAACATTTGGTGTACAAACGGGAGTTTAAACCCAAAGCCCCGAAATTTGAGCACAGCTTTGTGATCTACCCCTTTTCAGAGAAGGCTTTCCCCCTACGGGAAAATGAATTTATTGGCCTACATCCCGGTCAACTCAACAAATTGCTCACCTCGCCTTGGTACAGACGCAAAGAAAAACTGGTGCTTTTGCAACCGGCAACGTTCAGTTCCAAAACGGAATTCAATGCCCACCGGCTTTTGCGCAGCATAGACTTAAACTCCCTGTTGAGCAAACTCCCTGTTGGCGAACAGGCCGACCCAACTGACCAACTTTACTCCTATGCCGACCTGATTTCCCGCTGTGAAAATCATAGCTACCTATTGGTCAATGCCCAAAAGCTGCTCGAGCAATGTCAGTTTTCCTTCTATTTCCAAGCGGTCAAAAACCGTCGGGATATTCTCGGTTCAGATTGGGAGGATTTTGACTTTCTCCGACAGGAGACCTTCAAAGGAGCCATTCGACGCTACCCCGACCTCAGCCCAAAAATCAGTCAACGAATTGAAAAAGAGCTCGAGCTTATTCAGCAAAAGGGCTTTGTCTCCTACTTTCTGATCAACTATGACATCATCACCTTTGCACAGCACCGCAACTTCTATCATGTGGGACGGGGCTCCGGTGCCAACAGCATCGTCGCCTATTGTCTGGGCATCACGGACGTGGATCCCATTGAGCTGGATTTGTATTTTGAGCGCTTTATCAATCTCTACAGGGAAAACCCTCCCGATTTTGACATCGACTTCAGTTGGACAGACCGGGACGAGGTAACCGATTACATTTTCCGCAAATACAATGACGGGAGAGAAGAGCATGTGGCCCTGCTCGGTTCCTACAGTACTTTTCAGTACAACTCCATGCTCAGGGAGCTGGGGAAAGTCTTTGGCCTACCCAAGACCGATATCGAATCACTGATCCACCATGCCGACAAGCAGGGCTACGAACCCGATCAATTTGGCAGGCTGATTATCAAATATTCCCAAGTGCTGCATGATATGCCTTCGCATTTGACCATACATGCTTGCGGAATTTTAATATCCCATAAACCTATCCATTATTACACGGCCACGGACATGCCTCCGAAAGGTTTCCCACTCGCCCATATCGATATGCATACCGCCGAGGATATCGGGCTGCACAAATTTGACATCCTAAGTCAGCGGGGACTCGGCCACATCAAATCCGCCTTGGAGATCATCTACCAAAATCAAGGCATAAAAGTGGATATTCGCCAGGTCGAAAAATTCAAAACAGACCCCAAAATCAAGGAGCACTTGCGCACCGGGCACACCATTGGTGCCTTTTATGTGGAATCACCCGCAATGCGTATGCTTCTGGCCAAACTCAAGGCAGACACTTATCTCGAACTCGTGGCAGCAAGCTCCATAATTCGCCCCGGAGTAGCGCGATCAGGCATGATGCGGGAATATATTCTACGCCACATCGATCACAATCGAAGAAACACTGCCCATCCAGTCATGGCTGAAATCATGCCGGAGACCTACGGCATCATGGTCTATCAGGAAGATGTGATTAAGGTAGCCCATTACTTTGCCGGACTGAGTTTGGGAGAGGCCGATGTACTGCGCCGGGGAATGAGCGGAAAGTCCCGCTCCAAGGATGAATTTCAGCGGGTAAAGGACAAGTTTTTTGAAAACTGCAAAAAGCTGGGCCGGGAGGATAAAATTGCTTCAGAAGTATGGCATCAGATTGAGAGTTTTGCTGGCTATTCCTTTGCCAAGGGTCACTCGGCTTCTTTTGCGGTGGAAAGCTATCAGAGTTTGTATCTAAAAGCCTATTTTCCACTGGAATTCATGGTCGGAGTGATCAATAATTTTGGAGGATTTTACCATACCGAATTCTATGTACACGAGCTGCGGATGAACGGGGCAAGCATTCAGCCTCCACATCTCAATGAAAGCGAATACCTGACACGAATTACAGGAAAGACCGTTATTCTAGGATTCATTCATATGAAATACCTGGAAAAAACCACCGTAGAAAAACTTTTGGCGGAGCGCAGCGCTTCCGGTCCGTTTTTAAGCCTATCTGACTTTGTGGCCCGGGTAGAAATCGGGTTAGAGCAGCTGCTGATCCTCATCCGGATGACCTGCTTTCGGTTCACGGGCAAGACCAAACAGGAGCTCCTCTGGGAAGCGCATTTTCTTCAAAACAAACGAAGGGCCCTGGTCAGTACAACTGAGCTTTTTCGTTCGGATTCGACCCAGATCAGTTTTGGCAAAAAACCACCCCAAGTTCCTGACCTTGATGAGACGGATATTCGACAGGATATTCTCGATCAGATCGACATTCTGGAGTTTCCGCTAGACTCTCCTTTTCACCTGGTCAAAGACCAAAGCGTCCGAGGAATCAAGGCCCGAGAAATGACAAATTACCTGGGAAAGAAAATCATGATCGTCGGCTACCTGGTCACTGTGAAATACACCCGAACAATAAAAGGTGAAGTCATGAATTTTGGGACTTTCCTGGACCGGGACGGTCACTGGATCGACACGGTACACTTCCCCCCTGTGGTCAAGAAGTACCCCTTCAAAGGCCGGGCGATCTACCGAATCGAAGGAAAAGTCGTCGAAGAATTTGGCTTTTACTCCATCGAAGTGGAAAAACTGGAGCGAATGGCCTATTGGAATGCGGGTGAAGCCTAAAGATAAAATCCTAAAAGTAGCCTTACGATCGGACAACTTACCGGTTAAATACCAAAAGAAGTCTTCCAATCCCAAAGGCTATACCGATTGGTTGAGCCTTAGCTGCCGGGCATCGTGATCTCCACCCGCTCTGAACAAAAGGTTACCGAAATAAATGCTCCTGCTCCTCAACGAAAGCTCAACTCGTCCCGGTTAGGCAGGCCTTCATAACCATCCGCTGAAACTGAAAATCATCCTTCATGATTCTAAAAAAATCACCGATAAACCGGGTGCAGGATTTTTGATCAGACTCATCCATGTAAACCGACATGTTTTGTACCACTTGCCAGATTTGATCTTCCTTGTCTAAAAACTCTTGACGCATATACTCCATCAACTCCGGATCTCTGCAATACCCACGATACAAGCGATCGGTAACATGCTCGATATCGACCAAATTACTTACTTGGGCATAAGGTGGATTCACCAGACCGGTCATATCAAAATCATAAGGCAAGGGCAAAACAGCATTTTCCCCAACTTTGAGAATTTTCTCATTGTGCCGAAACATGCTCGAAAAATCTGTATTACCAATTAAAAATTGAAAAAAATCATGCCGCAGCGAGGCCGTGTCCAGCATAAAATTCGGATGAATTTTCACATCCTTGACAATCTCCCCACCGAATCGATCGGCAATCTTATCATCGTCTTCAATCAAGAAGCCTAAAAGCTGTTCTTTCTCCCCTTTTTTATCATCCAGATTTTCCATCTCCACCTGTATCATGCGAGTTTGGAATGAATAAGGGGTCACTTGCTCATATAGCTTATAGCACAAAAGTTCTTTGGCCACATAACCGTTGGCATTTTTGACTTTAGTGCAAGGCAATACCACTTTCAAATGCTTATGCCCCTGGAATGGCGTCCCTTCTCGTTTCTTCTTTTTAATCTTGAGACGAAGGGGTGGATAGTAGCAATTATCTAACCTGAAGTTGCCTCGAGTCCGAAGCTCCACCTCCAAGGAATCCCAATTCCCTTTCTCATCTTGATACCAGAGCACTTGATCAGAATAGGTCGAATCGTTGGTCGTCTTTTTCAATTCCTTAACTGAAAACTTCATTCGGACAGGTAAGGCCTCCTGACTGGAAAAAAGATCCTGGGCGAGCGAAGAAAAGCTCGGCAACAGAAAAAACAAATAAAGTGCGGAGATTAAGTATTTCTTCATGTGTTTCGTGAAAAGTGAATGAAAAATACAAAAAAATGCTGATTACCAAGTCATTCAGTCTTTATTTCTAGCTTCCCAAATTCGCATAAAAAGCATGTGTGCCATTCTACGTGCATGCTCTTTGGCATACTCAGCGTTATCTCCCTCAAAGTAACGGTCGACTGTTTGAAACCAAAGCTCCAGCCAATTTCCAAAATGAATTTGATCGATGGACTCCTTGACCTTTTTATCCACGGTCACATGAACCTGAGCGGGATTAAATTTGCCTCTCCCTGGTCCGGTTTGCAATAAAATAATCTCCCAAAAGTCACTAAGGTGAACCAAATGATGATCCCAATCCTGAATCACTTCATTAAAAATCGGACCCAGACTTTCATGCTGACGGATTTGGGTATAAAACCTTCTGACTAAAAAATCTACCTCTTTTCGACTTTTAATTTCAATACGATCCATGCCTAGTCATTTAAAATGGGTTTGAGAACTTCAAGTTTTCCATCAATATCTTTGGGGATGGGCAGGCCTAAAATCTCACAAATCAAGGGATAAATATGCACATTGGAGAAAGGAGGTATTGTCTTTCCAGCTTGAATTCGCGGCCCAGCCGCATAAAAAATTCCCTGCATTTGGGGATAGTCGGGACTAAATCCATGCTCTCCAAAAACCTCCGTTTTCATACTGGCCGCGCGGTTTTGATAGCGAAACAGGCCCCTACTATCGGTCAGATAATAACCCAAATCAGGGATAATCAACAAATCTCCCATCAAATCCCGGTGAAGACTTAGATCCTTGTAATACTCCCTGTCATCGATATCGATGACATGAATATTTTTCCCTCGGGATTCAATGAGTTTTTGGTAAGCCTCTTTTTTTGTTGAATCGGCTAAATGGAGATGGACCAAAGCTCCCGAATTGACTACGCGCGCGTCCAGTCCCTCGACTAAAGGCTCTAAGTTGATCAAATTCGCCCTCGGAACCTCAACCATCCCATGATCGGAAACCAAGAACAGGTAAATGGGTAAATCAAAGCTTTTCAGTCCTTCGAATAAGGCGCCCAGTTCTCGATCCAGCCGGAACAACCGTTCCCTCAATTTTCCATCGTTGTTGGGACCGAATCCATGTCCTACATCATCCATATCCGAAAAATACAAAGTAATCATCTGTGGACGCTGGTCGGCGGGTAATTGCAGCCATTCAAAAACTTTGGCGACTCGAGTTAGATTAGGAACCTTCCCATCGTAATTATAATAATAACTTGGTCTGACCCCTTGAATATCCGCTTCCGATCCCACGAAAAAGTAGCTTGCCGCTTTCATCCCCTGTTGTTCTGCTAGGACCCATAAGGGTGTACCTCCATACCAGCTCCCGTCAGTGACGACGTCTCGATTGCCGATGGAATAAACCTGATCTTTTTCCGGATTGTAAAACGTATTATCCACCACTCCATGATGCTCAGGTTTCATCCCGGTAGCGATCGTATAGTGGTTGGGGAAGGTCTTGCTGGGAAAAGAAGGGATCAATCCCTCTGCTGCAGTTCCGGATTGAATAAATCGACTTAGATTTTCAGGTTCAAATCGCTCCACATAATCATATCGGAATCCGTCCAGGGAAATTAAAATCACCACGGGTTCTTTTTCCTGCGCAACAGCCAACCAGGAACTACTTAATCCAAGAAGCAAGCAAAAGAAAAGTCTCATATCTTTTTTCCCAAAAATACAATCCCTTTTTTTCTTACCCCATTTTTTTAAATAAAATGCAGGGTATTCATTCCATCATTTCCCCAATTCCATCCTAGGCCTTGAGTACTTCATTAATGCTTCACCTTTCTAGCCACGGAACTTGGATTAACTTGTCATCGAATTTCTTTGGTACGCGACTTGCAAATGGTAGGAGAAACATAAGTATTCATGAGATCAAACCTATCAAACGAAAACGCTGATTCGTTTATCGGAAAATCTCATGGCCCACCCGTAAAATTACACGCATATGAACAGGTCAAACAGCATTTTACTAGGACTAGGAATCATGGGAATATGGGTAGGAACACCCTCCTGCAAAACCAGTAATGCGGTTAAAGGGGCGGCTATCGGTGGATCGGCAGGTGGAATTCTTGGTGGGCTGATCGCCGGAGAAGAAAAAACCGCAACAGGAATCATTCTTGGATCGGCCATTGGTGGATCGGCAGGTGCGATCATCGGCCGAGAAATGGACAAACAAGCCGAAGAGCTCCGCAGAGATTTAGAAGGTGCCCAAGTTGAACGGGTTGGAGAAGGCATCAAAATAACCTTCGATTCAGGACTTCTCTTTGGATTTGATCAATCCACCCTCAGCTCGGATGCTACCACCAATCTTCAAAATCTAGCCACCACTCTAAAAAAGTACGAAGACACCCACATTTGGGTTGAAGGGCACACCGACTCGGTGGGAGAGGAAGACTATAACCTTTCGCTTTCTAAAGACCGAGCCAATGCAGTTCAAGCCTACCTGAACAATCTTGGCGTGGACAGTGCTCGAATGACGAGCACCGGCTATGGTGAATCCGCACCCTTAGAGCGTAATGAAACCGATCGAGGCCGGGCCCAAAACCGACGGGTTGAAGTCGCCATTTATGCCAACAAAAAGATGCAACGCATGGCTGAACGGGGAGAGTTAGGTTCTTAAAAATCAATCCGCATCAGATAATCGGTCTGAACTTCATCCCCAAAGGGAAAAGGATGGCTTCCAAAAATTCGGAGGCCATTTTTTTCATAAAACCGGATTGCGCGGGCATTTTTCTCCCAGACTCCCAACCAGAGATAGTTCTTTGCTTTTTGGCGGGCTAGCTCCATAGCAAAATTTAATAATGCGGGCCCCACTCCCCTTCCCAGGTAATCCTCAAGGACATATAATCTGGCGATTTCCAAACTTTCCGGATCCTGAATATCGGTTTGGGAAGGCGTTTCATTGACTTTGAGATAACCTAAAAGCTGATCCTCTCCTTTTGCCAAGAAAAAATGGGAGGAAGGGATTTCAAACTCCTTTTTCAGCTGTGTCAAAGTAAAGGCTTCATTCAAGTAATGTTGGACATTTTCGGGTTTGTTTCCACTGGTGAAAGCTTGGATAAAAGCAGTCCGGGCCAGGCTAAGCACGTCTGGCAAATCGTTTATTTCAGCAGGGACTATCGTTATTTTTTTCAAAGGAAAAGCAACCGTTTACATGACATCCTATCGTTCAAAAATAAAGCAAATACCCAAATTTTCACGATTCATCCGGTAACCCTTTATCCGGTGTGTTTCGAATATAATCCGCATAGCGTTTCAGCTTGTAGGCAAACCACTCTTTTTGAAGGTCAGATTCATGAATCATGCGCTTAAATTGTTGAAAGGGCTTTCGGTGTTGAAGACTGTTTGTCAGGCGTCGGGCTACTTTGCTGTCTTCCAACGAATCCACAAAGTCCTCCATCACCTCAAATGCCTCCCAGGACTCCATGGGTCTGATGACCCAATAGTCATCCCAGTTTTGATCGATTTTATCAATGATATCTTGCCATAGTTTTCGATCGACAAAAGAATCCCAGCCCTCTGGAATAGACAGCACTTCACCGGTATTTTTATCCACATAACAAGTGGCGCCCATTTCCAAATCTTCGGTTATTTCTCGAAGCATTTGCTCGGTAATTGGTAGATTCATCTGTTTATCAATTATTTTTTCAAGGGTCAAATAGAATACTCGAATAATCATCCTCCTGGATAAGATTTATTCTTACCAGCATTACAGGTGTTTTTAAGTTCATCCTAAAGGTCACCTGGAATCTTGCAGGGTTGACATCCTACCCTGGGTGACTTCGTAATCCTGCTAGATTTCATAGGGAAAATCCCACTAGCTCATCGATCATAAATTTATTAAAAACCTGAATGTCTAGCTGATCATTCCCTCAAATTTATTTGATAACAAACGACAACTATCGGATACTTTCGACTGTCTCCCGACTGGTTCTTGGCCTGGGATGCAATTTTGGCTCAACGATTTACTTCTGGCGAAATCAAAAAATCATCATTCACTAAAACAACAAACCATATGAATGCGCTAAGAAACAAAGTACAGCTCATCGGTCACTTGGGTGACAAAGTAGAACTTCAAAAATTCGACTCCGGACAAGTCCTGGGAAAAGTGTCCCTGGCAACTAACGAAAGTTACAAAAATCAAGAAGGCGAACGCGTGGAAAATACCACCTGGCATCGCTTGGTTCTTTGGGGAAAACAAGCTGAGATTCTCGAAAAATTCACAGACAAAGGCTCTGAGATTGCCATTGAAGGCAAAATTTCCAACCGGAGCTATACGGACAAAGAAGGAATTAAACGATACACCACCGAAATCGTCGTGCACGACTTCCTGTTTTTGGGTAAAAGAAATTCCGAATCCCCTGCCTCTACCCTAGAACCGGCTGAAACCCGAGAAGAGGACCTTCCCTTCTAGCCTTGAGTTGAAATTAAAAAAGCCCAGTTTATGGGCTTTTTTGTTTTTTTGGGCAGCTAGTGATTCTCTTTTCCTTGGAAGGATCGGACAGGCTCTAAACTTAAAAACCCCCGGAACAATGTCCCGGAGGTTTTGTCTAAAAAACCACCAACCTTAAATCAATCATGCCTTTATCTTTCGCAGCTTCATGTTCAATTTATCTGCCAGCAAGTACATGACTGGTACAATCACTAACGTAAGGAAGGTTGCAAAGGTTAACCCAAATATGACCGTCCAAGCCATTGGTCCCCAAAAATCTGCGTTGTCACCGCCGACGTAAAATTGAGGGTCAAATTCGCTCAATAAGGTACCGAAATTGATATTCATTCCGATGGCCAGTGGAATTAAGCCCAATACGGTAGTTATGGCAGTAAGCAAGACTGGTCTGAGACGCGTCTTTCCGGATTCGACGATACTTCCCACTAAATCCTGATAAGACAAATACTGACCTTCAGACACCCCGAGTTCTTCTCGTTTTCTGGCCCGCACCAAGTTCGTGTAGTCAATCAATACAATCGCATTGTTTACCACTACCCCTGCAAGTGAAATAATTCCAATCCCGGTCATGATCACCACAAAATCCATATTGAAAATCACCAATCCCAAAAACACACCAATGGTGCTCAATACCACCGAGGCCATGATGATGAATGGAGTGGTCACCGAGTTAAACTGAGCTACGATAATCAAGAAAATCAGGGATACTGCAATTCCTAGGGCTCGGATCAAAAACTCCATCGACTTGGCCTGTTCCTCCTGCTCTCCTGTGAATTTAACGGAAATTCCATCTGGAACTTCGAAACCAGCCATGTATTCCCGAAGGGCTAAATTGATCTCAGTAGCATTGTATCCGTCCAAAACATTGGAATAAATAGTTACTGCTTTTTCCAAGTCTTTTCGCTTGACCGAGCCATACGTGGACCCAAATTCAATGTCTGCAACAGCAGAAACCGGCACTTCACGTTTCTCCCCAAACTTATCCCGGAAACCTATTTTTTTATTGATCAGCGCATTGACGTCGTAGCGATAATCCTCTTTCAATCGAAGTTGAATCGGATAATCATCTTCCCCCTCTTTGTACTTGGAAACCTCCAACCCGAACAGTGAGGTCCTCATTTCAGTGGCGATGGTAGAGGTGGAAAGTCCAAATCTCCGTGCTTTGTCGCGGTCTATATCCACGATAAGCTCTGGATTCCCCAAAGACAAATCGGTCTTTAATTCCTCCACCCCGGGCACATTTTTACTGTTGAGAAATTCAAGGGTACGGTTGACACAACTGATCAACTGATCGTAGTCCTCTCCGGAAAACTCAATGTTGATCGCTTTTCCTACCGGAGGTCCGGCCTTTTGTTTATCCACAGTAATCAGCACCCCCGCATAATCTTCGGCGATTTCACGAATTTCTTCCATCGCCTTATTGGTATTGACTCCCTGCCGGTCGATGTAGTCTACAAAGCCAATGGTGATTTTGGCTTTATGTGGGGTAGCCTCTCCCGTGGATCCTTCGGTCGGATCACTGGTTCCTTCCCCGATTTGGGAAATCATCGACTCAATGATCTCATTGTATTCACCCAAACTTTCGGCGATTCGATCCTCAAATTCATCCACAAATTCATTGGTTGCCTCAATATCGGTTCCCATTGGAAACTCCACATAGACATTGATCAATTGCGGTTGATTATCCGGAAAGAAAAGCACCTTTGGGGCTCTGATAAAAAGCAGAGCCAGCGAGAAGAGTAAGAGTAAATTGATCCCACCGAATAGGAAGTAAGGATTTTTACCTCGAAGAGAATACGTTAAAAGACCTTCATAGGCATTTTCCAATCGAACCAAAAAAACCGTCTGAAACCATCGGATCGCCTTTCTGAGTAAAAACACATTGAATAGGGTCAACACACAAGCTACCAAGGTCAGTGATCCAAAGGCCGTCCATCCCAGTAGATAAAAAATCGTAGACAAGACCAGAAATATACCTGCAACAATAATTGATTTTTGCTTGGGCTTTTCTTTGGTAACGTCTTCAATTTTCATGTACATGGAAGTCATGACCGGATTGATAACCAAGGCTACAAAAAGAGAGGAAGTCAATACGATAATTAAAGTAATCGGCAGGTATTTCATGAAATCACCGATCGTATCCTGCCAAAATGCCAAGGGCATAAAAGCGCCAAGAGTAGTCGCTGTGGATGTAATAATGGGCCAAGCCACCTCTCCTACTCCTTCTTTTGCCGCGACGATCGGAGATTTGCCCTCAGACATCAAACGGTAAATATTCTCCACCACTACGATTCCATTATCCACGAGCATTCCCAAAGCCAAGATCAGGGAAAACAACACCATCAAATTGAGGGTGATCCCAAAGGCATTGAGCACCAAAAAGGAAATAAACATCGAAAGCGGAATAGCGGACCCTACGAAAAGGGCATTGCGAAATCCTAGGAAAAACATCAAAACTAATACGACTAGGATCACTCCAAAAATGATGGAGTTTTCCAAATCACTGACCTGAGTACGGGTAGTTTTACTTTGATCATTGTTGATGGTAATCTCCAAATCCGGTGGAAACCGGTTGGCTTTGGTTTCTTCGATGATTTGCTTGATTTTATCTGCGGCAAACAACAAATTCTCCCCGCTTCGTTTGACTACATTGATCGTGACCACCGGGAGGTTTTTCATTCTAGCATAGGAGGTCCGGTCTTTATAGGTATCCTTTACCTCAGCCACATCCCGGAGATAGACGATTTTTTGATTATCCGTTTTGACAATCACATCCAAAATATCCATGGGATCGGTAAATTCCCCATCCACCCGAAGCGTACGCTGAAAATCACCTCCTCTGATACTACCTCCTGAAATGGTTACATTCTCGGATCTCACTGCATTGGCGATATCATCAAAGGTCACCCCAACAGACTCCATTTTGTAAGGATCTGCATTGATTTGAATTTCACGCTCTACCGTTCCGGCCAGATCAGCTTTTGAGATTTCGGGAAGCTTTTCAATTTCATCTTCCAAATATTCCCCAAATTTCTTCAGTTCGGCTTCCGAATAATTCCCAGAAATATTCACATTCATAATCGGGAAATCAGAGGTATTCACTTCTAATACATTCGGATCTTGATCCAAATCTGAAGGCAATTCACTCTTGGATTTATCCACTGCGTCTTTGACATCCTGGATGGCTTTTGAAATCTCCACACCTGGATTAAATTCTACGACAATCGAAGAGAAATCCTGAACCGAAGTGGATTTGATATCCTTTACATCATTGAGGGATTTAAGCTCCTTCTCAATCGGTCGAGTGATCAAGTTTTCCATATCCACGGGAGAATTGCCGGGATAAGGCGTTCCCACATAAACGGTGGGAATAACGACTTCGGGAAAACTCTCTTTGGGCATGGTACGGTAGGCACCCAATCCCAATACCGTGATGATCAGGGTCAGAATTACGATCGAGGTGGAATTATCCACACTCGCACTAGTGATCCCAAACTCTCTTGTTGTATTTAATTTTTTTTGCTCGGCCATGATTTACTGCTGCGCAATGTTCACATTAAAATTGTCTCCTACTTCTCGGAAGCCTTTATCCACCAACTGCTCATTTCCTGTCAAGCCCTCGAGAATCTCGGCATTCTGCTGGAAGGTTTTTCCTCGCTTCACGTAGATTTTTTGAGCCTTTCCTTCCTTCACTACAAAAACATAGTCCCCTTGATTATCACTCAATACCAATTTGGACGGAACGACCACCGCATTGGGATTTTCATAATCTTTGATCTTCATGACCGCTAGCATATTAGGCTTGACCATTTCTAGCTTGGGCAAAAATACCTCTACTTTGAAGGTCCGATTGTTTGGGTTGATGATGGAGCCTACCGAGGATACTTTGGTTTTTATTTCCTGACCAATGGATGGGAAATTTACCCTGACCGAATCCCCTTTATTCAAAACACCCACGTAGGATTCCGAAATATCCGCCTCGATAAAAAGGTCACTTTCCCCTACAAACTGGAACATCGGAGTACCTGGCTGAACCAACTCTCCCAATCTTACCTGTACGGTCTCGATCGTTCCGTTAAAGGGTGCCCGGACAAAAGCTTTATCCAATTGGGTTTTTAATGAAGCCAGATTTCGCTCCAATCCTTCTTTTCTGTTTTTTGCTTCCAGGTATTGGACTTCTGTCCCGATCTGCTGATTCCACAACCGCTCCTGTTTTTCAAAAAGCGTACGTGCCAATTGTAACGAGTTTTCGACTTCTTCGATATTTCGTTGAATCCCTTCCGCATCGATTTGAGCTAACACTTGCCCTGTATTGACCCGCATTCCTTCGATGGCTGGGATTTCGACAATCCTACCCGAAGTTTCAGCAGAAATGCTAACATTTTTCTTAGACAAGACTGCTCCGGTCACCTCTACAAAATGCTCAAAATTGCTTTTCTGAGCATCCGCGGTGGTGATGAGAATGGACTTTTGATTTTGTTTGGCAAACTCCGGATCCAACTTGGTCAGCTCGGATTCTAATTCGCGGATGGAGCCGTTGAGCTCAATCACTTCAGCTTTTAGCTTTTCCAACTCCGCCTTTTTCGCTTCGATGCTATCCTCTTGTGCACAGCTCACTGCCAAAATCATCGCAAAGCTGATGGGTAAAAATTTCAAGGTTCCTTTCATGGTCATTTTTACGGTTTTTCTCCTTTCAGAAAAAGGATACTAGTTGGTTTGATTTTCAATTGATGTTTTTAATATTCCTAGGGCTTTTTCCAAATCCACTTTGGAAACTAAGCCGTCGTAAAGTGCGGATAAATAATTGATCTCTGCCTCGATTAATGCCGCATCAGCTTCCACTACTTCGAGATTGGATCCCACTCCTTCATTGTATTTGATTCGGGCCATATCAAAGACTTCTCGAGCCAAGGCCAGATTTTCCTGTTGAACTTGAAGTAAACTTAAGTCATTTTTCAAGTTAGTTTTAGCAGAGAAAATTTCGCTTTTTATACTTTCCTTGAGGTAATTTCGCTGATTTTCCAACTGCTGAATCTGTATCCTATTCTTTTGGATCTTAGCACTTTTTAAAAACCCGTCAAAAATCGGAATTGTCATACTCACCCCAATCAGGGAGCTTCCAAACCAATTTTGACTATTGAACACCGAACTGATTTCATTCCCTGCCCCGGCTCGCTGAATGTTCCCCACAAAATCGATCGAAGGCATATATTGAGACTGATTGTTTTTAATGTCCAATCCGACCAATTCAATATTGGTATTGACTTGTTTGACTTCAATTCGCTCAGATCCCTGTTCGGTCAACAGCGCGGAGACCTCTTCCAAACTATTGAACTCTTCCAAATTTTCTTCCAACTCCAAGTCGTATTCCATCGGAAGGCCGATTTGCAGTTTTAAAAGCTGCATGGAAATCTCCAGTGCCGCGCGACTTCGCTCCAACTGGGTGAAGGTGTTGTTTCGTTGAACCTGAATTCTCGACACATCAATTTTCTCGGCAAAACCTGCCTCATTTAAGGCCCGTGTTTCATTCAAAAGTGTATCCACCCGCGCAAGATTTGACTGGGCCAGTCTGATTCGCTCCTGGTTCACCAAGACGCCAAAATAAGCCTTCTTGACCGACTCGATTACATCGGTTTCTGTTTTTTCCAGATCATAATCGGTGAGTTGCTTGTAGGTCTTGGCCGCGCGGAGACCTACAAAGAATGACCCATCAAAAATCATCTGGCGGACATTTGCGCTTAAGGAAGAGGTAAAACTCACCCCAAATCGCGCTGGAATTACATCCGAAGGGATGTTTGGATCTCCAAAGGGCGGTTCATTCGGTAAGAAGACAACCGGAATCGCCGGATTGTAGTTTACATCAAATGCACCGTTGATTTGAGGAAGGCCACTGGCAGTAGTTTCCTTAATCGTAGCCTTGGAGATTAAAGTCTCCAGTCTGGCGTTTTTAACATTGACGTTATTCTCAAGAGAGAGTGAAAGTGCCTCTTGTAGAGTCATTCTCACCTGCTCCTGAGCCTGAAGGGCTAAAGAAAATGAGAAAATCAGCCATAAGGCAAAAAGGTTTTTTTTCATTCCTGTAGGGTTCAATCTTGTTTTTTCTGTTGACTATAATAAGCTTCACGACCTTTTTGAGTGAATATCCCATGAAGAAAATGATCCATCATTTCCATTTGGACCTCCACTAGGTCATGTGAATCGGTGTGGTGATTGGTTTGCTCCAAAGCGGAAGTGATTTGATTCACCCGGAGTCGGGCTAAGATAGTGGAATCGATTTCCTCTCTGAAATAGCCTAGTTTCTTGCCCTTCTCCAGGACATTGACCAGATCCAATAGGATCACTTCTTCCTTATGCTTCTCGAAAATCTCCCAGGCATCAGGAAAATATTTCTGGACTTCCAAAATGGCAATCGGATTAATTCCGCTGAGTCGCTCGCGCATCAATTTTGACAAATTGACCAAGTGCTCAATGACGCCGTCTTCAGACTCCATGATAAAGCACATTTTCTCTTGATCCAAGGAAAGCATTCGATGAAATGCCTCCATGACCAACTCCTTTTTATCCTTGAATTCCTGATACAGTGTTTTTTTGGATATCCCTACTTGCCTTGCCAGGTCGTCCATGGTAATATTCCTGACTCCATAGCGGGCGAACTGCTCCATTGAAACATCCAATATTTTATCTCTCATCTCCACGCAATCATTAGAATTGGGACACAAAACTACGGAAACTATTTACATCCACAAAGTTTCCATGGTTTTTCATCAAATATTATTTTGAAAGAAAGTTCACAGCAAACCATACGATTACTTTTCATCTATAATTAGTTGATTTTGAAATATTTTATTTTGTTTTTTAAGCTTCATTTTTTCCCATTTTTATGTTCTCCTTACCCTTAATAAAAATGGTATAGAGGTATAATTGAAGGGTAAAGGTTACCAGGAATCTGGCGGGGTCGATCCTCCTACCAGTGAATGACTTTTTAGTCCAGCTCGATTACATGGGATTGAAAATTAGGGAAACCCAGAATGGCAAATTGGCATGCCCCAGGTTGGGTACTGGATCAGCCCCCATTCTTTTTGATCACGGTTTTGGGCAAATCGCAAGGAAACTTTCCGTTTTGCAACCTACAATAGGGGAATGTTTCCGTTTACTTCCTTTAGCTTTTTTACCATGTTCGAAGATAGGAGCACCCAGAATCCATCACGCTTCCCAAAAATCACTGGAGCCTTTTCATTTAAAAGCTGATGCAACAAGAGACTTTCACGAACTTTCTTCTCATCGGTTTCAGTAGAGCAGGAAAATTTTCAAAATTATCCTGTGAGCTATTCTTCGACCAGCTAAGACCTCCCATCGGTCTGCCTCCGAAGAATGTCAAAACCAGGTTCCACGATGGCTTCGAGCACTTCCTTGACTGCTTACCTCTCCCATTTGAAGAATTGGTTTTCATCCACAGCGTTTGATTAGCTTCATCTGGTAACTATATCCGTTTGGTTTTTTTTAACGCAGTTTTTCAAGCTTCTGACTACTGGATGGAAAACAGGAACACCACTACCCCCAGCCTATTTTTTTTTGGTAAGTGCTGGGCAAATTCAACCCAACTTTCTAGGGGTCAAAGAGCATGAATGGGAATAACGGTAAACGACTAGTAGGATCCTAACTCAGGAATGCTCAACTGACTAAAATCATTTTTTAAACAAACGCTTGACCCATGAATTACCAAGTCTCCACCTTAACTTCGCTAAAAATTTAATTCCATGACCGATCTCGAAATTGCAAATCTAACCGTTCCGGCCCCCATCCGTGAAATTGCAGAAAAGCTGTCCATTCCAGAGAAAGACCTAGAATACTATGGAAAATTTAAAGCCAAACTTCCGCTGTCATTTTTAGAGGAAGAGGCAGTCCAAAGAAGTAAGCTCATTCTGGTTACTGCCATTACGCCCACTCCTGCTGGGGAAGGCAAAACCACTACTACGATCGGCTTGGTGGACGCTTTGAACCAAATCGGAAAAAAAGGCACTGCGGTAATCCGTGAGCCGAGCCTGGGTCCTGTCTTTGGTATTAAAGGAGGGGCTGCCGGCGGAGGACGAAGTCAGGTTATTCCAATGGAAGACATCAATCTACACTTTACAGGGGACTTTTCTGCTATTGAAAAGGCAAATAATCTTTTGGCGGTATTGATTGACAATAACATGCAAAGCAAAAAGAGAAACCTTCATTTAGATCCTAGAAAAGTACTTTGGAAACGGACCTTGGACATGAATGACCGGGCGCTTCGCAGTATTGTTTTGGGATTGGGAGGAACCACCGGTGGAATTCCTCGGGAAAGCGGGTTCACTATCACGGCGGCTAGCGAGGTCATGGCTATTTTATGCCAAAGTAAAAGCATCTCTGATCTCAAAGCGCGTTTTGCACAGATCTACATCGGAGATACCCTGTCGGGTGAGGCCATTTTTGCCCGAGACCTCCATGCGCAAGGGGCCATGGCCGCTTTGATGAAAGAGGCGATCAAGCCCAATCTTGTCCAAACCCTCGAGCACAATCCTGCGCTAATCCATGGAGGGCCATTTGCGAATATCGCACAAGGTACCAATTCAATTTTAGCGACTAAAATCGCAATGAGCCTCAGCGATTATGTGGTGACCGAAGCCGGTTTTGGGTCAGATCTCGGCGCAGAAAAATTCCTAAACATCAAGTGTCGCCAAGCCCAACTAGCACCGAAAGCCATCGTACTTGTAGCTACCATACGAGCCTTAAAATATCACGGAGGTCAGGCCTTGAAGGATCTGGAAAAAGAGCATATCGAAGCCTTAACTCAAGGGTTTGCAAATCTGGATGGTCACCTGGACGCACTCAACTCATTCGGTGTACCGGTGGTAATTGCGATCAATGTCTTCTCAAGTGATACCGAGACGGAAAAATCACTTCTTTTGGATTATTGTGAACGAAAAGGCATTTCAGCGGCACTAAGTGAGGGATGGGCCAAGGGCGGACTAGGTTGTGTAGACCTTGCTCAAAAAGTGGTAAAAACGGCCGAACAAAATGATTCCAAAGGAATAAAATTCACCTATAATCTAGAAGACAGCCCAGTTCTCAAAATCGAAAAAGTAGCCCAAACCATTTATGGAGCAGACGCTGTGGTGTTAACTCAGGCCGCTAAAAATAAACTAAAGAGATTTGAAGAGTTGGGCTATGGCAATCTCCCCATTTGCATCGCAAAAACCCAAAAAAGTCTCAGTGATGATGAGAAAAAGCTTGGAAGACCACAAGGATTTGAGGTTCAAATCCGAGATTTCGAAATAGCAGCTGGGGCAGGATTTATCATTCCTATCGCTGGGGAAATCCTCAGGATGCCAGGCCTACCGCTAGTCCCTGCCGCCGAAAGGATTGATATCGACCAGGAGGGTACCATCAGCGGTCTATTTTAAGGATTTCTTTCAAAGAATGGAAAAGGGAAGGATTTTCTCATCTTTTGCTTTTCCATTCCTTCTACCAATTCCTTACCTTTGCAGCTTACCAGCTCAAGGACATGATTTTCTTCTTTGAATCCCCTCAAAAAAGCGTTTACGCTGTACAGACCCCTCAACCTTTCGCCCCTGATGATCTTGCTAAACTCTCCTGGCTTTTTGGAGAGGCCCAAGCCCTTTCAGATGCTCAGATAACTGGAAAATTTTCCGGACCACGAAAGGAAATGATCACTCCCTGGTCCACCAATGCGGTGGAAATCACCCTCAATATGGGCATCTCTGGAATTCAGCGGATTGAAGAATTTTCCCCTATATCTGAAGGGGATCAACTAGATCCCATGCTTCAAAAGGCATACGATGGGCTCACGCAACAGATTTTTGACATTGATATTCAACCCGAATCCATACAGCAGGTTGAGGATATCGCCTCCTACAATCAGAAAGAAGGACTCGCGCTCAGTGAGGAAGAGGTAAGCTATCTTGAAAAGGTTTCCGATCAACTCGGAAGACCCTTGACGGACTCGGAGGTTTTTGGATTTTCCCAGGTCAATTCAGAGCATTGCCGGCACAAAATCTTTAATGGCACCTTTATCATTGATGGGGAAGAAAAACCGATGACTCTGTTTCAACTCATCAAGGAAACGTCCAAGAAAAACCCAAATCGAATCGCTTCTGCCTACAAAGACAATGTGGCATTCGTACAAGGCCCCAAAGCTTTTCAATTTGCCCCTAAAACCCAACATCAAGCCGACTTTTTTGAACAGCGCGAAATCGACACGGTCATTTCCCTGAAAGCGGAAACCCACAATTTTCCCACTACCGTCGAGCCTTTCAACGGTGCGGCAACGGGATCAGGTGGGGAAATCCGAGACCGTCTGGCTGGAGGAACGGCCTCTATCCCATTGGCGGGAACTGCCGTTTACATGACCTCTTACCCTAGGAGTGAAAAGAATCGATCTTGGGAAGAGAAACTTACCGAAAGACCCTGGCTCTATCAGACCCCGATGGATATTTTGATCAAAGCCTCCAATGGGGCTTCGGACTTTGGAAATAAATTTGGTCAACCCTTGATTTCAGGCTCCCTGCTAACCTTTGAACACGAGGAAAATGGGACACAATATGGCTTTGACAAAGTCATCATGCTTGCCGGTGGTGTAGGCTTCACCAATGCCAAATACACCAAAAAAGCAGAACCGAAAACCGGAGATCAAATCGTCATCATGGGCGGAGACAATTACCGCATCGGGATGGGGGGGTCAGCGGTCTCTTCCCTCAATACCGGGGAGCTTTCCAATGCGATCGAACTCAATGCGATTCAACGCTCAAACCCGGAGATGCAAAAACGGGTAGCCAACGTCATTCGGGCTATGGCCGAAAGCGAGGACAACCCGATTATTTCCATTCACGATCACGGTGCGGGAGGACACTTAAATTGTCTTTCCGAACTGGTTGAAAATACCGGAGGAACGATTCACATCGATCAATTACCCGTAGGTGACCCTACCCTATCTGCGAAGGAAATTATCGGCAATGAGTCCCAAGAGCGAATGGGAATGGTCGTGGACAAAAAAGACATCCCCACACTAAAACAGCTCTCTGAACGGGAAAGAGCGCCTTTTTACGTGGTCGGGGAGACAACTGGAGACATGCATTTCAAGTTTGAAAATCAAAAAACCGGTGAAAAACCGGTAGATTGGAATTTGAGGTATATGTTTGGTTCCTCTCCAAAAACTATCCTGGAAGATGCTACTTCCCATGCTGACTTTAGTGAGGGAAGTTATCAAATCGCACAGCTAAAATCCTATCTGGAAGCAGTCCTTCAGCTCGAAGCAGTAGCCTGTAAAGACTGGTTGACCAATAAGGTGGACCGGTCCGTTACCGGGCGGGTAGCCACGCAGCAAACCGTCGGCGAGATCCAACTTCCTCTCAATGATGTGGCGGTTATGGCCTTGGACTACACCGGAAACAAAGGAATTGCTACTTCCATCGGGCATGCTCCTGTAGCAGCATTAGCTAATCCGGAGGCAGGCAGCAGATTGGCGATCGCAGAAGCCCTGACCAACTTGGTTTTTGCCCCCATTGCTGAAGGAATGAAAGGCATTTCCCTTTCTGCCAACTGGATGTGGCCGGCAAAAAACAAGGGGGAAAACGACAGGCTATACCGGGCTGTGGAAGCGGTATCTAATTTTGCGATCGAACTGGGAATCAACATTCCGACAGGAAAAGATTCCCTATCCATGACGCAAAAATATCCCGACGGTAAAGTGGTTTATGCCCCAGGAACTGTGATCATTTCTACGGTGGGAGAATGCGCTGACATCAATAAAACCGTTAAAGCTGCACTTCAGCCTGTGGAAGGTTCTAAAATCTACTGGATCGATTTTTCAAAAGACGCTGCCAAACTTGGCGGATCAAGCTTTTACCAGGTGCTCAACAAGATCGGTCAAGAAACACCTACCGTCCAAGACGCAGACTACTTTAGCCATGCCTTTATGGCGGTGCAAAAACTAATCGAGCAGGGATTGGTTTTGTCCGGTCACGATATCTCAGCAGGAGGAATAATCACCTCACTTTTGGAAATGTGTTTTCCCTCTGCTCAAGCAGGACTGAACGTAAAAACAGACCGATTCGGGGAACCAGATTTGGTAAAAGCGCTTTTTGCAGAAAATCCAGGTGTATTGATTCAAGTAAACGAAACTGAAAAAGTTCGGGCTATTTTACATAATTACGGGATCGATTTCATTTCCATTGCCGATGTCAATACGGGAGGGCAGGTCCGTCTTGATGGACTTGATTTAACTGTATCTGTATCTGAAATGCGGGATATCTGGTTTCGCTCCTCCTATCTATTGGATAGAAAACAAAGCGGAGAAAAACTCGCCAAAGACCGATTTGAGAATTACAAAAATCAACCGCTAAGCTATGCATTTGCGCGGGATTGGGAAGGAAATCTCAAAAAGGCGGGACTGGATCCTTTCCGAAATCAAAAAGGAAAAGCCAAGGCCGCCATCATCCGAGAAAAAGGGGTAAATGGAGATCGGGAAATGGCCTATGCCCTTTGGCTGGCTGGCTTTGAAGTGAAAGATATTCACATGACCGATCTAATAGCCGGGCGGGAGGATCTTTCCGATGTAAACATGATTGTATTTGTGGGCGGATTTTCCAATTCCGATGTATTGGGTTCAGCCAAAGGTTGGGCTGGTGCATTCCTGTATAATCCAAAAGCCAAACAGGCACTGGATCAGTTTTACGCTAGAGCTAATACGCTTAGCTTGGGCGTTTGTAACGGCTGTCAACTGATGGTTGAATTAGGTTTGGTTGGGAAAACAAATGCTTCCAAGGCCAAAATGCTTCACAATGAGAGCCACAAATTTGAATCAGCATTTGTCAACGTGACTATTCCGCAAAACAATACCGTCATGCTTGGTGCTTTGAGCGGTCAGCGATTGGGGGTATGGGTAGCTCATGGAGAAGGAAAATTCCAATTACCCGAGACCGAAAGCAGCTATCAGATTGGCATGAAATATAGCTATGATGCCTATCCCGGTAACCCCAACGGTTCGGATTATGCAGTAGCGGGAATTGCTTCAGAGGATGGCAGACATCTGGCGATTATGCCACACATCGAACGAAGTCTGAAACCCTGGAACTGGGCTCATTATCCAAGCCAGAGGCAGGATGAGTTCACCCCTTGGCTAGAGGCTTTCATTCAGGCCAGAAAATGGGTGGAAGCAAACAACTAAGATCAATTGGGGTAAAAAATCCCTGCTGGATGAAAAATTCAAGCAGGGATTTTTATAAAACGTAGGTAAATCCCAGCCCTCAGAATAGGAATGGGCAGGTTACTTCATCAGCTTGATTATGCTTTGCCCCCTAGAGTCAGAGAGTTGAAGCACGTAAATTCCTTTTTTGGCTGATTTAAGGTATTCATTTAATCTTTGAGCTAATTCTACCGGATTCGATGCGATAAAACTAAATGCTTTTCCGGAAAAATCAGAAAGGGCAACTCCAATCTCACCTGTAAACTCTCTTTCCAAACCTGCAGGTATAATTTGAACATCGGATGTGCCAATCGGATTGGGAAAAACCTTCCAAAGCGCACCTTCAGACTGGGCAGGCAGCTGAACAGAAACCAGATTGCTAAAACCGATTTTTCCGTTTGAATCTTCTCCTTTGATGCGGTAGAAAATAGTTTCATGTGCTCGGGCTAATTCCTGATCCTGGAAAGAAAATGACAGCTTCGAATTTTCTTCCACCAAGGTGTCCATCTGATAGATTTCATCCCAGGTTTTGGTTTGATCTGTTGATCGCTGTACGGTCAGATTCAGGTCTCCCTGCTGTGCAAATAAAGACCAATCGACCTTTACGCTTTGGAATTTGGGATCATAAACCGCATTTATTTGATCAAACTCCAAGGCCAAAATGCGATAAGAGATTCGAATGATGACTTTACCGGCCGAACCCGCGCCCCCTCGGACACTTCCAGCCCCTCCACCCGAACCGGTATTGGGACGCCCTTCCTGACCGATTCCATCAGAATTAGAGTCTCCAGGATCCAAATGATCCCCGTCTCCTCCCAGTTTTATTCCTGAAAAAAATCCTCCCGTACCTTTTCCATATTGCTGGGCAGGATTTCGTCCGGTGGCTCCCCCTCCACCTGCAAAGGCATTGGGTATCCCAGAGAACCCGTTCAAAATAGCAAGAGAAATACCAGCACCTCCCTCTCCAGGATTATTATTTTTACCGTCTAATCCATTGGATCCTGCTCCTCCGCCTCCTCCGCCATTCAATTGATTACTATTTCCTCCATTTTCTCCATTCCCCCCCCGATTTCCATTTGCGTTACCCTTGCCATTAGCGTTTTGGCTTTGCCCTCCATTACCCTGGCCATTATTGTTCAGTCTATTTTTGCCATTCCCGTTGCCATTCCCTTTGCCGTTGCCGTTGCCATTGCCGTTGCCGTTGCCGTTGCCGTTGCCGTTGCCGTTGCCATTTCCACCACCTGTTTCATCCGCTCCGGCGCCCCCACCACTTCCTCCCGGAAGACCATCCTGAAAACCCTGACCTTTGGATCCACCCCCACCTCCGCCGTTGGCAATCAATCCAAAAAAAACAGAGGGGTAGCCACTATGGCCTTGTGTATTGGCCTGGTTGGATCCATATCCACCCGGTCCTACCGCCACCGGATAGGTTTGGCCTACCTTTAAGGAAATTCCATTCGCAGTCACTACTCCGCCTGCTCCGCCTCCTCCGGCAGCCTCTCCAAAACCACCTCCACCTGCACCAGCAACTAAAGCTACTTCCACGTCCAAAATCTCTTCATCTGCCAACAGCTCAGGAATTGTCAACTTATCCGAACAATGATAAATATAAATTTCATCAAACCCATTGCTAGTCAAAACCGAATAGGTTTCCACACAGTCGAAACTTGGACAAGCCCCAACCTGGGCTCCTTCCGAGAGTGCCGTTCCGCTCGGTGTTTTATTCACGTACAAAATGGAATTGGGTGATTCGAGCCCGTTTCCTCTGATTTGACCCCCATTCGAGAAAGCGCCTCCTACGGATAAAAAATTACAGAAATTAGAATTGATCCCTGAAATGGAGCTATTCGAATTGAGCTGAAGTGCCCCAGAAATTTCAAAATTTCCCGACAGTTGGATATCGGTATTGGAATTGACCACCACGGACCCTGCAATAAAGGTTTCTCCAACTAACACCACATTTCCATTACTGTTAAAATTGGTGCTTCCACTGATAGCCAGGGTTCCATTGCTTTCTAATCTGGAATTTGAATTCACATTAAAATTTCCATTGACGGTCATTTGACCAAAATTGAAAATCGTCTTATTGGAATTTAAGTTTTGACTGAATTCCAATGATCCATAGTTGGTGATGGTCCAGTTTCCATTGGGATTGGAATTAAAGGTTAAAGAACCATAATTTTGAATTTCACTCAGGCCTGCTAATTGATTGAAATCTCCATTCCAAGAAGCACCATCCGCTAGGCAGATCTGAATAGCATTTCTATTATCAAAAGTGAGCTGGGTGGTCCGGTTTCCCGTGATGCAAACTTTCGCTCCATTTGAAAATGTGCCTACCGGCGCATTATTCCCATCCACGGTAACGTCACAATCCGTGCATTGTCCCATCAACGCCTGGTTTGCGGTCAAAAAAAGAAGGACTAGTAAAATAAATGACCAAAGCGTTTTCCGCATTTTTAAAGGTGAATTTTTAAGGGCATGCAAAGATCCGCTTCTATTCATTTATTTTCAAAAAATAAGTTGATAAATTATTAATTATCAACACTTAGCTTCGAAACTGGCACTTGTTTAAAAATTCTGAAAGGCAAAATTCCACTGGATTCTATTTCTTTCCCCTATTTTAAAATATCTTGTATTCATGCAACGCAGACCTTTTCTCCAAAAAATCAGCCTCATTGGTTCATCTCTTATGACTATGCCCTTTTTGCTTCATGGGAAAATGGATTTTCCCAAAAAGACCAAAATCAAGTTTATCACCGCCTCTGATGGCCATTTCGGTCAACCCGACACCGATTTTAAGGCTTCCCATCAGCAACTTATCCAGGCGCTTAACCAAGAAAAAGACCTGGATTTCGTCGTATTTAACGGGGACCTGATTCATGATGACCCTAACTGGATGCCGGAGGTCAAAAAAGCCTACGATCAACTCTCCGTTCCCTATTTTACTTGCCGGGGAAATCATGATCGGGTGAGCCTAGAGACTTGGGAGGAAATCTGGGGAAGACCCAGCAATTTTGCATTTATCCATCAAAATCAGTTGGGAGTTATCCTGCTAGACTGTTCCAATGAAACCGGAGAATACCTATGTGCAGATTTAGCGTTTGCTTCTGCCAAACTCGAAGAATTTAACCAGCTGGAACAGGTAGTCGTCTTCATCCACATCTCCCAAAATGACTGGACTCGCCATGGTGTGGCTTGCACCGATTTTCTTGATTTAGTAACCAGCTACCCCAATGTCAAAGCCACCTTTCACGGTCATGATCATGACGTGGATGGACAAATGCTTTACCGGAAAAAACCATTCCTCTGGTCTGGACATTTTGGCGGTTCATGGGGCAATCCCTTCCCTTCCTTTCGGGTTTGCGAAATCGGAGAGGACGGCAAAATCGCCACCTACCTGAAGACCGTAAACGAAGGGATGATTCTCAATGGGCACAATTTATAACTTCTCACCACTTACGAAATCAAGCATGACACAAACCGGGACACATTGACCTAACTATCAATCATGCGAGATTCCCTCTGACCGTTAAAAAAAACAAATTATAAACAGATGAAATACCCATGTCGAATAGTCGACACACAGGAGAATGATTATCCAGGGTATTCCATCTGACTGTTCAAAAACAATTATAAACAGATGAAATCGAGCACGACGTACCCGTCACACAGCGGGAGGATTAGAATTGCGAGATTCCATCTGACCCCTGAAAAACAAATTATAAACAGATGAAATCGAGCATGACGTACCCGTCACACAGCGGGAGGATTAGAATTGCGAGATTCCATCTGACCCCTG
>NZ_JAMWZB010000017.1:106397-109359 GCF_024305035.1 Algoriphagus sp.
AATCGAGCATGACGTACCCGTCACACAGCGGGAGGATTAGAATTGCGAGATTCCATATGACCTCTGAAAAAAAATCATAAACAGATGAAATCGAGCATGACTAAAGTGACACACAGAGGGATGATTATAATCTATGCGAAGATTCCATATGACCGCTAAAAAACAATTATAAACAGATGAAAAAGCTCAGTTTTTTTTGGAATGAACTCAAAGCTTCTTTTTGGTTTATTCCTGTATTAATTATTCTCTTCGCTGTCTTTTCTGCCATTGGCTTAGTCTACTTAGATAGTAAGGTCAGGATTGAGCATAATGGAGTTTTGCACTTTTTTTTCGTTCAAAACTTAGATTCCGCACGCAGTATTTTGACCACTATTTCCGGGGCAATGATCGGTGTAGCCGGCACGGTGTTTTCGGTCACATTAGTCGCCTTAACCTTAGCTTCCTCACAGTTTGGCCCACGTCTGATCAAAAATTTCATGTACATCCGGTTAAACCAAGTGGTTTTAGGGGCATACATTTCCACTTACCTATATTGTCTTTTGGTCTTGAGCTCAATTAAAGACCAGCAGGAGTACACCTTTATCCCATCTATTGCAATTTTGGTTGCAGTTTTGGCCACCGTCGCCAATATCATTTTACTCATCGTTTTTATTCATCAAATTGCGGTAAGTATTCAAGCCGACAAGGTCGTTGCCGATATCTCTGATTTTATAGGCAAACAGGTGAAAACGCTTTTTCCTGAAAAAATGGGAGAGGAACTCAAGGATTTTCAACCCGAAGAAGTTGAAAAAATACTGGTAAATTATCCTAAAACATTTCCCATTACCTCGCCAAAAAGTGGATACCTTCAGTATGTGGATAGTGATAACCTGATGTCCTGTATGGATCAACAGGATTTATTGATGAAACTTAATCATCGACCTGGAAGCTATCTCATCCAAGGAATCGAAATCGGAAAGGTTTATTCCAAAGTAGAAATTGACGAACAGGTAATCCAAAAAATTCAAGATCAATTCGTCATCGGCACGACCAAAACCTCTCAACAGGATTTGGAACATAGCATCCATCAAATGGTGGAAATTGCATCACGAGCCCTCTCCCCGGGAGTAAATGATCCATTTACTGCGATTTCATGCATTGACAATCTTTCGGCTACCCTAAGTTACCTCGCTCAAATAAAATTCCCCTCAAAATACCGGATTGATCCGAATCAAAACTTACGAATTATCGCTGATAACCTGGATTTTGAAGGGGTACTCGATGCCGCATTTAATCAAATTCGCCAGTTTTCTGCCGGAAGTCCTGCTGTCATCATCCGACTAATGGAGGCTTTGATTACCATCCACTTCCTAGCCAAAACTTCAAGTCAAAAAAAGGCCATTCTCAAGCATGCAGAAATGGTTCTGAGAATGGGCAAGGAAAGTATCCCTGAAAAAAATGACTTGAAAGACCTGGAATTGCGCGCAGAAAAGATCCTAAACTCAGAAAAATGAACCCCATTTTAGAATCGATCCAGCATGGGGAAACAGACTATTTGGCCTCTCAACTCACTGTACACCCTGAATTGGCCCATAAAAAACCGAATCGGGAATTTCTTACCTTCAGTTTGCCGCCTATTGCAAAAATTTTGCAGCAATTGAACTTCTTAAAACCTACCGTTCTGACTTGATTCTGCATGAGTCAGCCTGTCTGGGGGAATTGGATGGAGTCAAACTATCCCTCTCCCAAAATCCAACTTCGATTAATGACTTTTCTGCCGATGGGTTTACCGCTTTGGGCTTAGCAGCCTACTTTGGACATAGCCAATTGGTCAACTGGCTGCTTTTGCAGGGAGCAAACCCAAGCCTTCCTTCTGCTAACCCCCTTCAAGTAACACCCCTTCATTCCGCCTGTGCCAATTCTCATTTTGAAATCACTAAGCTACTGATTCACCATCAAGCGGATGTCAATGCCAAACAGCAACATGGCGTGACTCCTCTTCATTCGGCAGCACATAACAACGATCGAGATTTGGTTCAATTCTTGATCGATAAGGGCGCTGATCTCCAAGCCAAAATGGACAACGGCAAGACCCCAAAGGACCTGGCCCGCGAAAGTGGATGCTCAGACCTTTTTGAAAACCTCGAATAAAAAAATCCGCTCCTATTTTTTTCAGGGAAATCGCTTTTGAAGTTTTTTAAAATCGGGCAATTTTTGATAATTTTAGGGGACGGTCAAAAAAATGGCCTATCCTGAAAATCCTCTCAAAAATTTCCCGGTTTTCTCTTCGTTTTTTGCAGAATTGGAAGATCCCAGACGTACCTCTCAAGGAAATCATCTCTATCCTCTTGATGAAATTCTTTTCTTATCCATTGCAGCGGTAATCAGTGGAGCAGATACTTGGACTTCCATCAGCCTGTTTGGAAAAGCCAAGCTCGACTGGCTTAGAAAGTTTTTTCCTTTTAAAAATGGTAGCCCATCCCATGATGTCTTAGGAAAAGTGTTTGCAGCCCTGGATTCGGGTCAATTCAGTAAATGTTTTGTTTCTTGGGTTGACTCATTGACCCAGCTCACGGCCGGAGAAATCATCGCCATTGACGGCAAAACGCTCTGCGGTTCCGATGACAAGGCCCGGGGCAAGTCTGCCTTACATGTGGTTTCTGCTTTTGCCTCTGCCAACAGTCTTTGCTTGGGGCAGGTAGTAGTGGATTCTAAAAGCAACGAGATCACGGCCATACCGCAACTACTGGACCTGCTGACATTAAAAGGCTGTATTGTCACCGTGGATGCGATGGGCTGTCAAAAAAGTATTGCCCAAGCGATTCAAAACAAAGAGGCGGACTATGTACTGACGGTGAAAGACAACCAAAAGGAACTTAAAAGCCAGGTCAATAAGCTCTTTTCCATTGCTCCGATTAAGGGAGAGTTCAGCAGCTGGGATGCTGGCCATGGCCGATTTGAGCAACGAAAATGTGAAGTTATT
>NZ_JAMWZB010000018.1 GCF_024305035.1 Algoriphagus sp.
CTTTGGCATAGATATATTCTGATTCGGACTGAACAATTAACTTCCGTTTTTTGGTATAAACCTGCTCAAAAAATGTTCTGGTAAAGCTTTGTTTTTTATAGGATTCTGGAACAATAATAGGGATGGTTCCCTCTGGATCAAAATTATCCAATGCCCTTAATTGAGTCAGCCCATCGATTAAAAAATGATAATAATTTTGCCAACCAAAACGAATACTAGCAGCGCTATCAATATATCGTGTTTTAGACGCTTTTTTTAAAAATTTGAAGGTACTGGGGCGTCTTTTGATTTGATCCCAAGGATCAACTGAATAGGGAAAGGAATACTTAAAGATTTTAAGTGAGGATGGAATGACCCAACCAAAATCAGGGTCAAGCCATACATTCTCTGCCTTAAAACGGTAAGATGAAAAGTTATCCAACATGAAGGAATAGCCTCCTTTGGTAATCTTTTTACTATCCAGATCCGGATAAAACCAATTCAGGTTCGCTAAATTAGTTTCAAATTTTTCCTCAATAATGTTGAGGCTCTGGGATACGATCTTCCATAAAGAATTATCAATGTAGGGCGTAATTATCCTAGCCTGAAGTCGATCACGAAAATTATATTTTCTAGCCATCTTGGATAATTAAATCAGGATTGCTCACTAGTATAATTCCTTTGCATTTGATTATACCAAAGCTTGAAGTTTAATATCCGCCAAGGACCATATTCAAAAGGAATTTTTGATTGACCGATTAGATGAACATAATCCTTCACCTTTTCGGTATTAAAGAATTCTGAATTAAGCCGATCAATAGGAAGATTAATCATCGCATCAAACCATTCTTTTCCTTCTGTTTTCAGCCAAGCTTCCTCATTTGATACAAATCCCATTTTATCCTTTCGGTCTAGAATTTGGTCTGGAACAGATCCTCGAAGAGCCGCACGAAGAATGGTTTTGCGCTCTCCCTTCCCATAAATGAATTCTTCTGGTAAACCTAGACTAAACTCGATCAGCCTATAATCCATAAATGGAGTCCGACTTTCAACCGAAAAAGCCATACTATTTCTGTCCTCATACCTAAGCAATGCAGGCAATGGGGCAATCCTAATTTGATTCGCCAAATTTTGAGTTAAATCGGTGGCTTTCCAATCGTAATCGGAAAAATCATCATGCTTCAACCAATCTTGTTTTGACCCATAGGAATAATTAAACTTCTTTGGAAAAATACGTGCAACTTTAGAGGGGATCAAATTTATCAAACCGCCAAGCAAAAACCCCTTCGGGAAATGACCTGTTGACTTTTTGTAAACCATTGACTCAGCAATAATTCTGGAAAACCTTCCTTTTTTTAATAATCCTGAATATAAAAATAAATCGTTCCCTCCATATCCTGCTAACTGCTCATCAGCACCTTGCCCATCAATCATTACAATCAACCCCGCTTTTTTTGCAGCTTGGAAAACTTTCCATTGTGCAAATTGCGATGAACTTCCAAACGGGTAGTCCATATGCCAAATCAAGGTATCCAACTCAGATTTTAGCATTTCAAAATCAGGAAAAGTCTGATGACTTTTTGCACCTACTTTTTGATTGACTATTTGGGCATATTTTGTCTCATCGAATTGAGGAATTCTACTCGAAGAGGTTACCGTTTGAAGGGTAATATCAGGATTTTGACCCTCCTTGAGAATTTCATCCATCAAACAAACCACTGCGCTACTGTCAAGTCCCCCACTCAAGGCACTTCCTACAGGGACATCTGACCTAAGCCTTAATCTTACTGCATCTTTTAAAAGAAACTTGAATTGTTCTTTCGCCTCTTGGAAAGATCCTTTGAACGGGCTAGGAGTTAGGGAATACCATTTATGGTCGTCCACTTTTCTTTCAGACATGTCGAATGAAAAAAACTGACCCGGCATGACCTGTTTAATTTGATTTTCGAACGTGTATTCGGAATGATCCAAAAAACCATAACGAAGGTATTGATAGGCTATTCTATGGTTCAGACTAAACTTGTATCCGGGTAGAATTCGGAGTTGCTTGACTTCTGAGGAAAAGGCAATAAAGTTTTCATTTTCAAAAAAGTAAAGCGGTTTAACTCCAAACCGATCTCTAACTGCAAAAACTTTTTTGATTTTACTATCGAAAATCAAAAATGCAAACATCCCATTAAATTGGTTCAAACAATTCGGACCCCATTCATCCCAAGCCTGAAGAATTACTTCTGTATCAGTTTGCGTTTGAAAGCTCCTACCTAATAACTTCAGCTTATTTCTGACTTCGATGTAATTATAAACTTCACCATTGAAACAAATACTCAGGTTGTTGAAAACCATGGGTTGATGGCCCTGGGGACTCAAATCCAAAATAGACAACCTCCTATGCCCAAAGGCAAGCTGAAAAGTATCTGAGTCCTTTAACTGTGGAAGTCCATGAAATTTAATGGATTCGGAAGAGGTTTCTTCATCTGCCAAAATCCGAACTCCAAGATCATTCGACCAGAGTAAATATCCTGAATCATCTGGGCCTCTATGCCTAATTACTTGGCAAACTTGACGTAATGGAATTTGCTGGTGCTTCTCTTTAAAAATAATTCCAAATATTCCGCACATTAGTTTTGATTTAAAATCTGGTGATAGTGGTATCGATGCCTAGAAATCATTTGTTCCCAAGTCAGTTTTTTGGCAGATTCCACGGCCAATAGAGATCGTTGATTTCTTGAGGTGGTGCTTAACCAAGAAAGGATTTCCTCAGCAATTTTCTCCATAGGATTTCCTTCAAATTCTTTTTCTAAAATTCCTGGATGATCCGAAATGGAAAGTCCACTCAAATCCGTTTGTGCCAAAACTGGTACTCCTGCTGCCAAATATTCACCAACTTTAACCGGTTGAGCAACTTGATTTACCAAATTTCTTTTTCGGATTAACAAACCTAAATCCACGTCTTTTAAATAATTCTGTACCAGCTTTTGATCAACTGAAAAAATCTCAAACTTCTCTTCCTCCCAAGCAAATCTTGAAATAATTTTTCTGAGCTCATCTGGCTGATGAGTAATAAACCGAAGCTTTACTTGTGAATTGAGCCTAATCAAACAGTCCATAAATGGCAGTACCAAATCTGGCAAATGTTGATAGGGAGCAGTCCCACCTAAATATCCGATCAAAAGTTGATCAGATGAGTTCTTTGAAGTGTTAGTTGAAATTGAATTTTCCGGGATTGCGCAAGGTACTGTCCAGCTGTTTTTCTCAAATCCAGACAATTTTTTAATCACTCTTCCTAACTCTGCTGACACGGTGCTTAAGCCATCCGCATAGTTTAGGTTTTGGTTCATTTGAGAAACTAGTAAAGCTGCTGAAGGGTCAGTAAGGAGTTCTTTCTCGTTAAAAACTACTTTATTTTTATTAAGCAAAAACTCCGCTGGCCAAAGCCCTCGAATATCAGCTACAAACCTATCCTGAGGATAGTTGGATTTAATTTTTAAAAATTGGGAGATCAAGTCGTCTCCTCTAAAATGGAAAATCACTGGTGATTGCCCCAATGATTTTCTAAAATAGAACATTAATTGAGTTTGCGGGAAATTAGCTAAGCGGTCGGCCCCGCCTAGTATTCGAATCGGGAGACTTGGAAAAGTTATCCTTAAATCCTTTAAATAACTGTTGAAATAAGAATCCCAATAAACTCGAAATGGAACTACAATCCAAACCTCTACTACCCTGGGACTATCTTCTCCCTTGATGGATTGTTGAATGGCTGCCTGTTCAAATAACTGGACCCGAACCAAGGGAGTCCGATATTCTTGATAGGATAGAACATGAACCAGATTATAATTCTTCACGTTCAAATAGCTAAAAAATTAAGTAATCGGGATGCATTTTTTTTATAATTCCCCACTTTTTTTTCCACCCAATATCGACTATCTGGCTTTTCAATAGATAGCCACTTGAGTTGATCCAATATTCCATCAACTAAGGCTAACTGATTTTTTGCGGGAACTAAACTTACTGATTTAGCAGATTCAAAAATTTCACGGTGCCCACCTACATCGGTTAAAACCAAAGGCAGATTAGTTGCTGCAGCTTCTAGCGCTACATTTGCCAAGCCCTCATTATAGGATGGAAGCACAAATAAATCTGCAGCTTGGTAAATCTCTGCCAATTCGGAGTGGGGAATTTGACCTAATAATTCCAGTTTATCCTCCATTCCTCGCTCCTTTGCCAAGGCCGCCAAATCTAATTTATCTGGAAAATTTCTTGTGACCGTAACGGCTTTGAGTTGAAGACTTGGATTAATGGATACCAAAATTTTAAAGGCATCCAACAGCTCAATCCACCCCTTTAATTTTACTGGAGTGGCCACACATAGCACTTGAATGTGATTTGGATCCCATCTGAATTTTTCTTTTAGGAGTAGTTTCGCCGGAGTACTTACTGGAAAAAACTTTACTAAGTCAACCCCATTGTATACCACCTCAATTTTTCTGGATTTTTTAGCCCCAAGCAGAGCTTGCGCATCCTGTCCCAGTTGATAGCTGTTGGCCAGGAGTAAATCAGCATGATGGTAAACTTCCTTGAGGTGATTGAATAATACGCTGTTGGACAATGGCCACTCGTGGATATCATCTCCTCTGCAAAAGGCAGCTAAAGGAAGGTTTAATTTTTGTTTTAGTAAAATACCAATCCAAGAGGTTTCCGTCCAAAAATGGGAAATGATCCAATCAAAGGGTTTTATTTCTTTATGGTTATTCAAATAGTTTAAAATCGAATTTGCCTCTCGTTCATAGGGATCTTCATTAAACCATCTTGAAGGCATTTTTATTAAAACCGGTACTTGATGGACTTGCACACCTTCAACATCGGATAAAAAATTAGATTTCAACTCATACCCTTCTCTCCAATAAGGATGAAACCGATGAAAGCCTAGTGGTGGATACCAGTTATAGGTTAGGATGACATGGCAGGAATGCCCTAAATCCTGGAGGGCTTTAATTTGTTGATGAATGAATATCCCATTCATCGGAGCAGATTTTCGCGGGTAATTTGGAGTTAAAAAAAGAAAATTCAATTCTTTTTAAAATAGTTGGCTAAGGATACCAAGCCAAATGCTTGAGAGGCATTAAAATCACCTTTTTTAATTGCAGTTTGAAATGCAATTAATTTTTCTGAATTCATAAAATCAAGGCTTTTTAAAAATTCAATTTCTTGCCCTAATCGAATATTGGTCTTATCATCTTGGGAGATCATTTTCTTTAAAGGTGCATTAAATCCCGTTTTTCCCCGTTCACCAAGATCGGCACCTAAATACTTTGTTACTAATTTTCGTAGAGGAAGTTTCCCATTTAAATCAGATCTTTTGAACTTGGAAGGAATTTCCATGGCTAATTCAACGAGTCGGTGATCAAGAAATGGGACCCTCCCTTCAATTCCTTGATGCATGGTCATTCGATCTACTTTAAAAAGCATTTCATCAACAAGACTTGTTTTTAAATCAACAAACAGCATCTTGTTAATTAGATCCTCATTATCGTACTCATTCCAGATTGATCCCATGCGATTGATATAGCGAAATGGATCAATTTTTTTTTCTAAACTAGCATCTAGAAAACTAGATTGAAATGGACCATAATTTAAATTTAATCGATCTGAATATTTAAAATGACTTGGGCGACCCAATTCTTCAAAAGCCTGATTCAAGGACTCTTTAGCAGTGAGTTTATAGCCCATTTTAAAAAAAAATTTTTGAACTTCAAGAGGCAGAAAATTAACATAAGGAGTAGGTGGAAAATGGCTATGCCTTGCATAACCAGCAAACAATTCATCGGCACCATCCCCTGACAACACAACTTTTACATGAGATTTTGCCATATTCGATATTCGAGATAAGGACAAGGCACTGGAAATCCCGAAAGGCTGATCCAAATATTTAAAGTGAATATCTAATCCATCAAAAAAATCAGAGGCTAGGTTAAATTTATGAAACTCACTATTTATTTTGCCTGCAGTTCTTTCCGCTATAATACTTTCATCCTCGGGTTCTCCTTCAAATCCAGCAGAAAAAGTAGGTATATTTTGATGTGAATTGGCAGCATAATATGAAATTAACGAGGAATCAATTCCTGCAGATAAAAATGAGCCTACGCTTACATCGGCTATCAAATGATCCTTTACAACTCTATTAAGTAAATCATCAATTGATTCAGTAACTTCATCGACACTTTTAAAGTTGTAATTTAATTTCTTAGGTAAATCCCAATAGCGCCATTCTTTTGAAACTCCATGTTGATCTATTTGCAAATAGTTACCCGGGGAAAGTGATTTAATTGATTCATAAATGGTATTGGGCTCAGGGACGTAACCCAAATTAAAATATTCAAAAAGCGAAGAATAGTCAATCTGATCAGAAACTAAGTCACTTTTTACCAAGGGATTTACTTCTGAAGCGAAAGAGAAAAATGAATTAGAAGCACTGTAATACAAAGGTTTAATTCCCATCCGATCTCTAGCCAGAATCAATTTGTTCACACTCTTGTCGTAAAGAGCAAAAGCAAACATACCTACCAGGGAATTCAAGGTAGATTCTATATCGCCTTTCTTTTCCTCGTAAAGATGCAAGATTACTTCACAATCCGAATGAGAACTGAATTGATGACCTAACCCTACCAGTCTTTTTCTGATTTCTAAAAAATTATAAATCTCCCCATTACAGATTAAAATCAAAGTCCCATCCTCATTAAATAAAGGCTGGGTACCATTTTCAGACAAATCAATGATTGAAAGTCTATTATGTACCAAACCAACAGAATCATCCAAATAAGTTGAATGTCCATCAGGCCCTCTGTGATCCAGCAAACTCCTCAATAATGACGTTGATTTAACAACATCTAGCTTTTTTGAAAAATTATAAAATCCTGAAATTCCGCACATACGTGAATACTAAATTGACACCAGAGGTTTAAAAATTTTTGCAAGATAGAATAAAACAAAATTTCGTAGTCGAATAAAAATATGATGGAATACGACCTTATTTTCTCCCTCTTTTAGTAAAACCCATGACCCATTCAAAAAGTCAAGAATTCCATAATTATCGAGTGAGATTTTTATTTTGTAATTCAATTGCTCAAAGAAGAGTTGTTTTTTTATTATTCTTAATTGAGTTTCAGTATACTCTCCACAGATCCTCGCTTCCTTTGAAAATTTAATCATCTGATTAACGTAATAAGACAGCCTTCTTTGAGACATCAACGAACTAGGGATAAACCGATAATAGGTCAACGGTTCATTAATATAGGACCAGGCTCCCATTTTATTTGCAATTCTTGACCACAAGAAGTAATCCTCTACTCCGTTCAAATTCGTATTAAACCCTCCCATTTCCAGAATTACCCTCCTTTTGATCGAAACGGTAGAAGTGCCAATTGGATTTCCTTTAATTAGCATATTAAAATCATGAGGCAAATCGTTTTGAACTTCAACTATCGTACTCGAAATATCAGAACCGAATTTTATAAATGCATGATGGATGGCGAATGCCTCCGGGTTCTGATTGATAAAATCATTTATTCGTTGAAGTTTTTCAGGGACGAAATAATCATCACAATCCAAAAAAACAACCCACTCACCCTTCGCTCTTTCTAATGCCAAATTTCTCGAGGAAGATACCCCTGTACCGAGCGATTGGTCTTTTTGAAAAAATTCCCCAACTAATTCTAATTCCCTTTTTAAGGAAAGGGCATAGTCATAGGAACCATCTGCACTATTATCATCTACGAAAATGACTTCGTAATCTTGAAATAATTGATTTTTAAGCGATAATAAGCATTCCCTAAGGTAGTCCCTTCCATTGTAACAAGGAATAATTATCGAATATTTAGGATCCTTCATACGTGCAGTCAAAATCCAAATTTATCCGGATTGTTCCTGGAGGAGTATTAAACAAACTACCTAATAAAGTATGCGTATTCTCCACTTCAAACACACATAATTCATTAATTGTAAGCAAGGAATATTGTCTATTATGCCCAAAAATTAATTTAAAGGAATAAAAACCTGCATTCAAAAGTTTACCCGGAATTTTACCTTTTAATCTGTACAACCCAAGTCGAGAATCAGAACTGGGAGCAAATTCAAAGGCCTGATGAAAAACAATACTCCCATCCATCATCTTTAATTCCAAGGTCACATCTTGTGTTCGATTAGGAATTAGATTTTCAAATAACATTTCAAAAAATATAGGAGTGTCACAAGTAATGGCATTCCCTCCACCCTGAGGATATATTTTGAAATCGTTTAATCGAATATTCTCATTTATAACCGGGAAAGAAATTTTAAAATCACTTGAACTCAGACTTCCTTGATAGGAATTAATAATTTCCGCGACCGGCCCGGATTCAGTTAATCTCCCATTTTTAAGTAAAATTCCTGTGGAACAAAGTTCTTGTACAGCAGTTAGGTTATGGCTCACAAACAATACCGTTCGCCCAGATTTGGAAAGATCTCCCATTTTCCCTAGACATTTTCGTTGAAATTCCACATCCCCTACCGCCAAAACTTCATCGACAATGAGAATCTCGGATTCCAAATGAGCAGCCACTGCAAAGGCAAGTCTTACATACATTCCCGAAGAATATCGCTTTACCGGCGTATCCACGTATTTCGCGACCCCAGAAAATTCGACAATTTCATCAAACTTACGTTTAATCTCATGTTTCTTCATTCCTAGGATCGCTCCATTTAAAAAAATATTTTCTCTTCCAGTAAGTTCAGGGTGAAAACCAGTACCCACCTCTAAAAGGGATGCTATTCTTCCTTTGACATTAACATATCCTGTTGAGGGCAGGGTAACTCTACTTAAGATTTTTAACAAGGTACTCTTACCAGCGCCATTTCTTCCTATGATTCCTAAAACATCTCCTTCATTTACCTCAAAAGAAATATCATTTAAGGCCCAAGCGTACCCACTTGTGTCAGTGCTTGTTCGATCATTCTCTGATCCAATTATTGAAAAGGGATCTTCTTTACCACGAACTTTGGAAATCCAACGCTGTACATCGTGGGATAAGGTTCCGGTTCCAATTTCACCTAACTTGTAAAGTTTACTTACCTTATCTGCTTTTATAACTGGTCTCACGTAATTTTCTTAATAGTATTTATTACAGAATTATACCGTATCAATAAATGACTTTTCAATTTTATTAAAAATTAAAGCCCCAAGACTTAATATAAATACCGTAAACCCAGTACTGTAAGCGAGCCATAACCAAGAAAAAATCCCTGAGCCTAAAAAGGCGTATTTAAACCCTTCCAAAATACTGGTCAAGGGATTAAACCAGAGTATTTGTTGATATTCAGGGGAAAGTGAGCTCATGGGGTAAATCACTGGGGAGGCATACATCAATAATTGAACGCCGAATGTAATCAGAAAGGTTAAATCTCTATATTTGGTAGTTAAAGCGCTACTTATCAGTCCAAAACCAAGCCCAAGGCCTCCCATTAACACAAGTAAAAGTGGCACAAAAACAATATGATAATTTGGAGATATCTCTGAACCTCTAATGAGGAAAACGATAAAAACAGCTAAAAATAGACCAAACTGAATTCCAAATTTCATTAAATTACTAATCACCTTACTTAAGGGAAGAATTAATCTAGGGAAATACACTTTCCCAAAAATAGTGGCATTTTCCGTAAAGGTTTTTGAGGTTTGAGTGAGCAACTCATTAAAATAATTCCAAATCGTAATACCGGATAAATAAAATAAAATCTGAGGTACTCCATCCGTGCTAATTCCTGCAAGATTTCCAAAGACAAACATGAAAGTAATGGTCGTTAAAATGGGTTGAATAAAAAACCACAAGGGACCTAGAATTGTCTGCTTGTAAACTGTTATGATATCCCGCTTTACAAAAAGAAATAATAAGTCTCTATAACTCCATACTTCCCGTAATCCTAAACGAAATGGTGATTCCGAGGATTGGATTTTAAAATCCCAATCGAATTGTTCTTCTTTTTCTTCTATCATCTAATTTTTTCGAATACCAGGAGTACAAATATTAAATTATGCCTAGTAGAATTAGGGGGGACTAAAAATTAGTAATGAACAAGAGGTGATTTCCCGACATTTTTATGGGCCATAACCTAAGCATACTAGTCAAACAGATGAATCTTTTAATGGTTAGGTATTACCACTCCCATAAAAGTCTCCAAACTAGAACCTATTCCTCAAATTGAGTCTAAGTAAAAAGTGGGGACTTATTTAAACACCCTGAGAAGGTAACCTTCTCCTTGGCCATTTTGGATAATTTATACTTTATCATCATCATAGTAGCCATAGCCGTAGCCATAAGTATACCCGTAGCCATAGGAAACTTTTTTACCATCTACCCCATTGAAAACTCCATAGATATTCTTTATCCCGTTTTTCCCTTTTAAACCGTTTAAGGCATCTACAAATGAGCGTTGGGAAAAATTCTGACGGAAAACAAAAAGGGTTAGATCTACATGGGCCAAAAGATCTAAGGTCTCACTAACTAATCCAACTGGAGGTGTATCCAAAATAATCACTTCATATTGACTTTTCAATTGATCTAATAACTGAGAAAAGCGCTCAGTGAAAAGTAATTCTGCAGGATTAGGTGGCGTAGGCCCTGAAACAAGAACGTCTAAATTTTCGTATTGCGTTTTTTTAATAATCTTGGACAAATCACTTTCCTGCTCACTTAGGTAAGTAGATAGACCCACGTCATTTTTCAGTTTAAAATCATCAAAGATCTTGGGCTTTCTCATGTCACAGCCTATCAAGACCGTTTTCTTTCCAGTCAAGGAATAAACCGAGGCTAAATTCATCGAACAAAAAGTTTTTCCTTCACCTGATATGGTAGAGGTCACCATCATGGTTAGTTGCTTATCGGCAGGTAAAATAAATTTAATGTTGGCCCTTAAAGATCTAAATCCTTCTGCTATCCCTGATTTTCCTTGCTCAAAAACTACCAAATTACTTTTTCGTTTGTTAAACAAAATCGTAGATAAGACAGGAACTTTCAATTTATTTTCCAAATAAGAAACGTCCTCGATTTTGGTTCTCAAAAACTCTCTTAGAAACACAAAGCCAATTGGCAGCATCAATCCTAAGAAAATTGAAATAATCATATTCTTAGCAAACTGAGGTTTAATTTGCTGTAAGGTAGAAGCCGGCTCAATAATTTTATTATCGGCTTTATTGGAAGCCTTCGTAATAGCAGCTTCCGCCCTTCGCTCCATCAAAAAAGTATAAAGACCCTCAGTCAAATCAAACTGTCTCCTAAACCTAATTAAGTTTTGTTCGGTCTCAGGAAGATTTCTAAAAGAGGATTCTATTCCTTCAATTCTTTTCTTTAAATCTTCTATTAAGAACTTGGAGTTTGTATCAACATTCGTTAAGGCTTCTCTTATAGATTCATTCAATTCTCGAATCTTTCGATCCGCTTCAATTACAATAGGAGACTCAGAGGTATTGGTTGCCAATAACTCTGATTTTCGGTTTTGAAGGGCTATTAAATTTGTAATCAAGGTATTTAGAATCGGGTCCTCAATACCTAAACCGGAAGGTACCACCAACTCTCTGTAATTCTCCCCTACTAAATAATCTCTTAATTTGCTGTAATAGGATCTTTTAAATTCCTCTTGACGGAGTTGTGTCTCATATTCCATCAACTGTTCATAGACCAAAGTACCTTCATTCTCCAGATCATAAATTTTATTATCCGAACGAAAGGATTGTAGTTGGCTTTCAAATAACCTTAAGGAATCGGCAACTCCTGCAACTTGTGAATCGATAAAATCCACTGTGCTTGCAGAAATTTCATTCTTTTCTCTTAATTCAATGTCTAAATAGTTCTGCATTAAATTATTCAGATAAATCTCTCCTTTAGCGGGGTTTGAAGTTTCTAAAGAAAGATTAAGAATGGAGGCATTCCTATCTAATCGTTGGATTTGTAATTTCCCTGAGTATTCCCAAACCAAAGAATTTAAATCCCTAAGCTTGATGAAAATTTCTCCTGACTCCTCTATTCCAGTTTTCTCAACTTTAATTTTAATATTATCTGTTTCGACCCAATCACCAAATTTAAAGGACTCTGGCTCGGGTATAATCGAAAGTGGAAAAACATTACCATCCGGAAGTATTTTTTGATAATTATCCTCCTCAAATGATAGCGTATAATTTTCCGAATCTTTCCAAGATAATTTGATTAGAGAATTTATCAATTGGGGTGATTTCCAATCAACCTCTACCAATACCGGAATATTTTTGTAGAGTTCATTATAGATGTAAGTTCCCTCTTGGTAATATTCGACATCAAAATCAAGTTTTTGAAGCGTTGTTCGGGTAATCGGCTTCGACTTAATAATGATCACCTCATTTTGAAGCCCTACATTTCCAGAATTGATAATATTGGGAGAATCAAAAAGCGATAATCCTGATTCTTTCTCTTTGATAAAAAATAAACTTGACACCTTGAATATCGGTGTCGTATACTTTGTCCAAAAGTATCCTCCTACAGAAAAAAGAAAGACAGAAAGTAAAATATACGGCCAAATCCTTAAGATTTTGGGAATAATGGTTTTTAAATCTAAAAAATTAGATTCTTTAAATTCGAATTCTTCTCCTTCCATCTTAATTGTTTGTCAACGTAATAATAAGTGCAATCGTGGATATAGCAGTGGTAAGAAAAGTTAAAGTCTGCAACACATTGGAACCAGTCCCGATTTCTCTAACTTTTAAAGGTTCTGCGTACAATACATCATTGGGTTTAATAAAATAAAACTCAGAATTCAAAATATTCCGATCATTCAAATCTAATTTATGAACCTTCGAGCCCTCTGGGTATTGTCTAATTAAAACAATTTCATCTCTTTTAGCTAAAATACTCAAATCACCTGCCGTGGCAATAGCTTCGAAAATTGTTGCTCGATTCTGAAGAATAGCCTGTTTTCCTGGATTATTAAATTCACCTAAGGCACTGAATCTGATTCCTCCCAATCTTACTCTTACAAAATAATTTCCTGGAGTTACAAAACGTTCGATTCTTTCTTCTATTAATTGCTTTGCTTCTTTAAGATCTTTTCCAAGAAGGTTAATTTCACCTACCAAGGGTAATTCGACATATCCATCTTCATCTAGGGAATAGCCGTTAATAAAAAAAACATCTCCACCGTTTTGTCCTCCCATCATTCCTCCATTCACATTTTCGGAGCCTGAAATTTGCAAAAGCCGATTTAAATTTTCGTCTTTTGTGGTCATTTGGATATCTACAATATCATTTGGCTGAAGTTGATATTCCACCGAATTGTATGGGAAATTCTCAGAGGTACTTACTAAAGCCCCTGATTCACCCTTTTCTTGCAGGTAAATAACTTTCTTATTAGACACACAGGATGAAAGGAAAAAAATGAAAATTAGGACTACACAAAATATTTCTGTGCATTTTTTGATGAAATTCATAACTATTTAGTGATTTAAGCCGCTCAAAATTAAAAACATTTTATTCGATCACAATCTTGCATCTATAAATTCTTTGTTCAAAATCCCTTTTACATCGTAAACCACATTCATGGTTGATTTTCTAATTGGAAGGTTTTGAAAATCCTTATGGGCAACAGCAAGAATGATGGCAGAGTAATGGTCAAGATTGATTCCGCTTTCTTTTGAAAGGATTTCAATTCCATATTCATGTCTTACTTCCAATGGATTAGCCCATGGATCGTAAACATCCACCTCCATATCGAAGGATCGTAATTCCTTATATATATCAATTACTCGGGTATTTCTCACATCAGGACAGTCCTCTTTGAAAGTAAAGCCCAAAATTAGCACCTTTGAATCAATCACTTTGAGATCTTTTCGCATCATCAACTTGATTACTTCAGTCGCTACATGTTTCCCCATACTGTCATTCAGCCTTCTTCCAGCAAGAATTATCTCGGGATGGTACCCCACTTCTTGAGCTTTTTGTGCAAGATAAAAAGGATCCACTCCAATACAATGACCTCCGACTAATCCAGGCTTGAATTTCAGGAAGTTCCACTTGGTTCCAGCGGCTTCCAAAACCTCTTGGGTATCAATCCCCAGCAAATTAAAGATTTTTGAAAGCTCATTGACAAAGGCAATATTTATGTCACGCTGGGAGTTTTCAATTACTTTTGCAGCTTCTGCTACTTTGATTGAAGACGCTTTATGCGTTCCGGCAATAATGACAGTTTTATAGAGTTGATCCACATATTCGGCTACTTCAGGAGTACTTCCTGAAGTTACTTTTAGGATTTTGGAGACTGTATGCTCCTTATCTCCAGGATTGATCCTTTCGGGGGAATACCCCACAAAAAAGTCTTCATTAAACTTTAAACCGGAAGTCCTTTCCAATACAGGTACACATTCTTCTTCTGTTACCCCTGGATAAACAGTAGATTCGTAAATTACTACATCACCTTTCTTTAGATATTTACCAATATTCTCTGACGCTTTGAGCATAGGGGTCAATACAGGGCGGTTGTGTTTATCCGTTGGAGTGGGTACGGTTACAATGAAAATGGAACAATCCTCCAAAAAATCTGAGTCATTGGTATTATAAAGGCCCACTTCTCCTACTTTTAGATTTCTTTTGGAAAGGACACCTTGCAAAAGCCCATCCTCAACTTCAAGTGTGAAATCATGGCCTTCCTTTAAGCTCTTGACACGTTCCTGATCTATATCGAAACCTATCACAGGGAATTTCTTTGCAAACTCTACTGCTAATGGTAGTCCAACATATCCAAGACCAATGATGGCAATTTTTGACTCATTTAATGGTTTAAGCATAACCTGGTTAAATAAAATTCGGTAAATAAACTAATAGCTTCGCCCTTTCAGTCCCAAGACTTAGCTCTAGATAATCACATTTAATTGATTGTAAGATTCTTATAAAATCCATTGTAGCAAGGATGGTGTAATACTTTTTGAAGGTAATAAAAAGTGAGTACCAAAATTGCTCAGAAATCAATTGTTGGCAAAACTAATGGATTTTTGGTGAAATAAAATCTTAAAATAAGCTAGTTTTTATGGAGGGGATAAATCAGATTAAACTGAGCAAATAAGGCTGTTTTATGAGTTCCTGAGGAAAAATCATTGGTTGACAGCTCATTGGATTCCCATTGGTAATTTGAACTTCGGATCAGTTGTATTTTGGAGCTGAGTAATAGGCGATTCCATTGATGATTCCAAAGTAATCCCAGACTGAGGTCAATCCAAGGCTTTTTTTCTGAGTTTTGACCAAATGCTCGATAAAAGAAATCTTGGTGATTTGCAAGACGCTCTAAAACTATCCCCTTTTTATTTAATCCATCAATCAGACTGACTTCTATAGTCTGTACATTTGAGCCTATCCCGGATCCGACTCCCAATGGCTGACCCTGGTTGCTAAATCCCCGCGCTCTATTGTGGGTATGCCATGCATATCCCCCTAAAAGTCCAGGGTACCGGATGTACCTATTAGTGGAAGATTGAGTATGGGTCATCTCACCACGAATTTGAAAATACCGATCCGCTGATTCAGTACGAATTAATTTATTAAATCCAAGTAAATAGGCTCTGGCATGTTCTGGATTTAAAATTGCCTCTCTCCAATTAAAGGCATGGTCTCTTCTTCCAAATTCCCCATACAATTCAAACCCTTTATTCGGAATTAAGAATCTAAAACTTACCGAGAGTTGCTGATCAAATCCATTGTCATCATATTGAACGGTATTTCCATTTTCGAAAAACCTTTCCTTTTGAAAAGCTTCAAAAACAGGGAAATAATCATTGAATGAATTACCCATAAATTGGGAATAGCGTTGAAAGGTACGCGAGAAGCCAAGGTAAAGACCTTTGATCCACTTCGGTTGGTAGGATATGGAAAGTCCATTTAGGTATTTATAATCTCCGTTAAACTCCTCAAAATACAACTCATTCAACTCGGAATTTTGTGAACCCTCAAAACCGGAATCTTTCAATTTTCCCGAAATTAGTTGACCCTCAAACTTTCCAAGAAAAGTTTTAACCGGTCTTACAGTGTTTAAACTAATGTGAGGAAATCCTTGCGCATTATTAGATAGGGTCAAAGAATTAAATTGACCTGGCCCCCACCAGATATTACGCGTGGAAACGCCAAGTTCAACCGAATGAAATCGGAAAGACAACCCAGACTGCCCCCACCAACTGGTAAAATAACTTCGATCTCCGAATCTTTCAGGTGCATCCCCGAAATTCCAATAATGAAACCTTGCCAATAAGGTTCCTCTGCTAAATTGATCTGAGAAGCCCTGAAAAGGTTTATTTTGAGCCCAGACAATTTCAGGCTGAATCTGAAAATGAATAAATGTAATGTTACCTGCAATGCCTCCGGAAAACAATTGCTGAAAACCCACATTTGGAATCATGGATAAATCTCCCCATCCATAGGGTCGATTGGAATTATATTGAGAAATTGAGCGAAATGGAAGAACAATAAAATTTAAATTTTTCTTTGGTGTTTTTTGAATGGAGTCATTTAAAAAATACGGATTGGAAAGATAAACCGGTCTAATCAAAAGAGAAAAATCGGTTGTCTCTTGATAATTGATTAGTTGATTCCTTCTGAATACTTCTTCATAAACTGGATCTCCAGCAGTGATGTACTGAGCATTAACAAGATGATGGCTAAAGAGATAAAAAATTAGAAGAAAAAACCCCTTTAAACCACAGGCTTTTCCTTCAGAAGAAAATCTCATTGAATCCAAATCTATTCGGTGTAAAAAAGCTCGTCCTGATGTTGATCAACAAATTCATACTTAACTGTATTGACAATGCCAGTTTTTAAATCAACAGGCGGAATAAAGCCGGATTTTTCAATGTTGCTTGAAAAGGCCGTATTGGAACAAAATTTTTTAACTCGAATTGCACTAATTGGGAATTTCCTGCCTGAAAGAGAGGACACAAAGTCTAAAGATTTGCCCATCATTAAACCTACTGAATACGGAATTTTTATATTCAATTTGGTTGATTTACCTAGAATTTTGTTAACTAAATCAACCAAAGTATTCATGTCAAGATCTGGCTTATCAATATAGTTATATAAATGAACACCCGCTTCAAAATTAATACTGTATTGTAAAAGGGCAGCAATGTTTTCCACATAAGCCATTGATTTTACATTTTCCCCACTCCCTACCATCATAAATCTTCCTGAAGCAATTTGATTCAAAAGATTGTAAACGTTTCCTCTATTTTGTTCACCAAAAACAACAGTAGGTCTTAAAATGGTAAGTGTCCGGTTGGAAGGATCTTTAGATTGCCAAGATCTAAAAACCTGTTCCGCTTCATATTTAGTTCTTCCATAATCATTGAAATAATTAATTTCACCCGACTCATCCGTATTTATTGGAGCAAAACCATATACTGCAACTGAACTTGTAAAAATAATTCGCTGAATATTCTTTGCTTCAGCAATTTCACATATCTTTTTTGCCCCCAATACATTAACTTCATCATAAAGTGAGATAGGAGTAACATTATCTCTATGCTCGGCAGCAAGATTTATCAATACATCACCGGTTATTGCTTGAAAGAGCTCGGCGTAATTTCTGACATCAGCCAGTGCCGTTTTATCCGGAAAAGTTTTACTGACAACTTTATCAATGATTTCAAAATCAATGGAGGATTGGGTAAACCTTTTGCAAAGTCGGGTACCAATAAATCCAGACCCGCCAATTACAGAAATTTTGTATGGTTGTAGCATCGTTTTATGAAATCATTTCGGATTGATAAACATCATCGTATTTATCGCACATCGTTTCAAAATCAAACCTTGAATTTAAAAGATTTTGCTGTGCATCCAGTTCAATATTCAGAGCTTCCTGATCCTGAAATTTTCTAAAAACCAGTTCCACAGCATTTTCTATAGTTGAAAAAAGGATTCTCTCTTGGGAGATATCAGGGACAATCAGCCTATGTGCCTGAATATCGGATAAAACTATAGGAAGCCTAACGGACATACCTTCCAAAACAGATATTGGCAATCCTTCATCTCTGGAAAGCGATAAAAATAGATCTGCACTTTTTAATTCCTGAAAGACATCATCAACCTTACCAAGGTATTTAATTTTACCGTTTACCAGGTCATTATTCTTGCTTATAACCTCAACCAATAAATCTTCATCCTCAACTCCACCAGCTATCTTAATTTCATATTTAATTTCCTTACCCTCAAGTAAATCACAAAATTTTAAAAGCTTATCGTATCCCTTCCTGAATTTAATATTTCCAACCATAATGATATTTAATTTCTTTAGCTTGTTAGGAAATTTAGTGTCCTTTCCAAGGGAATTTTTTTGGATTGAATTTTCAATAATTCGAAGCTTCAATCCAAATGCGCTTTTGAATTCATCCAAATCCTGAAGAGAGATCACTACCACCTTGTCAAAATAATTTCTCAACAAAAATTGATGGATGAAACCAAAAACCTTATTAGGAAAACTACCCCTATAATAATATCCATAACTATTTCTGAGAGAAGCTACTAAAATAATTTTGGAGTTGATCAAATGAAACATCCTCAAAAACCCGAGAATTAAATCAGCTCCTTTTAGTTGGGTCTGAATAACTGAAAAATCATTCTTTTTTATAAATTTTCGAAGATGAATAATAGCTAAAATCAAGGTAACTATATTCAGTTTTTTATTCAGTAAGTGAGTATATCTAGGACCCAACTCATTCCAAAAATTAACTTGGGCATTGGGATGGTCCCAAAGAGTTACTACAGAAGCCTCTTTAAAATGCTGTGTGGTCATCCTTTTTATTGAAACTTCAGCTCCACCTACTCCATTTGAATTTAATACGTAGAGGATTCTATTTTTCTTCATGAATTAAACTTTTTATTCAACATTAAATAGTGATCGAGAACATGATTTACCTGAAATTTATCATAGTACCTTGACGAAATAACTGGATAATCCGCGACAGCCTTAACCATTGAATTGGCCAATTGATCAGGAGAATTAACAGGAACCAGAAATTTTGCCAAATCCCCAACTAATATTTCGTCCGGTCCATATCGGCAATCTGTAGATACGACGGGAGTATGACAAATCAAGGATTCAATTAAAACCGTAGGCAATCCCTCATGATCCGAACAAAGTACCAACAGTTTTGCATTTTTAATCCAAGCATACGGATTATCCTGCCAATTTTTGAAAATCACATAGTCCTCTATTCCTAAATCTATTGCTAAGTTTTGAATGTTTTCTCTTTCAGGGCCTTCTCCCAACAAAAGTAATTTATTACTCTTGTAAAGTCTTGATTCTTTGAATGCTTTTAATAGCAAATCATGTCGCTTTAATTTGATAAATCTAGAAATATGGATGAGATAATTGCCTAGGGAGGTATCGGTTGATTCTTCAGCTAATCTTTGGATTTTATCAATTTGAAATGGATTGTAAATATACCCTACATTTATTTCAGAAAGTGAAAAGTAATTTATTAAATCGTTCTTAACTCCTTGGGAAACACCAATCATTCTTTTATTCTTAAAAATCAATTTGAGAAAAAACCTAGTCAAGAACGATTTATATTTAAAAGATAGTGCACCATGAACCACGGCATAGTGGTTTTTAACTCTTGCAGCCCAGCTTACAAAATTTGAAAAAGGCAAATGTGAAGTAAAAATATCCTCATCTGGATCATAATCAATTGTTCTCAAATAGCTCTTCAATTTGGAGGCTAAAACAAAAAAACCAAATCCTTTGGTTAGTAGATTCAGGTTGGAATTTTTATTGAGAATAAATAAGTTGATCTCGGGTGCTATCGGGAAAGAAATCCGATTGTAAAGGAGAATCAAATGAACCTCATATCCTCTACCGATAAATCCTTCACTAAGTGTAAGAACTATACGTTCAGCTCCTCCCCCTTCCAAAGAATTAACCAGGAATATAATCTTCTTGTTTTTCTCTGATTTCAAGCCGGGTTAGTTTAATTTGATAATAGCAACAATTGAGTATAATAGGGATAACTCCTAGGATACTATAAGGATACTGAAAAACAAATAATTCTTGACTAAATGAAAAAGCAATAAAAATCATGATCAAATAACGGTAAAGTCTATTTTCAATTCTAAATGAGCGTACTAAAATCACTAGATATAAAACAAATGAAATTATTCCATTATCAAAAAGCAAAGCAATGTACGAATTGTGAGGCTGAACATACCAGCCCCCTCTATAAAGATAATTTGACCTTACACTAGTAATTCCAGAGCCTAGAATAGGATTTTCAATGAACCCCTCGAAAGCAGCTCTCCACATTAGAAACCTGTTGTAAACTGTGGATAAGGACATCAAAACGTCAAAAATAGAAACCATCAGGATCGATACCGAAAGTATGATAGCCGCTACATATACAAAATGTAGTTTAACTTTACTAAACAGATAATAAAAAAATAGGAATATTAATACAAGTATTATTGTTTTTGAAAAAGATATAATAATTCCTGTGGCAGCTAAAAAAACAACAATTTGCTTCAACATATTTTTGAAAAATATCATACTCATCATTCCCCATATTACCATTCCAAAGGTTGCATAATTTTGATCCTGGGCATACCCTCCAAATCTTACCCCTAAAACACTTTCCTCCTCTTCCATTCCTCCTTTAATCTCACCTTGAAAAGGAAGTTGTTCAAACCCCAAAAATTGGAGAACCAAGGAGCTCCACAAAATAAAACCACTAATAAGAAAAAAATATTTTATCCATTTTTGATCAATCCTTTCCCAATACAATGCAAAAACGATTACAGCAATGAAGTTATAGAGATAAAGAATTACTGAGCTTAAAAAAATATCTTGCTTGGCTTCAAATGGATTAAACATCCAACTTAAATTTGAAAGAAAAACCAAAAACATCAATATAAAAAACAATACGATATCCTTTCTCTGTCCAACCACGTGAATAAACTTATTTTTAATAAAAAATATAAGCTTATTTAAAATCAGAAATAAAAAAAGAATAAAGTTAATGTACCGTAAGTCAACAAAAGGAACAAACTCTCTATTAAAGAGTAAAAAAATATAAATAAAAGAAGCTACATAAAATAACACGTTATGACAAAACTTTTTTGGAAATGGAAAAAACCAATTTCTGTATCAAGCCTGGCATAAGAGCCAAACTACCAAAGCCGAAATAGTGCACATAAGCTACATCAGCGTAAAAGTAGGCCATGTCAGCTACCTGTAATTTCCCAACCTTTAATTTTTTATTCAAACCAAATCGAATATGAAAGTTTGAAAATAATTTCAGGACACGAACTTGAGGACTAGATAGCTTATGATCTTGGTCAAGTAATTTTCTAACTTCCTGATAAATGCAATTATTGGCTATTTGAGGGATGGTATTGACCGTAACATGAGAGTCTTCTCTGTGATAAATGGCTGTAGGCTTTGGTTTACATACAAGCCGATCAGTCAAAAAAAGTAAATTCATCCATGTGGTAACATCCCCTCCCCGGATGCAACGATTTTCAGGAAAACCACCAATACCTTGAATTATTTTTTTCTTGATCGCTACAGTATTGGTATGAATTGGTGTTTTAAAATCTGCGCTCAACCTTAAAAATTGGATAAAATCCAAAACAACTATTTCTTGCTCTTTAAATTTTATAGAAAAGCCATTTAATTCATTTCTGCCATCAGGAAAAGAATCATACCAACCGGTACTGACCACCCCCTTATTGTCTTGGTGAATTAATTCCACAATTGATTTCAAATGATTGGGTAACCATTCATCATCGGCATCAAGAAATGTAATCCAATCAAAACTTGCTTGCTTTATCCCATCATTTCTTGCCGCATAGCCTCCCGGCCCAGCTGTTCGCCTTTTAAAAATTTTTATTCTAGGATCAGAGATATTATTTAGTAAATCTATTCCCCCATCGATCGAGGCATCATCAATAATTAGTAATTCAAAGTTTTCAAAATCTTGATTGAGGACAGAGTTTACCGACCGAAGGATTTGAGAACGGTTATTATGTACTGGAACGATAACAGAAATCATAAAATGAGTACCAAGTTATTCCTCAAAAAGATAATTTGATATCAGGATATAAGAAATAGCTAAAAAAGCTCCTAAAACCACAGATCCAATTAAAATAAATAACATATTAGGCCCTGACTTACCTTGTGGTACACTTACAGGATCAATAACCGAAAAAATAGGAGTGTTTTTTGAAACTTGGATTTTAGCTTGCTCCAATTGTTTTGCTAGATCAGAATATACAGAAAAAACAAGATTATACTCAGATTCCAATCTTTGTAACTCTGTTTGTGCAAAGGCAGTGACAAGTCCCTGATTCCTATCTTTAAAATTAGCTAATCGTGACTGGGATTTCTCAAATTCCTCTTTTTTCTCATTATACTGTTTTTGGATGAACTCATATTGTACTTTAGCGTCGGCAACCTTAAAGGCTATTAATTCATCTTGAAGTTCTCTTTCTACCAATTTAGCAATTTGAGCCGCAAGAATTGGGTCTGACATGGTGACCGATAAGGTTACGACCCCTTCTTTTAAATTCGGTGAGATTTCTGTTACCTCTTGTATCTTTTTTAAAGGAAAACGATCTTCTGAATTAATTTGAAGAATGGTTTGCTCTACTTCGGGTTTCTCAACCCCAGCTACAGCTACAGGATTCCTAAAAATACTTTTAAGGATATTGGGGAGACCCAATGTATATTTTTTCAAATAAAATAATCCTGAGGGTTTATAATATTCATTAAAATATTGACGAATCGTAATACTATCTTTTGATTCGGGAATGTGGACTTGAAAATCAAGCAGTTTTAATTTAAAAGGAAGACTTTCCGATATCTTAGGATAAAGAGAAGGAGGAATACTAGAACCTCCCGCCCCTCCATTTCCAAGATTAATTCCCGCCAAAGATGCAAGACCACTCATATTTCCTCCAAAGGAGCCTTGGTCTCGAGTTTGGGGGATAAATGTAGTAGATGAAGTGTATGTTGTTTCAGATAGAAAACCGAACATGATTCCTATAAACGCAAAGGCAAGGGTAATCATCATTAATGACTTTCGTTTTCTTTTGAGGAGGAAAATAATTTCCTTGAGATTGATTTCCTCTGCATTCTGCTTGGTTGCCTTATTTTTCATTTTTTTATTAACTTCTCTCCAATTCCTTTTTTAGAAAAATGATTCGAATTAATTCAGAAAAAGCAGCAAATTCGATTCTCCATTTTACAAAAAGTACCACAACTCTTTCAGTCAAAGGAATATTTTCAAATTTGCTTACTGTTTTAATGGGTGCCAAAAAAGCTACTAGATGTGAAATTACTCTTTTTGTCAAAGATAAATTTCTATATGTTAAGTGATAATACCCTCCTATTGTCCGTCGTCTTTTTACACACAATTCAGTTATTGATTTCCGCGCAGGGTGACGGACAACTACATCTTTTACAAAAACTATTCGCTCTCCTGCACCAACTACGGCAGAGGTCCATTCCATATCTGCTCCTGAAAGCTTACTTTCATCAAAAAACCCAAACTTTAAAAAAAGATTACTTCTTACAACTAAATTTGCCGTAACTGATTTATTGAATTTGCGGATATTCTCCTGTTGTCTAAAAGCATAATGTTTTTCAAAAAGAAAAGCTAAGTCATTACCATCCTCTTCTTTGAATAAGTCTATCTGCCCCCCTAGCAAACCAATCTGAGGATTGGTATCCAAAAAACGAATGGCGTTTTTCAGCCAATCGGGATCTGCGATACAATCAGAATCAATAAATGCCAACAGGGGGGTTTCTGCCAATTTAATTCCAGTATTTCTAGCTGCATATGACCCTTTTTTCTCCTCTCTTACCAAATACCCATTGGAGGGGAGGTTGAGATTGTTAACCTGGGAATAGGGATCATTGTCAATAATATAAATATTAAATTTTTCTTTAGCTATGGATTGTTTGTTCAAAGAAGCAAGACAGATCTCAAGCCTATCCCAATCTCGATACGTAGGTATAATTACTGAAACTAACGGTTTCAATCTACTCAACCTTTTGATTTGCCTTTTTTCCAAGTTCTACTCTGAATCTTAGAACTTCGATAGCCTTTAAAACTTGACCTACTCTAAGAAAAAATAAAGACATTCGACTAATTTCTCTACCGAAATAATCCTGCATTAAACCTGCAATATTCCCTTTAGAATTTTTATATAAACTTCGGTAGAACATAAACTTTGCCCAAACCTTACTACTTGGTTTTTCACGATCATATTTAAATTTAATCGATTCGGAATGGATCCTCCTGAGGCAATGGACTTGATCACTGGTAAGGTAAGATGGATTTTCAAGTATTACTCGCGTATAAAACTCTCTTTCTTGTCTCCTATGAAGTAACTCATCAAATTTAATTTCAAACTTTTCCAAAAATCTTTTTTTAAAAAGTGGACCAGGGGTTAAAAAAAATACTTGGTAGGTTAAAAAGTCTTCAATTAGGTTAGAGGATTTTAAGGGATAATCTATAAGGTCTAAAGGTCCATTTTCATCAAATCTCCCCATTTTTGAAACCACAAAATCAAGCTTATGATTCGAATTTAAAAGTTTAACTTTTTCTTCCAACATGGTCGGAAGCATCAAATCATCAGAATCAAAATATTGAATGTATTCCCCATGACTATGCTCAAAAGCAACATTTCTACAAGCAGCAGCTCCTTTGGATCGGTCTTTTGGTCTAGAGAAAATTTTTACTCTAGAATCATGAAAAGCAATATCCTGTAAAACTTTCAGTGAATCATCCGTTGACCCATCATCTACTAATACACACTCCCAATTCGTATAGGTTTGATTTTGGATGCTTGATATTGTTTCCCCAACCAAATTTTCTCGATTGAATACAGGAATAAGGATGGAAACTAAGGGATTCAGAATCTTATTCAAACGTGTCGATAAGTTTTACCAAATCTTTGGTTTTTTTTAGATAATTTTCTTTAAGAGACATTTGCCTCATCAGTTCTCTATTTTCCATTTGAAAATCGAGAGATAGAGGTCTGTCAAAATGTTTTTCTTTCTTAAAGTCATTAAAATCATAGAGATGAAAACCTTTCTTTTTCAATTCTTCCAAAATAGGATTCTTAGGATGCAAATATATTTTTATTCCCAAGGCTAACCCCATGTAAATATTTCCTAAGGCCTGTTGTCTTTTACTACCAAATAATCCGAAACCACAAGTCCTCAATTTTCTCAAATATTCTTCAAAGGGAATAAATTCTTCTAGGGGTTCAAATTGACTTTGAAATCTTCTTGATCCCTCCTCTTTAATGATTTCTTTAAAATGAACAGGAAAACCATAGCTCAATGGAACCAAAACTTTGTTTTTCTTTAAACGCTTGGGAGTAAGCAATTCAAAACAATCCAAGTGGTTATTGGTAATTGAGGCACTATTTCCAACCAAAAAGTTGGTGCCTGTTACATATTCTGAACCTATACTTTTAAAAATTTCATTGCCAAGTTCATAATTCCAGTCGATATACTTCGCTCTAAACTCAGGGTGCCTAGATTTGATTTCTAAATACTCCTTTTCTAAAACAGGTGCAAAATAATCGACTCTTTCAAAGTTTTTTATTTGACTCTTTGATTTCAAAAAAGACAATATTGGTAAATATTCATTGACTTTCAATCCAAACTTGATTAACCCCTTTTTATTATTATACCAATACTTTATAGTCTTTTTACCAAGATAGCGTTGCATATAATAATCGATCAAAGGGTAATAATCAAACCCATATCCAAACCATATAACTTTGATCGATCCATTTACAGAGTGCAATACCTTAAGCTCCGTGGGGGATAGTCCATGAAAAATCATAGCCTGGTATTGAGACAAAAAATCCTTATCAGCACACTGTTTTATTGCTCTAGAGAGAGATATGGAATGAATTGCATCATGTTTGATTTGAGTAATTGGTTTAGGATTTTTTTCGTTTTGCAAGATCAAGTAGTCATTTTGACCAGGGCAAACTTGTTCAAAACAATGAATTGCAAAATCCAAAAATTTATTATCTCGGGAAATATGCAATATTTGATTAGTTCTTCTCATTTAGCTGGAATACCCTTCACTGTTTGACCAGAACATACTTTTTTGGTCACTACAGCTCCCGCCCCTACATTCACTTGGTTTCCGATTTTTACTCCTGGCAAAATCACAGATCCCGCACCAATTCTACAAAAACTTCCTATCTGGACGTTTCCTAAAATTAAGGCTCCTGGTCCTACCTCTACAAAGTCGCCTAATTGAGCCTCATGATGGACATGTGCACCGACATTAATAAGACTACCAAGTCCAATAGTAGCTAATGGCCCGACAAATGAACCTGTCATGGCATCAAATCTTCCTGAAGCCGAATCACTTATTTGACATGTTTTGGAGAGAAGAGGCTCGTATTTACCTCCGAGCCTCGTGAAAAGATCATAAAACTTCTTTCTAATGGTAGGATTACCGACGCCAAGGGAAAACTTTGGCTGTCTTACCAATTCATTCTTTAGCATGTCTTCATCCTTTATCACCTGATATCGACCTTGCAAGAAGATGTGCCCTCCATCTATATCATCAAAAAACTTAAATTCTTGATTGCTCAAGATTTTGATCCATTCATCAAGCACTTCCAGTGCGTGCCCTCCTGCCCCTGTTATAATCATTTGATAGATAAAGCTTTGTAAAGAAATCTACCCACTAAATCTTGTTCTTCTCTAGTTAAATCGTAATATACTGGTAAGCAAAGAATTCTTGACGAAATATCGTCTGAAACTGGAGTCTTTCCAGTGACATAGGATAACTTGGAAAGGCTTGGATAGAAATACCTTCTTGGGAAAATCTGGTTATCCTCTAATATTTTTTTTGCCTTAAGAGTAATATCTTCTGAATCAAAGACAACTGGAAAATAGGCATAATTAAACCCTTCATAATCCTGAAGCTTTATCGTTTTTAGAGGAAGCCCTTTGAGAATTTTCTGGTAGTAATCTGTTTGTTGCTTTCTTTTGACCAATATACTATCGATAAAACCAAGATTGACCAGCCCCATCGCTGCATGTAGCTCTGAATTTTTACCGTTGATTCCAACGCCCATAAATTGCTCAGGACCATCATGACCAAAATTTCTAAAATAAGCAATTTGTTCGGCTAACCCTTTGTCATTGGTAAAAACACCTCCACCCTCTACCGTATGAAATAATTTTGTGGCATGAAAACTTGTTGTACTGATATCTCCAAATTCAAATACAGACCTTCCTTGATACTTAGTAGCAAAACAATGTGCAGCATCATAGATCACTTTTAAGTGATATTTCTTAGCAATTTTTTGAATCGAATCAATATCACAAGGGTTCCCAAAACAATGAGTAGCCAGAATACCAGTTGTTTTGGGCGTTATTGCATCTTCAATTTTTTTGGGGTCAATATTTAGCGTATCAGGGTCTATATCAACATAAACAGGCGTACAACCTTCCCAAACAAGACTACTCGTAGTGGCCACATAAGAGAAGGGAGTTGTGATTACTTCCTCCTTTAATCCCAGCGCTTTAATGGCTAATTGGATGGCTATAGTACCATTGGAAACAAACAAAACATTATCCACGTTTAGATAATCCTTTAATTTTAGCTCCAATTCATTGACCAAAGGACCGTTATTGGTCAACCAGTTTCTTTTCCATATCCCTTCTATATACTCCTGATATTGAGAAATAGGAGGTAAAAACGGCTTAGTAACAGGAATCATTTTTTAAGTATCAGGTTTTTAAAATCCATAAAAGGCTGAGTTTGCGCTTTCCACGAGATCAGAAAATAAATTGAAATCCCTAGAAGCCCACCAAAGATAAGGTGAATCCAATCCAACAATTCAGGATTGCGTACAAATTCTAATACTGTCCAACCTCCTAAACCAGCTAAAGTTCCAACTACAAATATGGATGAAATATCCCTCAGCTGACTCCAGACCGAATAATTAATAAATCGGCCACTATAATAGGAGTTAATAAAGAATGAAATAACATTTAAAATCACCTGGCTCCAAATCAAAGCCATAATCCCAAAAGGATATGCTATGAAAATCCCTATCAGTGTCAGACTTTTTTTTATAATCTCCAATTTAAGATACAAGTCACTTCTTCCTTTTATTTTGAGTATGTTCAGGTTGTAGGAGTGGATGGGGTACATTAATCCAATGAAGCAAAGAATCTGAAAATAAGAAACAGCAGGAAGCCATTTTTCTGTCAAAACAATTTTAAAAAGTGGTTCCGCAAGCACAGCTGAAAGCACCATGACTGGAGTAAGCCAGAATAATACTTGTTGCATTACCCTTCTGTAGGCAATTTTCAATTTTTCATCCTCATTTTGAATTTCCACAAACATGGGAAAAGTGACCTTAGAAAGCGTAGTTGAAATATTTTTGACGGGAATTTGTTTCAATGAATCTGCCTTGGTGTAAAATCCTAATTCATCAACAGAAAAAAACTTCCCTATCACTAAATGATAAACATTGGAAAATACAGAATTTAGAATGCCAGCTAAAGTGAGCTTCGAACCAAATCCAAAATGATAACGAAACCTTTCCCAATCTATAATCAATGAAGGCCTCCATTCAGAATAAAACCAAAATTGAATACTTATAAGCAAATTCTGAATAATATTCATCCAGACCAAAGCCCATACCCCGAAACCCTTAAATGCTAAAAAAAGTCCAACTACTCCACCTAAAATAGTAGAGGGAATTGTCGCCTTCATTTCAGTCTTAAAGTCCATCTTCTTCACCAAACGGGTTCGCTGAACTGCCGAGAAGGGAAAAATCAGAAAAGTAAGACAATAGATTTTAATAATCTGCTCCAAAACCGGCTGATTATAAAAATCACTAATCCAACCAGATGAAATAAACATTAAAAGATAAATCAAAATTCCAACTGCCAAATTGATAAAAAAAACTGTTGAATAGTCTCTTTGATCTGCATTTTTGGTACGAATTAGACTGGAGGTCATACCAGCATCAATCAAACTATTCCCAAGCGCAATAAATAAGGCTAACATTCCAATCAGCCCAAAATCTGAGGGTTCTAATATTCTTGCCAAAAAAATAGTCACAAAAATGGAGGTTAATTGAACCCCAAATTGCTGAAATAGGCTCCAAAAAAAACCTGTTAGCGTTCTTTTTTTTAAACTCACTTGGCCAGTACTTCTATATTTTTTTTACTTGTAGGAAAATCCCTCATAACTTCTACCTCTGCATTTTTCACCTCCTCATTACCAATTTCTAATCCTGGTAATAAAATCACTCCAGCTACTATCCTTCACATTTTCCAACCTTAATTCCCGCCAACAATCTTTTGTATTGATTCTAATTTCACATATAGGAAGTATTTGCGCTCTCGTAATTACCAGAACTCCTCTCCCGACCTTTGACTCAGGCCCACAAAACACAAACGCCTTTAAATCGGCTGAACTGAATTTTAAGCACTGGTTTGGTGGAAGAACTATCCACAGCAAAAAGTCTCTTTCTGATTTCCCCAACTTTCCACCTAAGTTCTTTCTAATTACTCAAGCTTATCAAAACTGAGGAACCATTTGAATATAGTCCTTCAAAATAGCCTCATCTTTAATGATTTTCCCTAAACGAAAAATAATCCTTTTTCGAAACATCTTATTTAAAAATTAAATCGATTATTCTGAATAACGTATGAAAATCAAGAGTAAATAAACATCCAACCATTGAGCTCAGGCATCACAGGCATCACTTAAAATCAATTTTAATCGGGTAGGAAAAACAAGATTAGTTCCCGTTTCGATCTCTTACACCACCGTACGTACCGTTCGGTATACGGCGTTTTCTTGGTTTTACACCTCAAATGGCTTGTTTAGCGTTGTTTCCAGTTTTCTTCCAATGGAATCACTCCTATCCATCCTTCGGATTCCGTCCTATTCTTTTGGTAAGGAGCCTGGTTTCCGAACATCTGATCCTTTTCCTTTCGGTACTATTCTTCACTACCATACGGCAAGATTTGGACCTTCCCAAACCAACTCGTGATCCGGTACTTTACCCTCGGTTGACTCCGCATGACCAGCTTTACACCGTGCTTTCCCAAACTTGAGGGATTTTCACACCTCCATGAGGTCTCCCCTGGTAAGGCAACCCACTTTCACTCCATGTTCCCTCCTCATTTACACTCCGATGTCCGTGAAATCTTTGGACTTTGACTGGTTTGGCAGTCTCATCCCATCGGTTATGTTTGATAAGGTTCGTATTCCTCGGGGTAGCGATTTGCCGCCAGCTTCCTTCAGATTCCACTTCGCAGTGGACCCCCTTGCCTTGGGCTCGTGGTTGGCGATTACAAACCCCCACAGTGGACTTTTACCACCTAGTTGATTGCCATGCACGGTACACAAATAAAAATCTCCTTGGAAAATCACCAAGGAGATTTTGTTATGTTTTATTTTGAACCTATACCATAGTGTGTAATCCCTAAAGAATCGAGGTATTTCTTGTCGTAGATATTTCTGCCGTCAAACACCACCTTGTTTTTAAGAAGCTTTCCGACTGCTTCCCAACTGGGAATTCGAAATTCGGACCATTCGGTGACCAAAAGTAAAGCATCTGCATCCACACAAGCATCGTATGCATCACTGCAATAGGTCACTTTATCAAAAATGTAATGTTCACGGGCTTCCTCCATCGCTTTGGGATCATAAGCTCGGACCTTAGCCCCGGCAGCTCTTAATTCATCAATAATGACAGCAGCGGGAGATTCGCGCATATCATCGGTATTAGGCTTGAAACTTAAGCCCCACATGGCAAAAGTTTTTCCGGAAAGATCTTCACCAAAATGCGCTTTCACCTTTCCTGCCAAAATATGTTTCTGATCATCATTGACATCTTCTACGGATTGAAGCACTCGTAAGTCATAGCCATATTCCTTGGCCGTTTTGATGATGGCTTTGACATCTTTGGGAAAGCATGAGCCCCCATAGCCCACGCCGGGATAAATAAATTTATTTCCAATCCTCGGATCCGAACCTATTCCTTTTCTGACCATATTGGCATTGGCCCCTACGCGTTCGCACAAGTTGGCAATATCATTCATAAAGGAAATTTTCGTTGCCAGCATCGCATTTGCCGCATACTTGGTCATCTCAGCTGACGGAATATCCATGTAAATGATTCGCTCCCCACTGAGTTGAAAAGGCTTATACAGCCGCTGCATGATTTTTTCAGCACGTTCATCGTCTACTCCGATAACTATACGATCAGGCTTCAAAAAGTCCTCCACAGCCGCTCCTTCCTTTAAAAACTCCGGATTGGAGGCTACGGCAAAAGGAAGATCAGCACCTCTTTTTTCCAAAGCTGTTTTAATGGCTTTTCTTACTTTTTCGCCTGTGGTTACCGGTACCGTGCTTTTGGTAGCCACCACAATGTAATCACTCATTTTCTGTCCGATCTCATCAGCGACAGCCAACACGTATTTCAAATCTGCAGAACCGTCCTCACCAGGAGGAGTACCCACCGCAATAAAAGCCACTTCGGCACCTTGAATAGCTTCGCCCAGATCGGTACTAAAATGCAATCTGCCGCTTTTATAATTCCGGACTACAATTTCTTCCAAGCCAGGCTCATAAATGGGCATGATCCCATTTTTAAGCTTTTCAATTTTTTTGGCATCAATATCCACGCAGGTCACTTCAATTCCCACGTCTGCAAAACAAGCACCTGAAACCAGACCTACATAGCCTGTGCCTACGACAGCAATTTTCATAAAATTATAAGTATGTTAAGATTATTATTGGACAAGTCTTTCAATCAATATCCCCAAAGTCGCTAGACTGGAAGCAATCCCAATCCAACCTGCTGCACTCATTCGCTCTCGTTCAGGCTTTTGAGGAACAACAATTTCTGCTCCTGGCTCAATAACAGGATAATTCTTAATTCCCAAAAAGCTACGGGTCTGGGCCGCATCACCATTGGCATAAATCACATAGGCTTTGGATTTTCTGGCCTTTTCAGTGAATCCACCCGATTTGGAAATATAATGTTTTAGTGTTTTACCCTTTTCAAACCGCGCAGTAGTCGGTAACAAGACCTCCCCAACCATTCTCACAGTTTGAAGTTGCTTAGGAATCTGAAGGATGTCTCCTTCCATCAAAATCAAATCTTCATCCGAACCTGGATTCTGCATGATAGATTCCAAATTGATCCCTACTAATTCTTCTTCTTTATACCTGGATTCATTTAGTTGAGGATCAATAGAAAGCGAATCGGAAAAAACCATGGTCTGATCCAAACTTAACCGATTTTCAGCTTCTTTGTCTTTTCGCTCTTTCTTTTCTTCTTCTATTTTAACGAGCTTTTTATCAATCCGCTCAAAGAGCATTTTTTCAGCCTCGTTGAGATTTCTGTTGGTTTCTGGATTCAATCGCTCCCACATTTGGCGGAGATTTTCTTCTCGGATCTCTTCTTCGGTTTGCCCTTCAAAATATACTGTTCTTCGAATCAAATTAGCTCCTTTCGGATAGGCAAAAGCGGATAATCCCCCTGCCCGCTTGATCACATCTGAAATTCGTTCATTGGCATTCTTGATCACAAATTCTCCGGGATATTGGACCTCTCCTCGAACAGACACGATCTGTTCCCGTTCAAAACCCGGGCTTCTACGGATAAATACATGATCAAAAGGGCTCAGCGGTAAATTTTGCTCCTCTTCGGATAGCTCCAAATTAGGATTGATGGTAAGGGTGGAGATTTCTGCAATTTGTCCACTCTGCGCATCTCGGACTCTGCGTGCAATTTCAATAGAACTATTCGCCGCAGATTCCAAAAATCCACCGGCTCGGAGAATTAAATCTCCTACCGTCATTTCAGAAGCAAAGGGATAGGTTCCTGGAAAATTTATTTCCCCGCTGATTTTGACATAAAATTCCTCCTGAATATCGTATCGGCTGGGGATGAACAATAAATCTTCATTTTTCAATTCCACATCTTCAATATCCCCATCCATAATGCCTTGTAAATCCAAGGGAATGGCTCCTAAGGTCAAATCCTTATTGGTTCTATACAAGGTAGCCCGCTGCGTGAACGCTTCAGGTCTCAACCCTTCTGCCTTTTCCACCAAAGCTTTCACAGTCATTCCTTCTACCAAGGAAAATTCACCTTCACGAACCACCGAACCTACGACCTGTACCCGATTGGTGTACCGGTCCAACACTTCTCCTATGAGCACCTCATCCCCGTCTTGCAAGCTAAATTGATCAAACTCTGCTGAAGAAACGTCCAAGACTTTTCTGAGGTTTTCCTCATAACGTCTTATGGTAATTCGATCCTTAAACGCTTTAGGTGAAAACCCTCCAGTAAAAGAAATCAGCTTTTCAAGGGTTTCTCCGGGTTTGGTTTCAAAATACCCTTCTCTTCTTACCGGACCAATGACTTCTACCCGGGATTGATAAGGGGGAACGATGATCACATCGTTATCCTGTAACCTAATGTTTGAGGATTGATCCCCTTGGGTCAAAAAGTCATAAATGTCTACGGTGGCCTCCAATCGGGAATTCCGGTAAACTTGTATCGTTCGAAAAGCCCCATTTTCATTGGGACCTCCTGCAGCGTACAGCGCATTGAATACGGTGGCAAAAGAAGGTAAGGTGTAAGTTCCCGGTTTGGTCAATTCACCCACCATCGAAACCTTTATGGATCGAATATTTCCCAACCTGACCTGCATAAAAGTATTGGGCGAACTCCCCAAAAGCCCCGAGTAAATTCGTCCCAAGCTTGCTTTTAACCGAGAAGTAGCGGCTTCTACACTGGAGCCCCCTACCGAAACCGGACCTACATTGGGAATAAATACCCGCCCTTCTGGACTTACGCTCAAATCATAGGATTGCTGAGAAGCGCCATAGATATCAATCAAAAGCTGATCTCCCGAGCCGATCACATAAGAAGGTGGCGTGGGAATATTTAAACTGGGATTGAAATTAAGCTGTCGATTATGAAACAGCTTAAATCCAAAGATCTTCTTTTGTTCTGGGGTCAGATCAAAATAAGGGTCAGACCTTCGTAAGGAATCAAAAATCTCATCCGTGGATTCTTGCATTTCGAACGATCTGCCCGAACCCACTTGCCCCATGGATTGGCCAGAACCCGTATTTCCTCCTGACAAAAACTCATTGATCCTTCGACCAAGTTTAGAAGCCTCTGCTGGGGACATTCCCCGCTCCTGAGCCAAGGCCACGAGTTGGGAGGGATTGATGCCATTGGATTCTGCCCGCTGGATCAATTGTCCGATTTGTGCATTGGAAAGGTCATCCACCCGGATATTTTGGATATCGGACAAACTCTGAGCCCAGAGACCCAAAGTAATAAATAGCATACAAGCCGAAAGCCCGAAAGCTTTCCAGATGCTTGGTTTACCGATTTGTACAGTGGCTAAAATAAAACGTTTCAAGGATGAAAATAGGGTTGATTGTGCAAGTTAAAACTTTTGGTCAATTACTTAGTTTTATGGATATCGAATGAGAAGAATCTAGGAGGTTAAGAATCTTAGGTATAGATAGATATAAGATATACAGGCTAGTTAGGCTTGGTTCCTCTCCTTTTTCATACAGCTTCGCCCTTTCGGTCCCACTGGAACCTAGCAATCACCATAAACGAATCGTGGGAATCGATTAGATGCCCACTGTTTTATCAAAAAGAACCAGCCCATACGAGTCGATTCGCATGGATCGGAAGGTAAATATCACCTTTCTATTGATCAACTCCTCTATTCTTTTGGTCAGCCCTTTGATATACTCATGGTTCAAATCATCCCCGACCACAACCACATCAATCTTTCCGGAATCTACCCCACGAGAAAGGTCACCGACGAGCAAAACCTGCTCAACCTCACCCATTCGTTCTAGAATTTGCTCCAAAAGCATATCTAGTCCAAGGTATTTTCGGATGATATCTCGGATATTGGTGAAGAATGGATGATGGGTGTTGGCCTGATAGGCGATTTTATTTTTGTCGGAATGCTTCAACAAAATCCCTGCCTGAGTTAAATTATTAAGTTCCTTTCGAATCGCATTGGTGGATTCACCAAATTCTTCAGCCAAACCCCTTAGATGGCTTTGATTGCGATCATTCACAAAAAACTTAACAAGAAGCCGTAGACGGGTTTTTGATGTGATTAAAGATTCCAGCATTAAAAATCACTAGTCAGAAGTGAGTAACAAAGGTACTCATTCGACAGAAGTGACAAAATCTTTTTTTTCTAATTTGAGTTAAATTTTTTCACCTCAAAATCCTAATAGGATACCGGCCCACGGTAAATATCCTTGCGCTCCCGCTGAATTAACTTTCGAAGTAAACTCCCAGATAATCCTGAAAATGAACCCAGTAGAAAACCCAAAACGCCCGTTAATACCAACATGGCTATCCCCGACCCTACACCAAATATCTCTGCCATATTATCTGCCAGATCACTTCCGGTAGAAATGCTGATAAACAAGCCTACACCTATCCAGGCGATGCCCATCCCCAAGCCTGCGGCAAAAAATGAGATGGAACTGCTTGAGTTCTTCCAAAAACTCAAAACACCTAGCAAGATCATTACTCCCCAATAAGGAAGCCAGGGATTGGCCAGTAAAACCAAAAGGATGACCAAGATAAAGAAGCCTAGAAATTTCATTGTGTGGGTAGTAATTGCGTTGAAAATAATAACGAATCCAATTCTTGCTCTCCTCTCAAATTAAAGTTGAGGTATTCCCCTTTTGCCCATTTATCAATGAAATTTTGATAAAATCTACTTCCCGGATTTCCGGACTGCCCTCCGGGATAAATCCCAACCGCCTGGACTTCTTCTTCAAGCTCGACCACCATCCTCCAGCTTGCTCCATGTCGTGATTTGGTTGCATTTACGATCCCAGCTCCTCCTCCAGTGTATACATTTTTTACCGAAAAGGATTCAAATTGAGGAACCAAATGATTAATGGACGTTTGCTTGTAGTTGGCCCAGGAATAATCCCCTTCTTCGGATTCCCACTTGGTCATTTGATTGACCATTTCCTCAAATCCCTTTTTGACATGATCTGCAGCAGTTTCTTTTGGGGATGTATCTTTATGATCAAAAAAGTCAAAATCCGGCTCTTTACTCATCAATTGGCTGGTGTGGTAAGTGTTGGGCAATAGGACTGGATACCGGGAACTGGACAAATTCTTCCATAATAGCCCAAAGGTCTGATTCCACCAGGTATAAAATAAGGAAGGTGCTTTTTGATTCGGATCTGCATAAAAATCCCAATCCTTGAGCTCAGTAAGGTATTTTTTGGCTTGCTCGCTTTTTTGGTAATCCTCTCCCAATAGCTCCAACATAATCGGAAGAGATTCCGAGGCATGAAGGTAAAAATCATCAAATTGTAATTTTTTCATATCCTCTAGGGTAATTTGATCCATGACTTCGAGCTGGGCGTTGATCCTTCGGTTTCGATACTGCTCATAGCTGTGATCAAACACATAATAGGGATAAAGTGAATCCACGGGATGCTGATTAGCCGAGGAAACAAAACCCCGGTCTGGATTTAAGGTAGCCGGATTTTGTTCATTAGGAATGTAGGTTGTCCACTCCATTTTTGGATCTTCTCCATTCATAAAATATTTTCCTTGCTCCTCCCATTTTAACGGAAACTTTCCCTGTATCCGCATGGCAATATCTCCGCTTTTAGAGGCAAAGACAAAGTTTTGAGCTGGAGCGGTAAAGTGATCCAAAGCTGCTTGATAGTCGTCATGATCCTTGCTTTTATTGAGGAGCAAAAAGGTCTTTTGCTCATTGGAACCTTGGTGCATGGTCCACTTGAGCGCAAAGTTCACATCCTGGCGTTCAGCTTTAAAGCTTCGATCATAGACCACCGGGCCATAATGGGTGTAGATCACCGTATCCACAAAGGGCTTTTCTACTCCTTTTATTTTGATTTCTTCGATTCGATAGGTAGCCTCTCGCCATTCCTGTCCATAACGATAGGCGGATCGGGAGTCATCCTGAAAGGTGATTTTGTACCAGTCCCTTGCGTCTTTGGTCGCATTGGTGACACCCCAAGCGATCCACTCATTAAAGCCAGAAATGACACCCATAGCTCCGGGCAAACTGGCTCCCTTCACGCTGTACTCTGGGGTACTTAGCTGCAAGGAGTACCAAATTGAGGGTAAATTCAATCCCAAATGGGGATCATTGGCCAAAATCGGATGTCCACTTTTGGTTTTCCAACCCGAAACCGCCCAGTTATTGGACCCTGTTCCTTCCTCGGGTTGAGGAAGTGGATCTAAAAGTAGTGTGGTATCCGGATAGGCTATGGAATCGGGTCTGGTTATCGATAGGGGCTCAAAATCCCAGGTTTTCCCAGACTCAATCACCGGAACCACCTCTTCAGGATAGTCGGGAAAAAGCTTGTTTACTAATTCTTCTCCCAGAATTTTTCTAAGGTTCGTGTATTCCAAATCCCGATCCCCGACCAACATATCCGTCATGTATTTAAGCAGTAACAGGGATTTGGTGGGTGTCCAGGGTTCTGGCTTGTAGTTGAGAATTTTATATTCCAATGGAAGGCTGGCCTGATCCAGACTTTCAATATAGGCATTGACTCCTTCGGCATACGCTACTAAAAAGCGAAGGGTCTCCGGATCGTTTTCCTGTAAAAATTTCAACCCGACTTCCGACCCATAGCCCAATCCCTTTCGACGGTTCATGCGATCCAGCTCCAAGGCAACTTCCCCTACGAGCTCAGAAATCCGGCCTGCCGCAGCCATCACCTGAAACTCCATTTGCCAAAGGCGATGCTGGGCAGTCACAAAACCTTGAGCCCGGTATAAATCGAGCTCATTTTCAGCAAAAATATGGGGAATCAATTGCTCGTCATAACGTACGGTTACTGGAGCGGAAAGTCCATCAATAGAGATTTCCTCCTGGGCCAATTCATCCTCACTGTAGGAATTTTGCCAAAATCCGTGATGGGGGTCCAGCAAACGACCCAAAGGTGGAAGCGGCCCCACTTGAATTGCGGATAGGTATCCTAGGCCCAGAACGATCACCAGGACCAGGAAGAAGCTAAAATACTTCATGAATTAAGTTTGGGTTCAAAGCGAAAATAAAGGAAAGTTTCCATTTTACTTCATCGACCAATCTGAATCCTAAAAAAAAGCCTCTGGTTTGCAAAACCAAAGGCCAACTGATTAATTCGAGGTCTTATCTGTAGATGGTCTTATCACTGGATGGTGATCGGAAGTTTTAACTTTTCCCATCGGACCACCAAGCCTGGATCTTCAATATCTATGGAAAGTCGCTCTTGGATAGTGGATTCCCAAACCGGACTCACTTCTACCCTAAGGACATCATTTTTTTCATCGTATTGGAAATGCCCATGCTCCAAATCCCAGTCTGAATTGAAAATTACCGTCCAGGTTCCCGATGATTTGGGGATGGTAAACAAGGAATATTTCCCAGGAGCTAAGGTCTCTCCTTCGATGCTCATTTCTTGAGTAAGCTCTACAAAGGTCGCCTCATTGGCCCCCGTCCTCCAGACCACATCGTAGGGGACTAAATCTCCCCAAATGGTTCGGTCTTTGACTGCCGGCGATCCATACTGGACCTTAAATTCTTTTCCATTGATCTGGCCACTTTTCACCTCCAATGGGCTGGGACGATCACTTTCATCAGACTCTTGGTTTTCATCCACGGTCACTTTCTCTTCGGAGGAATCTGTTTTGGATGAACAGCTCCAGCCTGCCGAAATCAAAAATGCACCGAGGACAATCAAAACAATTCTTTTCATAGTAGTAGCTTTAGGGTAGAAATAAACTAATAATGTGCCAACCTTCAAAATTGCAGGGTTTCAAAATTTTTGAAATTCCTCAATTCTGGGTTTAAAGGATTTCATTTTCGGATTTCCTTTTGCTTCTTTACGTAAAGATCATCGATTTGGATTAATAATTGCACCGAGAATCCCAAATCCCCAAGATCTCGCTTATCCCTTTTCCACAGCATGAAATACCTCATTGGATTTATTTTTAGTTGTACCCTCTTGGTTTTTGGCAGCGTTTACGTTTCCCCTGAGGACTTTCCTTACGTAGGGCTTCTTCCCTTTTTTATACCGGTCGTTTACCTGTTGAATGTGTTCTTGTTTTTGCTGCTCATTCTTTCTTGGAAAAGAACAGCCATTCTCCCGTTGATTGTACTGATTTTGGGTTATCGCTTTGTCCAGATCACCTTCCAACTCAATCCCAGCGAGGATAATCCTCAAGGCTTACGCGTGCTGACCTATAATTCCCATCTCTTTGATTACAAGACCCGGACCGAGGGAAAGTTTGATCCCAGTGTCTACACTTGGCTTCAGGATTTTCCAGCTGACGTCAAAGTATTCCAGGAATTTTATCAAGATTACACGACCCCATCCCGCAATTCGATCAAAATTCTGGGCCAAGACAGTGGCATGGAGCATTCCTACCAAATTATTGAAGGAAATGCCAAAAGAAGATCCTACGGAATGGCTATTTTTTCAAAATTCCCGATTGTCAATGAAGGCAAAATCTTTGACAACAACCGGGCAAATGGCGCCATTTTCGCCGATATCATCTATGAGTCAGATACGGTCCGCATTTACAATGTCCACCTGGAGTCCATGCAGATTAACTCCGAAGTGTTGGAAAATATTGACGGGGTTAAAGAAAACTACCGACAGACCCTGGGCAAACTCCATCGGGGGAGTTTGGCCCGAAGCAAGCAATTGAAATTGCTCGAAGAACACCTATCCAACAGCCCATACCCGGTCATTATTTTGGGGGATTTTAACGAACTGCCCTACTCGAACACCTATTTTCGATTGAGCAAAAACTATGTGAATGCCTTTGAAATCGCAGGAAATGGATTTGGGTTTACCTATAACAGGATTCTTTTTTTCTTGCGAATCGATCATATTTTCGCAAGCCCTGATTTAAAACCGCTTCAATTCAAAACGCACAGAGAGGTTGACTACAGCGATCACTACCCGGTTTCGGCCACCTTTGAGCTTTCGAATTAAGCCTGTCCTTATCGTAGCACGACAAGGATGAAGCCATTCTCTTCGTCTGGCCTGCCTTAGTTTTGGCGTGCTTCGCTTCGTTTTTTTTGTTTCTGCTGGATGAGCGTCTTCATCGGTAAAAGCAATACGGGCAACAAAATCAAATCGGCTAGCAATGCAAAAAACAGGGCAGAAGAAATCAACAAACCGGTGTAAAAGGTCACGCCAAATTGACTGAAAATTAGCATCGAAAAGCCTAAAATCAACACCAAACTGGTCCAAATAATGGCTTTCCCCGTTTCCAAAAGGGTCCTTTTGATCGCATAAATCAGGGTTTTTCCCTTGGCCAATTCCATCTTTAAGCGGCTCATAAAATGAATGCTATCGTCTACAGCAATCCCAAAGGCAACCGTAAACAAAATGGCTGTGGTCAACTTAAACTCTACACCCAAAAAATACATTAATCCCAACATCCAAATCAAGGGGACCACATTGGGAAGTAATAAAATCACCGAAATCCGCCAGGACCTAAATAAGTATCCCGCTATCGCACCCACTAACAGAAAGGCCAATCCCAAGCCTCGGGCCATCTGCTGGGTAACCGACTCATGTCCCTTGTCGATTAGAAAAGAGGTGCCGGTCCATCGAACTTCCAACAGCTCCTCATCAATTTCTTGCCTCACGAAATGCTCAAACTCTTTTCTGATTTTACCCATTCGGTAGCTCCCCAGATCAGCGGTACGGGCGCTAATTCGGCCTTCTTTATTATCCCTACCCAGTACTTGTTTTTTATCACTTTCGGGCAATCGGGATAAAATCCGTTTCAAGCGCTCATATTGACCTTGACTGGGAAAAGCATAGGCTTTTTCATCGCCTTGGTTTTGGGCTTGGTTTAGCGTTTTTACCAAAGAATTGGGAGAAAGAATCGTCAAAGGTCCTAACTGCTTTTCCAAGTAGGTTTCCACTTTTTCGACTTGGGCAAGCAGCTCATAATCCAAAAGACTTTGACTGCTATCCTTCACTGAAAGGTAAATTTCCAACGGATTTGAACCTCGGTAGTTTTGGTCAAAAAATTGGAAATCGGCTTGAATCGGATGATCTGAAGGCAAATTATCCAATAAGAATCCATTGATTTTCAATTGGGAGCCTAAGAATAAAGAGCCCGCAGTAATTAGGAAAAACACCAAGAGAATCGCCTTTCGTTTTTGCAGGACCAAACTCACTACTGGGCGTAAGGAAGCAAAAAATTTCCCACTAGAGGTCGGGATTTTTCGTTTGGCCCCCAACAGCGAAAGTAAGCCCGGAAGAAAGAGGTAAATGGCAAAAAACATCAACAAGACCCCAATTCCCGTGCTCAATCCAAAGTTTTTAAGTGCGGGAACGGTGGTGAAATACAGCGATAAAAATCCCAATGCCGTCGTCAAAAAAGTCAACCAAATGGGGATGATCAGTTCTTTAAATGTGTTCTTGATGGCTAGCTGAAATTCGTTTTCGAGTGTTAAGAAATGAATCAAATGGGTAAATAAATGAATACAGGCACTCAAGCCCACAATCAGAAATATCGTGGGTTGCATCACTGACATGAGCGCAAGCTTTTGCCCCATCAATACCATTACCCCAAAGGCAAACAGCATCCCCATCAAAATGACCGTCACGCTACAGATGACTATCCAGAACTTTCTAAAGATCAAAACCAAAAGAAGGATAATCAGCGCAATGGATAGGGTTAAAAACAAGCCAAACTCCTGTTGCATCAAGCTTACAAAATCACCCTGAGTTTGGATTTTGCCGGCCACTGCGATTGGCTCCACCTCAAACCGCTCAAATACAGCTAAGATTTGCGCATAAAGCTGATCTCCCGCTTCCTTACTTAAGGAAGGCTTATTCCGGATCAACATTAAAAAACTGTCTCCTTTTTCAGAAATTAATGTTCCCTGGTAGGCTTCCAGATCCCCTTGCAGATTCACTCCTTTTTCCAAGTCTCTTGAAATTAGCGGCCGGGTGCTTATTCCAAAGACTCCGATACGGGGAACTTGAATGGAAAAAACCGAAATTACCGAATCTACCCCCTGCAGCTCTTGAAGCTCATCAGAAAGTTGGAAAAAGCGCTCGAGCACTTGCTCCTCGCTCCAAAAACCGGAATCAGCTGCAAAAGCGGACAGCAGGTAATCGTTGTCCGATCCAAATTTTTTGGTGTACTCGGTATAAAAGCTCAAATCCTCATCCTGCTGAGGAAAAAATTGCTCAAAATCGTAATCAAAAACTGGACTTGGCCTCATGGCCAAAAGGAGGAGAAAAAGTGCAAATCCAAACCAAAGTCTGGTTCTGTTGGCCGATGGGCCAAAGTTACCGATCGAGAATGGGCCGCTTTGTTGTTTCACTGTATAGGTAAGTAATTCGGAGGCCGTTTGGTTTTATTTTTGGTCAGTCTGAATCCCTATTCGGGGATTGCTTTTTGCCGATCCGAAATCAAAAATCCGATTCCTTTGGTTGCATTCGCCAACTGGGATTTCAGAAAATCAAGGGAAGATAGTATCTTGTCGACCACAATAAAAATTTATGTTCCCATGAAGCAATACCATGACCTGATGCAGAAGATTTTAGACGAAGGAGTTCAAAAATCAGACCGGACGGGAACAGGTACACTCAGTATTTTTGGCCATCAGATGCGCTTTGATCTCTCTGAAGGTTTTCCGGTAGTCACCACCAAAAAGCTACACCTTCGGTCCATTATCATTGAGCTGTTATGGTTTCTTCGGGGGGAATCAAATATTGGGTATTTGAAAGAAAATAAGGTTTCCATTTGGGATGAATGGGCGGATGAAAATGGAGAATTGGGTCCGGTCTATGGCTATCAATGGAGACATTGGCCAGATGGAAAAGGCGGAGAAATCGATCAAATCAAAAACCTGATTCATCAACTCAAAACCAAACCAGACAGCAGAAGACATATCGTGAGCGCATGGAATGTGGCCGATGTGGACCACATGGCTTTACCACCTTGTCACACGATTTTTCAGTTTTACGTAGCCGAAGGAAAACTTTCCTGCCAGCTTTATCAGCGCAGTGCAGACATCTTCTTAGGCGTACCGTTCAACATTGCTTCCTATGCGCTTTTTACGATGATGATTGCCCAGGTGTGTGATCTTGAACCGGGAGATTTCATCCACACCTTTGGAGATGCCCATTTATACCTCAATCATTTAGATCAGGCAAAATTACAACTGAGTCGAGACCTCAGGCCTTTACCCCAAATGAAAATCAATCCCGCGGTCAAGGATATTTTTCAATTTACCTACCAAGACTTTGAGTTAGTCGGATATGATCCCCATCCCCATATCAAAGCTCCAGTTGCTGTCTAGGAATGAAGAAGTTGGATCCAGTTGAAAGGGAAAATTTGCAGGTCAACTCATCAAGGAAAAGAGGAATTGGATACGCTAACTTTCAGCCGATCACAGATGTATAAAAAGAGGACTAACGCCCAATTAAGCACGTCAGCCCCTTCATGAAAAACCGATGTTGGCGGTTCGGTATTTATTTCTTCCGCTTGTAGTGGAATTGTGCTAATCCAGTGGCAAATGTTTTGACTTTGATAAATTCAAGTATTTGTTCAGGTCTTCCATCTTTAAAAAGTCTTGTTCCATTGCCTAATAAAACTGGTACAACCGAAATTATTAGCTCGTCTAGTAAATCGCGTTTTAATAGTTCATTTATTACTTCCGCACCACCGTCACAATAAATATTTTTTCCTTTTTCGGACTTTAGTCGTCTGACCAATTCAGTGATGTCTCCTGTATAGAAAATAGTTCTGCCTATTTGTGGTCTTTTGGTCCTTGTAATGACATATACATCTCGCTTTCCGTTGTCGTAATGAGATGAGCCGATTTCTTTAAGCACATAATCATAGGTTCTTCTACCAATAATTAATGTGTCAATCGTGGCTGTAAATTCTGCATAACCATAATCTTCTCCTTCTTTTTCGACGAGTTTTAAGAAACTCAAGTCGTCATTAGGTTTTGCGATGTAGCCGTCTAAACTTGTGGCAATGAAAAGAGATATTTTTCGCATCTGTTTGAAATTTTTAATGTTCTGGCAAAATTAATTTTAGACAACCATCTATCCATTGTAAAAATCCGATATTTTAAGCAGTGATGGTGAGAGTCCTGTATTTCGCTTGATTTCATTATTAAGATGTGAATGGTCATAATAACCACACTCAAATGCAATATCTGATAAACTACGATTTTCACTCGAGTTTTTAATTATGTTCAAAGCATTTTGAAAGCGAATAATGTTTGTATCCATCCGATCAACCCATATGGGTTGATCGGATGGATACGAAGTTTCACCATGACAGACGATTGTGATTTGCCCATTGTGATCATGTTTATTGGAAAAATCCTGAACCTCATAATCAATTCTTGTCGAGGATTCAGTAACCATTAGTAGGCAATAATGCTGATGTTTTACCTGTTTATTTCCAAAGCATCCAGTTATTTCATTTTGTATGGTTTGTTTTCCAAAGGAGATTATCCGAACTGGTTGAAATTTTTCAACCAGTTGCTCAAGAAAGCCCTTGAAATGCGCCACACGATCTTGATCGGATCTTAACAATTGAATTCCACATAAACTTCATTTTTGGCAATTTCTTTTGCACTGGCACGGTATTCAACCACTAGGAATGGTTTTTTACATCGAATTACTTGTTTTTTATCATAGCGATTTTTCTATATTTGTGTATATGGAGACAGCGAAAAAAGCAAATAGCACACATATAGGAAGGAAAATTTCCCTTATCAGAGAACTAAAGGGTATGAAGCAAGATGCTTTAGCCTTTGAGTTAGGGGTATCCCAACAATTGATATCAAAAATTGAAAATAGTGAGACAATTGATGATGAGCTTCTCACAAGGGTAGCAGAGGTTTTGGGGGTAACTAAAGAAGGAATTGAAGCGTTTAGCTTAGAAACTGTCTTCAATAATATCAATAATTTCCATGATAGCTCTATTCAAAACAACTTCAATCCAATTGATAAAATTGTTGAGCTATACGAACGTTTGCTAAAAAGCGAACAGGAGAAAATTGAAATTTTAAAAGGCAGTAAATGATTTTTCGCCACAGCCTGTGGCAAAATTTGGGTCAATCAAAACATCCTAGATATCTGGATCCTGCTTATTTTTTCAACAGGCTAATGAATAGACAAAGCCTCAAAATTAAGCCTCTGTTTGAAATAAAGGAATTGGATTTTTCAAACTCTACTGTTTCGTTAGCCAGCTCATTTTGTGAAGCGTAGCTATAAAAATTTAAAAAAGTTGCAGGTTTTAAACAAACACCTACTAGGAATGTATCCTAATCAATAAAGCTATCCTTAAATGAAGTCATTGCCCCAACTACATACGTTTTCCCAAATTCCATTATAGTCGAGCCATTGTCAGTCAAACAAGTATTTCCCAAATTCATTACAATACCAGCACAGCCATCGGGAAAAACACGTTCTCTTTGTCTTTCAGCTTTGTTTCCTTTGAGTTCCCAATAGAAATGAATATAGGGTTTTAATTTTTTGTAGGGTTTTATTCCTTAGGGCTTTATTCTCCCCTCCCAGTTGAGTTCTTTTGAAAAAGGATCCAACAGCTCATCTAAGATCACCGCAACTTCCTTTCGAGTCAGAAGCCTGTCGGTAGTAAAGGATCCAGGCAGACCCCTTCTTTTCCAGGCCTCAGCAATTTCTAACAGGGAGGTTTTCCTTCCAGTTAACTCGAGTAGTTGCTTGAATCGCTCGCCGGTCAAATAATCCCCAGAAGCTCCCCAATAATCTGCTAAGCTTGGATAAATGGGTCTCAAGCCTTCCACCAGCTCAAATTCAGTCACCTTATTTTCGGGATAAAACCAGGTTTGATTGGCCCAGAGATAAGGTACTCCCGCTCCTTTTAGAATGCCGGTAGCCCCGATTCGTTGGATGGCTTGAAAATGCGCGTCCTCTGGATTCACATCGATGTAGGGCATCAGATAGACCTGCTGGGAAAGCAAGACCTGCTGAACTTCACGGATGGAAACTTCGGATGGGGCTTTTCCTGATTTCGAAGCGATCGTAGCCAACGTCCCTGCAGCCTGGCCAATGCCTAAAACGACGGGTTGAAGACGGGAAGCCCCGTTGACGATATTGGATACAGAAATGCTTTTTTCCGCCAAAATCAAGCCGGAATGATTCTCCGGAATGAGTGCTCCAAGAGGCACATTGTAGGAAGGCACCCGGATTTTAATGAAATCGATCTCCGGAGCATCGGGCCTTTCCTTGTGATGATGGTCAATGGTATAATCTCCTACTGCTATTCCCGTGCGGTACAGCGGACTAGGCGCCTGAAAGGGGTCCCGTACAAAGGGTAGGGTAAAATCAACCAGTCCTTGGAAACGTCTGGATTCCCGATGATAAGGAATCATGGGCAGTCCGTCCTCTGTCGGATATTCATCGGTTGCAATGCCCAGATGGGTATAGCCTAGCTCCTGTTGAATGTAATAGATAAAGCGAAGGCTTTTCTGCTTGGCTTTTTCCAGTTCAATGCTTCGTTCCTCTGGGCTTAACTCGACTAGATTGACGTAATAATCATTTCCACAGTTGGGCCAGTTGATCATGTATTTGCCATTGGGGAGTTTCCCATACCCTATCATTTTATCACAGTCCAGCGTAGGGTCTTGATCGGTAATTGGGTCTGCATGAGCACAGGCACAGGCAAATTCCTCTGGATCATAATTTTTGGGTTTGGGGATGGTCCGGTCTTCCCCTTTTCCAAAATCTTGAAGGGTCACCACATAGGTTAAATCCTGAATAATGTCATTTCCCGTTTCTGGGGCAAAGGACTCTCCGATTTCCGAACGGGCGTCCATCCCCAGTCGATAAGGAATTCCTTGCGCAGCTGCCACATCGCCCAATTCCGTCGCGTCTATGACCAGGGGGGCTGAGGCAGTTTTGGATTGGCCATCCACCCGGTAAGTCACTGTCCACTTTTGGTTTTCAAAGTGGGCTGCTTGCCATTCGCTTTGCAGCGAAACGGTCAAATGAGGAACCGAAGCCGCTATCGATTGGAAAATCTGATTTCCTACCTGAGGTTCAAACAGGGTATTGCTCACCCAGCCGGTGGAAAGTGCAGCTTGCGACCCATAATGCGCAATTAAGCTATCCCGAAACTCTCCCCAAATCCCGGAGGGTAAGCGATGATTGCCGTCAATGGCAGAAACTCCTGCCGCGGTCAGCATTCCCCCCAGCCACTCGGTCGGCTCGATGATCAGTGTTTTGGCGCCCAATCTACCAGCGGAAATACCCGCTGAAGTTCCACTCGCACCTCCTCCCACGATAATCACATCGTAGCTTTCTTGGGCAAATGAGCTGCTGAATAAAAGGGCGAAAAAAATGGTCAAATAATTTTTCTTCATAGTTGCGTTGAATCTAGGATAGGTCTAACTAAATCTGGATGGGCTTTTTTTCTCCTCCTGGGAAAGGGCCGCTCCGATTAAAGCGGAATGATCGCCGAGCGTGGCCAGGTGGATCGGAATGGAAATACCTCGCAAGGCTAGGAATTCGAGGGTAGCGGGAAGGAAGTGAGCGGAAGCAAGGCTGATTTTTCCACCTAAAATTACCCCTTGGGTTTGTAGTCGAATCAAATAGGGGAATAAGAATTCGCCTAGGTTGCGCCCAAATTCGCTAAAGATGAAGGCTCGATGTGCTGGGTCGATCGATGGGTCCAGTAAATCCTTCACTCCGGATAAGGATATCCCCCACTTTTGTTGGACAAATTGGATAAACCATGCCGTGCCCAAATAATCTTCAGCGATTCCATCTTTAAAGGGAGCCCGCCAAAGTTGGGCGTCTTTGACTACTTCTTCCACCTGAATGGCTGAACCCAAGCCTGTTCCCAAGGTCAACCCGATGGAATTTGAAAAAGCTGACCCAGCTCCTACTCGACTTTCTGCAATCAAAAACGCCTCCGCATCGTTGGTAAAGGAGATATGGCCAGGCGGAACGCTAAGGCGGTCAGCGAGCAGTTTTTTAACCGACTGTCCAAATAAGGCGTTCATTTTTCCCTGATCTTGGATCAAGCAAATCCCTTCCTGATAATTAAACGGTCCAGGCATGGCAATGGCAATCGGAATAGCCTTCGCGTAGCCCTTGACTGACTGGATGGCTTGTGCCCAAGCCTCAATGATGGATTCGGCAGTGGCAAAGGTGTCCACCGCTTGTTCATAGAAGTCACCGGCTTCTACCCGATCTCCAACGTTGTTGACCAGGCCCGCAGCAATATGGGATCCTCCAATATCTACTCCGATGATCTCCATTTACTCAGGCGAATTGGAGTTCAGTTCCTCATGGATCACGTCTAACAACTGTCTGGTATTATCCTCGGAAAGCTCCCAAAACATGGCTCCTCCCAGGGAATTGGTTTTAATAAAGTCCATTTTAGCTTTCATGGACTCAGGATCTTCATAGGTAATCCAGGTGGAGTCTTGGGCCGAATAAAGGTAGGGAGCCGCTGCTTTCTCATCCCAAAAGCGCTCATAAGCCGAAGTTTTCGTCAAGGCATAAATCTGATGATAAGGCAGTCCCATTTTAAATTTTCCGGATTGGAATAGCCCATGATCAGTCGGATCCACCTGTTCCCACATTCTGCCATAAAACGGTACACCCACCACGATTTTTTCTGCGGGGACTCCAAATTCAAGGTGTTCTTTCACCGTGGTTTCTGCGGATCTTCCTTTTGCTCCGTTGGGAAAAAGATTGGCATGATGCCCGGTGACCTCATCCCCTGCGGTGTAAAAATCATAGGCCATGATATTGATAAAATCCAAGTATTGCTGGGCTTTCCCCAGGTCATTTTCCTCCAGGTATCGACGAAAGCCCCCAGAGGCGATGGTCGTCAGGTAATGTTTTTGGTGTAGGTTGCCTAACGAATCCAGTGCTTCTCGAACACTTTTTAGTAGGGCAACAAAATTCTCCTTATCCTCTGGACGATAGGGATTGTTATCCCCGGGAATGCTGGGATATTCCCAGTCAAAATCCAATCCGTCCAGTTGGTGTTTAATTAAAAAGTCCACTCCGGATTGTGTCAGCTGATCGATTCCCTCCGGAGTCAGCACGGCATCAGAAAATCCTTTGGAGTGCGTCCAACCCCCTATGGAAATCAACACCTTCAGATCGGGATTTCTGTCCTTAAGTTGATTCAGGGTAATCAAATTCAAGGAATCCCGCTCCCGGTTATCCCCGATATAGCTTACTTGCCCGTTGGCTACATCGGCAAAGGCATAGTTGATATGGGTTAATTTTTCGGCAGGAATTTTCTTGGGATTAATTTTTTTCCAACCGGCCACATAACCGACCACATGGTAAGCTTTAGCTGTCGGGATTTTGGTTTCTTCTGCCTTTTTACATCCCACAACCACCAGCAGGGCGAAAGCAAGTACAATGTTTTTCATACAAATCAGGTTTGGGCCTAAAGTTAAAAAAAGACAGAGGTTTTGAACTCAATCAAAACCTCTGTCCAAAATTAAATTAACGGAAAATTAATTTCCTCCGTCCCACCACATGCGGGTGGCAAAGCTGTCTCCTCCCATTCGGGAAACGGCAGCCTGGTAATTTTCCGGATTGGAACCGATCTCATTTTCCCAATATCGTAATCTTCTAGGAATGAAATTCCCTTCAAAGGCATTGGGATCTTGGGTAGGAGTCAATTCAGGATAACCTGTTCTTCTCCAGTTGGACCAAGCTTCGATGGCATTTAGGAAATTGGCTGCCCAATATTCTTCTCCGATTAATCGAAGTTTGTCCTCATTGGAGGCCGCATCAAATCCTCTTCCGGAAATGTAGGCTGCAGTCTCTTGGGCGTCTACGGTAAAGTCTTCATCGAAATATACCCAAGAATTGATCGCCGCGGCTACACCATTGGAGAAATGGGTTCCGGCATCCGAGCTAATCCATCCTTTCACGGCCGCTTCTGCTCTCATGAATTCCACCTCTGCATAGGAAATCAAATAATACGGATCATTCCAATCGAGGTATTTTAAATTGAGCATGGAGAAGTTTCGCTGAACGATGGAGAATCCATCCAAAGTACCTTCAGGAACGGCTTCGCCGATATTGGTAGATGTGTAGCCATTGGGCATTCCGATCTGTGCCTCAGGATCCGTAATCCAGGTAGCGGGTACTTCAGGATCGCCCACCCCTCCGGTTAGGATCATTTTACGCGGATCATCATTGGCATTCATCCAGTCCATCATCGTGGCAGAAATTTTACAATCTCTAGAATACTTGTAGGTGTTCCAGTAGCCGTCGTTCAATCCGTTTCGATTCACTCCTTGTGGTCCTGAATCATATTGGATAAAGGCAATGTCCTCATTGGAAGTAAAGGCGCCACTGTTGTTGGCTTCAGTAAACACCTGCTGAGCAGTGGTAGGATCTACCTCACTCATTCGCATGGCAATACGCATCAACAAGGCATTGGTGAATTTTCTCCATTTGCTGATATCTCCTCCATAAAGAAAATCCTGAGCTCCTAAGGAATTGGCTGATTCAGAAAAGCGATCTCTTGCCGCTCTTAGGTCCGCAATCATCGCAGTATAAATTTCCTCTTGACTATCGTAAGCCGGGAACCAATTCTCTTCCCCTTCTAGTCCTTTTCCCGCTTGGAAATAGGGAATATCCCCATAGATATCAGTCATTCGATGCAAGTCAAAAACACGAAGTACGGTTGCTGCGGCGTTGAGATTGGCTTGAGCAGGGTCGCCGTCGGTCCGGGTAATGACATGAGTCAACAGTCTTACCACGCCCGTGTAATGGGTCTCCATATAGGCTCCCGAATACTGGGCATTGTAGAAGTACTTATCCCCACTGAAGTATCCAGCGGTGGATGCGGTCTGCTGCACCATGGTTGAGGCATAGAGCATGGCAATTCTGGTATTCTCATATTCTCCACCTATCGCCAAAGTAGCTCTGGAGAAGAGGTAAGACATATCGATATCGGTGGCTGCGTTTTGGTCAATATTCAGGTCCAAAAGCTCTGACTCACTACAAGAGGCAAAAGTCAGCGAACCTGCCATTACCATTACTGCCAGTTTATTTGAAATTTTCATAGTTCTGTGTTTCAATTAAAAGTTGGCTGACAAATTAAATCCAAAGCTTCGGTTGGTAGGAAGACCAAAGTATTCCAATCCTTGCGAGTTGCCGTCCACTGCATAGGCAGATTCCGGATCCACATTCGGGATATTTGACCAAAGCAAGGCCAAGTTTCTACCTACAACGGATAGTGACAGGTTGTTAAATGGAGTTTTGGAGGTAATTGCACTTGGGAAAGTGTATCCGAACGAAAACTCTCTCAACTTGGCAAATGAGGCATCATAGACGATGTTTTCAGTCACCATCGCATAGCGCTGCCAATACTGATCGATCAAGTATTCAGCAGGATTGTTAGGATTTGCTGGAATGGTCCAGGTATTTGCTTCTCCATTTGCTGTCACTCCACTGACGGTAAGACTTCCATCTCTACCGATCAAAGTTTCTTCGTGCAAGCCATTATTGTAGGCAAAATAGTTGGTACCCGATACCATGTGTCCACCCTGACGGATGTCAATCAAGGCATACAAGCGGAACCCTTTCCAAGTTACCGTATTGCTCAAACCAGCAGAAATCGGATGTCTTCCTTCTGCGATGGTTTCAAAACCCTGCGTGGTTACCGGGAATCCATTTGCATCATAGACCGGTTGACCATCTACCTGCAAATGTTTGTATCCGGCAATCATTCCCAAAGGATACCCCACAATGTGTCGGATATTTTCCCGCATCAATCGAGATTGACCTAAGTTGATGAAATCAATCGGCTCGCCAGCAGCATTGGTTCCCAAGCTGAGCACTTCGGAAATGTTATTGGCAAAGTTGAAGGAAAGATCCCATCGTACCGCTCGGGCGATTGGGGTCACATTCAAAAGCATTTCAATCCCTCGGTTATTTAACTCTCCGATATTGACCGTAGTGGAACCAAAACCTGAAGTGGCTGAAATCCCGGTTGCCAAAATGTCGCTTCGGGTGGTTCGATTGTAATAGGCAATATCCAAACCTACGCGGTTGTCAAAGAATCTCAAATCCGCTCCGATTTCGTATTCGCTGGATCGGTAGGGTCCCAAATTTTCATTTGGAATGGAACCATTGTTGATTTGGCCCAAATTTGCGCCCAAGTGTCCCGCTCCAACTAACCCATAGGTCAGGTTAAGGGCATAAGGATTAGGTGCTCCACCTCCGGCTTCACCCCAAGATCCTCGGATTTTAGCAAAAGTAATGACATCAGGAAGAGTCACCATATCACTGATCACTGCACTCAATCCCAAGGAAGGGTAGAATAGTTTGCTATTCTCAGGGGACAAGGTTGAAAACTGATCCTGCCTTGCTGTGGCGTTCAAAAATATCATGTTTTTGTATCCCACATTGGCGGATCCAAAATAGGAATTGATTCCGTATTCCGAGAAGCCGTAGGTAATGGATGGGGCCCGCACATTATTTACTGAGCTGAAGAAAGGAACCACCAGGTCATTTCCTCCACCTCGAAGACTTTCGGCAGTTCTTCTCATTCGGTTACCACCGATGAATCCATCCACATCAAAGTCTCCGAAGGTCTTATTGAACCCAATGAATAAATCGGCATTGTCCTCACGGATGGTCCGCTCGGTCAAATTGTAATCTCCCAGTGGCTTGTATGCCGTACCATAAGGCTCTGAAGTTCGATCCACACGAGATTGGAAATCCAATCCGATTCTACCTTGCACATACAACCAATCGGTGATGTCATATTTTAAGGACATATTACCCAAGAATCGGTTGGTTTCATCCTCACGGAAGAACTGATAGGCTGCCCAATAGGGGTTGGTCTGGAATACATTGGACTGGTAGCGAAGCTCGGTTCCATCCTCGAGTGCTCCCGGCTTGTCGGTGGTTCCTCTCATCACATCCAACGGCAAGTTGCCTGGTCTGACCAGCATAGCAAAGTTGGCATTACCCGGTGAATCGGAAAGTCGAGGTCGGTTTTTAGCAAATTGATTCGAATATTGACCGGTGGCCGCTAAAGTGAATTTGCCATGCTTGCCATTGATATTGGCATTGACGACTCTTCGCTTGAATCCGGCATTGGGTACAATGTCCTTGTTATCCAAGTCAGAGAATGAAAAACGGTAATTCGCTTTTTCATTTCCCCCATCGAGTGCCACTGAGTTATTCCACGTATAGGAAGTCTCAAAGAAATCGGACAGCTGTTCCCCGGTAAAGGCATAGGGACGCTGCACCCCATCAAACTGAACAGAAGGAACGCCATCGTAAGCTGCTCCCCAGCCGTTATTTCCGGTATTCAGCGCTTCATCTTGGGTAGTAGGTCTTCTGCCGTCAATTCCCGGACCATATTGCCGCTGAAAATTGGTCTGATCCCAAACCCGGTCAAAGGTGATGTTGGAATTTACAGAAACCCCAATTCCTGTCCGCTGTGCCCCACTTTTGGTGGTAATCAAAATCACCCCGTTGGCAGCTCTTGCTCCATAGAGGGCAGCTGCGGCATTTCCTTTAAGTACGGAGATATTTTCGATATCATCGGGGTTGATGGAGCTCAATCCGTCTCCGGAGTCATTTCCACCCCACATCCCTGCATTACCCAGATTTCCGGATTCGATGGGAATCCCGTTCACCACATAAAGGGGCTGATCATTCCCGGTCAAGGAAGATCCACCACGGATAACCACTCGGGTTGACCCGGCAGCTCCTGTAGCGGGTGGCGTCACATTCACCCCGGCTACTTTACCCGAAAGGGCATTACCGAAGTTGATCGCACGGGATTCGGTGAATTTATCACCGCCCACCTGGGTAACTGAGTAGCCCAAAGATTTTTGATCCCGCTCCATACCAAAGGCAGTAACCACTACCTCGCTCAGGTCAGAGATATCTTCGCCCATGGCTACATCGATGATCGACTGATTGCCGACCACAATTTCTTGGGCTTCAAAACCAATAAATGAAAATACCAAGACCGAATTGGTCGTGGCGTTAATGGAATACTTACCGTCCACATCTGTGGTCGTACCGGTCTGGGTGGTTTTGTCCAGAACTGTTACTCCGGGAAGGGGTAAGCCATCTCCGGAGCTAGTGACTGTACCTGTCACTACGCGATTTTGAGAGAAAGCTTCGAAACTCACGAGTAGAATCAGCGCTAACCCCCATAAGAAAGATAGAATTTTTCTCATAGTTGGAAATAAATGGTTTGAATTAAGTTGAATTGGAAATCCGGGAAAACCCGGTTAGGGTATGTTAAAACTGGGCACTTTCTTTTTGCATGAAATTTGGTTTAATGAACAAAACTTAGTCTTTATATCCGGTAAACAACTGATCAGCCTCCCCTTAATTTGGCGATCAGACCAATGGCATTATTCTATTCGGGTAAAGCTAAAGATTTCAAAAATCTTTCAAAAACAATTCTATGATTTTTTTATACAAAAAACTGATTCTTTTTTAATTTTTTTTTAAAAGTTACAAAACTAGTATCTTATTTTTTTACTTAACTCGAATTCTTCATGAACATTTTTGACCCCAAGGCCTAATTTAATTCAAAAAAACTCAAGTCTTTACGGGACTTTAACCATTTTTATTCATGTTTATTTTAAAAAAACAAAATTATTTCCTGAAAAGAGTAAAAATTGGATCTATTACTTTTAAATAATTTTGAATCCTTTAAAAAGGGTTTTTCGCCACTTAAAAAAAAACCGCTCCTTTTTTGAGGAGCGGCTTGGTATCAATTGGCTTGCTTATCGAATGAAGAGCATTTCACGGTATTTGACCAGTGGCCAAAGTTCATCGTCCACGAGTAACTCCAGCTTATCGACCGCATATCGGATTTTATCAAAGAAGGCTTCTTTGACCTCTGTTTGATATCCTTTTGCACGCTTGATGATGTCTTCCTCTTTATTGAGTTGACGACGCGCGTCGATCATGGCGGTCACGTTGGACTTCACCGCTTCTATATGACGGGACACATCCTTGATCGTTTCAATTGCGGCGGAATTATCCAATCCCAGACCTTTTAAGCCATTGGCATTTTCGATCAACTTGTTTTGGTAAGAAATTGCCGTAGGGATGATATGGTTGAGAGCCAAATCCCCCATTACCCGGCTTTCGATCTGTACTTTTTTAATGAAGTCCTCCAACATGATTTCGTGTCTTGCAGTGACTTCCAAGGGATTCATCACATGATGTCGCTCGAATAGCGCTTGCACCTCTTTTTTCTCGTACACATCGAGTGCTTCAGGAGTAGACTTCAAGTTGGCTAAGCCACGCTTCTGTGCTTCTTTTTCCCACTCTTCGGAGTAACCGTCACCCTCAAATCGGACTTTTTTAGACTCCTTAATGTATTTTCTAAGCACATTGACAATCGCAATTTTCTTTTCTTTGCCACCGTTCATCTCCTTTTCGATGTCCTTGGTCAATTGCTTCAGTGTTTCAGCAACGATGACATTAAGCACGGTCATCGGACCAGCCACATTGGCATGGGAACCGACAGCGCGGAACTCAAACTTATTTCCGGTGAAGGCAAATGGAGAGGTTCTGTTTCGATCGGTATTATCCAAGATGATTTCTGGGATTTTAGAAATTCCCAGCTTCATGTACATGTTATCCCCTTTCTCGATTTTGATGTTGCCGTTTTTCTCCAACTCATCCAATACCTCAGTTAAGGTAGCACCAAGGAAAACCGAAATAATGGCTGGCGGAGCCTCATTGGCACCCAATCGAAAATCATTTCCTGCTGAAGCAATGCTGGCTCGCAACAATCCTGCATGATCGTACACGGCTTTAACGGTAGCCACCAGGAAGGTTAAAAACTGCAGGTTTTCCCGGGCGGAATTACTAGGCTGAAATAAATTCACTCCGGTATCTGTGATCAAGGACCAGTTGTTGTGCTTTCCTGATCCGTTTACTCCTGCAAAAGGCTTTTCGTGGAACAACACCTTCAAATCATGCTTCTCAGCAACCTTATCCATCACATCCATCAATAATTGATTGTGATCGGTTGCCTTGTTGATTTCTTCGTAAATCGGCGCAACTTCGAATTGTCCGGGAGCTACCTCATTGTGACGGGTGGCTACTGGAATACCCAATTTGAGGGCTTCGATTTCGAAATCCATCATGAAGTTTTTTACCCGGGTAGGAATGGATCCAAAATAATGATCCTCCAACTGCTGTCCTCGTGCCGGATTATGTCCAAATACGGATCTTCCTGCCATGACTAAATCGGGTCGGGCGGAAAACAAAGCCTTATCGATCACAAAATATTCCTGCTCTACGCCAAGTGAAGCCGAAACTTTACGCACATTGCGGTCAAAAAGCTGACAGATCGGCAAAGCCGCTTCATTGATCGCTTCCATGGACTTTAACAAAGGTGTCTTGTAGTCAAGCGCCTCTCCGGTGAATGACACAAAGATCGTTGGAATACAAAGGGTTTTTTCAAATATGAAAATGGGGGAAGAAGGATCCCAGGCAGTGTATCCTCTGGCCTCAAAAGTAGATCGAATGCCTCCATTGGGAAAAGAAGAAGCATCCGGCTCCTGCTGAACCAATGCAGAACCTTTGAATTTTTCCAAGCCTGCATGCGCATCAAAAAAGGAATCATGCTTTTCGGCAGTGGATCCGGTTAAAGGTTGAAACCAGTGTGTGTAGTGCGTAACACCTTTGGATAAAGCCCAAGTCTTTACAGCGGATGCTACTTCTTCTGCAGTGGCGGTATCGATTTTGGTTCCCTTATCGATAGCCTCCATGATTTTTTTGTACACCGAGGGTGCCAAAGACTGCTTCATCTGATCACCGCCAAAAACGTTGACCCCGAAGAAGTCTGAAATTTTAGGAGAAGGAGGAGTCACCTGAACTCGCTGTCTTGCCTGTACCATGGACAGGGCTTGTTGTCTTAGTGTTGCCATTTCTACAATATGTGGTTTAATATTACCCCAGCAAAAATAGAAAAATACTTGTAAATTTTGCTTTCTGGATTTTTTTTGAGCCTATTTTTTCGAAAAATTACACTTTTTCTAAAAAATTATGGTGAAAATTCACCCAAATGATGAAAAAACATGCGATTTGAGGTCGAAAATTGGAAAATTGAAAACAAGTAGAGATTGCTTACCTTTGTGTCCTTGTAATCAAGAGGAAATTAAGTGAAAAAAGTAGCCTTTTATACCCTGGGATGTAAGTTGAATTTCTCCGAGACGTCCACGATCAGTCGCCAATTCGAAGATCGCGGCTTTCAGAAAGTGGATTTTCAGGAAAATCCCGACATTTTCATCATCAACACCTGCTCGGTCACCGAAAATGCGGACAAAAAATGTAAGAAAATCGTCAAAGAGGCTAAAAAAATATCCCCTAATTCTTATGTGGCCATCATTGGCTGCTATGCCCAGTTAAAACCCCGTGAAATTTCAGAAATCAAAGGCGTAGATGCGGTATTGGGTGCTGCGGAGAAATTTAGACTCCATGAGCTGTTGGGTGATTTTGCCAAAGAGCAGGAAGCCAAAGTGCTGGCCAGTGAAATCACCGAAGCCAAGACCTTTACGAATGCCTATTCGATCCATGATCGCACCCGTACGTTTTTAAAAGTCCAAGATGGGTGCAATTATGGCTGTGCGTTCTGTACGATTCCTTTAGCCCGGGGAAAAAGCCGGAGTAATACCATCGCCTCGGTTTTGGAGTCCGCCTGGGAAATTGCGCAAACTGAGGTCAAAGAGGTCGTGCTTACCGGAGTGAACATCGGTGATTTTGGAATCGTGGACGGAAAGCGCCAAGAACGCTTTGCTGATTTGGTGTTTGCTCTCGATGAAGTGGATGGAATCGATCGATTTCGGATCTCTTCCATCGAGCCCAATCTGTTAACCAACGAAATCATTGCCTTTGCTGCTACTTCCAAGCGCTTTGTACCGCATTTTCATGTACCCCTTCAGTCGGGTTCAAACACTATTCTTCGAAAAATGGGTCGGCGCTACTTGCGGGAACTTTACGTAGACCGAGTCAGCAAAATCAAAACCCTGATGCCGCAGGCCTGTATCGGAGTCGATGTGATTGTGGGATTTCCGGGAGAAACCGATGAATTGTTTTTAGAAACCTACCATTTCCTCAATGAATTGGACATCTCCTACCTCCACGTGTTCACCTACTCAGAGCGTGCCAATACCCGTGCCGCTGAAATGGAAGAAGTGGTCCCGATGAAAACCCGTAATGAGCGTTCCAAAATGCTTCGAATCCTTTCCGAGAAAAAGCGCCGCCAGTTTTACGAACAAAACTTGGGTAAAACCTTTACTGTGCTTTTTGAAGAGGATGTGGTCGATGGAAAAATGCACGGCTTTACCGAAAACTACATCCGTGTGGCCGCCAAATACGACCCTATGCTGATCAATGAAACTAAGTTGGTTACCTTGGATAGCATCAATGAAGCTGGAAATGTGGAAGTGTTGGAGCCGGAGATGGTTTTTGAAAGGCATGAATTTTAGGACCAATTAGCCGAATTTCCAGCAGTGGGGAATATACCTAAAACTACAACTCTCCTTTCTTCTGGGACAAAAGGAATGGAAACTGGGAATTTGGTGAAGAAAGCAAATCTAAACCTCTTAGAATGAACTTGGTATGAATGGGGAGAAATTTTAACTTGATTTTTCTTGCTAAAAGCATCCTCCACAAATTTATCCCCAAGCCCAAGCATTTTACCTTCCTACCAGGCTAAAATCTCCTTCAGGTCAATTTCAGCCTCAGGCATAAGTAAAACCTGATCGTTCATTTAACTTACATTTTCAAACCCGCTTTTACTTCATCTGTTTATAATTTGTTTTTTATCGGTCAGATGGAATCTCGCAAATCTAATCATCCCGGTGTGTGACGGGTACTTCATGCTCGATTTCATCCAATAATTTTCCTTCGTTCGGATTCTTGATAGGACGCTCCGATCGAATTTCTAGTTTTTCCAATTGCTCCCTGGCAAGATCGTTCAGCTGATCTTTGGGCAACAAAATCGAATAGGCGAGTTTCAAGAGCTCCTTATCTGCACCATCTATCAATTGGTGCAATTCTTTTTGAATTACTGCCTTATCCATACACGATTACTACTACCAAAATTCTCGTAAATTCTAGCATACATATTTTTTTTAAAATGCTTAGATTGCTTCGAACTCGATTCGAAGGTCAAGTCCCCTATTTTTACCTAGTTTTGGCTGAACCAGATGCCAATGGATCATACTAGATTCGATTTCGCTCCGAGCCCATTCGTCTTGTTTTAGTGCAGGGAGAGGAAAATGCAGCTCTGCCGTATTTTACTTTCCCTGCATTACAAAGTTTAAACTCAGAGGCAGAGCGAAGCCGAGGCCTAATCATTCTACTTTAAGCAATTTCTAAGATTTTCTAATTGTAAAAAGGGATGAAACTTTTTCCTCATACTTCCAATCCTAGTATTTTTTCCTAATTTCAACTCAATCAAATTTTGACTTTTTGTGAGCAAAACCTCCTTAGCATTAATCAGTGATGAGCCTTGGCTGAACGATTTTGCCCCGGCTATCCAAAAGCGTTTAAAAGACTATCAAACGGCCCTTTATCAGATCAATGAATCTCTGGGCAGTATTTTGGAATTCGCCAATTTCCATGATTATTATGGGGTGCACTTTGAACCGGTCCGGAAGGGTTGGATTTATCGGGAATGGGCCCCGGCAGCTCAGCAACTTTTTTTAACGGGGGACTTCAACTGGTGGGATAGGGAATCCCACCCCTTGCGAAAAAATCATCGAGGCGACTGGGAGATTTTTCTTCCCTATGCACAGTATAAAGACACCTTCACCCATCAAAGCCGCATCAAAGTTCGGGTGATCGATGCACAAGGCCGGGATCTGGATCGGATTCCCGCTTATATCCGACGGGTGGTTCAGGACGAAAAAACCCATGATTTCACCGGCCAGCTTTGGTTTCCTCAAGAAAAATTCACTTGGACTGATCGGTATTTTTCACTGGAAGCAATCGCTCAAATGCCCCTGATCTACGAATGTCATGTGGGTATGGCTCAGGAAAAACTGGGAGTTGGAACCTATCGGGAATTCGAGGAACTCATTCTCCCTCGGATCAAAAAAGGAGGATACAATGCCATCCAACTGATGGCGGTCATGGAACATCCCTATTACGGATCCTTTGGTTACCATGTATCTAATTTCTTTGCCCCTTCTTCCCGCTTTGGTACTCCTGAGGAACTCAAATCCTTGATCAATACTGCCCACCAAATGGGTATTGCCGTAATTATGGACATCGTTCACTCTCATGCAGTCAAAAATGTTAATGAAGGGCTAAATGAATTTGATGGAACGGATCATCAGTACTTCCACCCTGGAGATCGTGGCTATCATGAAGGATGGGATTCCAAACTCTTTGATTATGGCAAATGGGAAGTACAGCAGTTTTTGCTCTCCAATATCCGCTATTGGCTGGAAGAATTTCATTTCGACGGCTTTCGCTTTGATGGGGCCACCTCCATGCTCTACCATCATCATGGCCATGTGTCTTTCGATTCGGCAGACAAATACTTCGATGAAGGCGTAGATGAAGCAGCCCTCCGTTATTTCCAACTGGCCAATACGCTGATTCATCAATTGAAGCCTCATGCGATTTCCATCGCTGAAGAAGTCAGCGGGATGCCGGGACTCTGCCGAAATATCGAGGACGGAGGGATCGGTTTTGATTTCCGACTGGCTATGGGAATACCGGACTTCTGGATCAAAACACTCAAACACAAAACCGATGAACAGTGGGATCTTTTTGAGCTTTGGCATGAACTGAGCAATCGCCCCAAGAAAGAAAAATCCATCGCCTATGCCGAAAGTCATGATCAGGCTCTAGTTGGCGACAAATCCTTAGCCTTCTGGCTGATGGATAAGGAAATGTATACCTCCATGTCTGTGCTTGAACAAAATCTGGTCGTGGATAGAGGCATTGCCTTACACAAAATGATCCGCATGATTACGCTTTCGCTTGGCGGAGAAGGGTATTTGAATTTTATCGGAAATGAATTTGGTCATCCTGAATGGGTGGATTTTCCACGTGAGGGGAATAATTGGAGCTATCAGTATGCAAGACGGCAATGGTCACTCGTGGATGCTGAACATTTGCGGTATAGCCAACTCAATGCCTGGGATCAGGCGATGATCGAGCTGGTCAGCAAGCATCAAGTCTTGAAAGCTCCTCACGGAGAGCAGCTCTATCTGGAGCCGGATAAGAAAATTTTGGCCTATGAACGAGGCGGTTTAGTTTTTGTCTACTCATTCCATCCTACTGAGTCATATTTTGGTTTTCCGATCCGGATGCCGGAATCGGGCAGCTACCAGATTTTGCTTCATTCCGATCAAAAAAAGTTTGGTGGGTTTGAACGCTTGGACCCTACTGTAAATTATCAAACAGATCAGGATCATACTGTAGCCCTCTACCTCCCCAATCGTGTAGTGATGGTGATGAAAAAAGGGAATAAAAAGTAAGGGAAGGGTGTTTAGCTCTAGCGTATTATTCTTGATTTCTGTTGAAGCGATAAATAGGCAAATTAAATTTAGGCTGATTTATGGAAATACAGAATCAAAAAAATAGACTAAACGTGAATAACTCACGCCTATATTCTTTTATTTAAGATATTTTCTTGAAATTTGAAATTTTAGGCTTATATTAGCGTGAATTTTACACGGAAAAATTATGTTAATTAGATTTATAGTCAAAAATTTATATTCCTTTAGAGACGAAACTGAGTTCAACCTTTTTCCGAATAAATCTCAAGGGCTTCAACATCATAAAGTCAGAATTGGCAATTTTGATTTTTTAAGATATAGTGCCATATACGGTGCAAATGGTTCTGGAAAATCGAACCTGATCAAAGCGATTTCATTTTTAGAGACCTTAGTTGAACAAGGTAAACTTCCATCAGAGACTGAAGATATTAAGTTTAAACTGAATGAAGACAATTTAAATACACCCATATCTCTAGGCATTGAATTTATTGCTAATGATGTACCTTTTTTCTATACAATTACCTTTAACGAAGGTATAATTCTTTATGAAAGTTTAGCTTTTAGCAATAAGAGTGATGATATTTTGATTTTTGAAAGAAGTTTTGAAAATGAAACCCAAGAGATAACATTTTACAAAGAGTATTATAAAACTGACAAAGAAAAATTATTTGTAGAAGTACTTTCTGAAAAATTAATCCAACGCAATGAACTACTTATTACATTTTTAAGCAAAAAATATCCTGATGATTTTAAATCAACCCATTCTGCATTTAGATGGTTTGATGAAACTCTAGTCATCATCAAACCCGATGCAAAACCAGGTGGAATTGCTCATATTTTAGACAAAGACCCAACAATTAAAGAATTTGCTAATAAATTCATTCCAAGTTTAAATACTGGAATAACTAAAATTGATATTGACACAAAGAAATTTGAAGAATTTTTTGGTGAAAGTGGTGATGCAAAACTTAAAAGAAAAATTATAGAAGACTTAAAAAATGAACCAAATAAACTATCACTATTAACAGATAGCGAAACCGGTGAAGAGGTCACGTTAGTTTACGAAAATAACGAGGTTCTTGCAAAAAGACTTATTACTAAACACCAGAATGCACTGGGTGAAAGCACAGATTTTAATATAGGTCAAGAATCTGATGGCACTCGAAGACTAATTGATTATATTCCAGCCTTTCAAGGTATTATTAACGACAATAAAGTATTTGTTATTGATGAAATTGAAAGAAGTATTCATCCAATGACAATTAAAGAGATCATGACAAAATTGGCCTTAGACGAATCTGTTAAAGGGCAACTTATTTTCTCAACACATGAATCAAACTTATTAGATCAAAGTATATTTAGAGCAGATGAGATTTGGTTTGCTCAGAAAGATCTTGATGGTTCAAGCAAACTATATTCCTTAAGCGACTTCAAAATTCATAATACTATAAATATCGAAAACGGATATTTAAAGGGTCGATTTGGAGGTATTCCTTTCTTAGGCAACTTAAAAGATTTGAATTGGTAAATGAAATATTTAAGCCGGAATAAAATTTATGAGAAGGTTGATCCATTCAAGAACGCAAAGAAAATTTACATTTTTTGCGAAGGGGATAGAGAAGTTAATTATTTAAAGTTTTTTCAAGGATTTGCTTCAAATATTGACATCATTCCCATTCCAAATGAAAATGGTAAATCTGATCCTACTAAACTTAAAGCATAGGCAGAAAAATGTCTTAAAAGCAATTCTATTTCTTTATCAAAAGAGTTATCCGATGAAATATGGTTTGTTATTGATACTGATAGGTGGAATGAAGGAAATAAAATTGATGAGTTAAGAAACTACGTAAAAGACAAGCAAGTTACTTAGGATGGATGGTTTGTTGCACAAAGTAACCCGTCATTTGAAATTTGGCTTTACTACCATTTCTTCTCGGAAAAACCAGATGATTCTGAAGTAAAAGATGCAAAAAGTTTTAAAGATTTTGTTTCAATAAAAATCAAGGGTGGATTTGACAATCTCTATGCCCTTAGAAATTCAAAAAGTAGCCTTAAATGCCGAAAATAAATTTGAAAGCGAAAATGGACAACCAAACTTATATTCGACAGAAGTTTTCAAGCTAGCAAAACAAATTATAAAGTTCACAAAAAAACAATTAGATCAATGCTTGACTGACCTGAAACGGCTTTCAAAAGAAAACACAAAAGACACCTAAAAAAGAAATAGAAGTGGCCCTTAAACGAAAAGCAGCATAGGAAGGGGAAATAAAAAACTTGATGACGCAAGAAGGGTTCAAAGAAAAAACTTCGGCAAACGTGGAACAAAAAGGCGTGACGAACTTGAATCAGGAAATGAAGCAATTAAAATAGGTGCTTGGATTCATGACACACGCATAGCATTGGGAATGACTCAGGAACCACTTGCAGAAAGAGTAGGGACTACCAAGTCCTTTATTTCAAAAATTAAATACATGCTGAAAAAGCCCGAATTTCGACACTTCAAAAAATTAGTGAACTTGGTTTTGGAGGCCAACTTAAAGCCAAGGTAAAACGCTAACAAACGAATTAACCGAATTAAGAAGAAAAAATAACAACACCCCTTAGGATACACCATTCTTTCCATGAGCGCTTTTCAAGTCTTCCTTTTATTTTTTATCCCCTCGGTTGCTAGTAGTCAACAAGTAAGCTACAATTTCCAGCCTGATTCCAGCTCCTTGGAAACTCTGGAAGTGATGCAACTTTTTGAAAATTACCTAGCATCCAATCCTCAACATCAAGAAAAGAATGCCTACTGGAATACCGAAGAACAGCAGAACTTCAAGAACTATGACTTTTTAGCAAGTGAATTTCAGCCCTCACTCTACATGGGATTCCCGGTTCATGTTTTGAGTATCAAAACCCATGAGGATATTTATGAAATCAAGGCTCAATTTTCCTATAGCCAAGAAGACGGAAGTCCCTATGTCCTTGCCATTGTCAATTACATGGCCCAAAAAGAAAATGGTGTCTATAAATTAGTTAATGCCCTGTCCATCAACCGGCAGAAATGGAGGTGCACCACGGTGGGTTGGGTAGACTTTTATTATCCACCCTCCCATTCCTTTAATCAAAAAAAGGCTGAAAAGCTCAATGATTTTATTGATCAGATTTGCAGTAATTTCGGGATAGAGCCTACCCCATTTGAGTATTATTTGGCTGATGATTTCGATGAAATCCAACGTTTAAAAGGACTGGATTATTACTTGGGAATGGGTGGATCTTCCAAGCCCCGAGGCAAAGCAGGAGAACACAAAGTCTATTGTGGGGGGATGGGGGAATACTATCCCCATGAAGTTTTTCACGTATTGATCGACAAGCATTTTCCCAACAAACACGTGTGGGCTTCCGAAGGCATTGCCACACTTTTAGGGGGCAGTCGAGGGAAAAGTTTGGATTGGCACCTTAAAAAAACCAAGTCCTATTTACAAAAGCATCCCGAACTCAATTTGAATGAAATGCTGACTTTGACCAATTTGGATAGCGAAACCGCTTTTCATTACGTTTTGGGCGGATTGATCGCCAGAAAATTTATTGAAAAAGGGGGATGGAATTTGCTCACCGAACTGATGCGGAGTGGAAAAAATGATCAAGACTATTACCGTTCCATCGAACAGCACCTTGGAATCAACCAAATGGAGTTAAATGAATTTTTGAGGAAGGAATTGGAGCAAGTAAGCGAGTACTAAAAAAATGGCCTATACGCTTTCCCTTACTCAATGTTTGGGACAGCAACGGTGTGTTTTTTGTTATTCGGCACAAAGACAACCTGGCATTCCATACCGTTAAAGAGCGGGAACTGCCTGAAGACAAAGCCCAACATGTACTTATAGACGAAGAGATCGAACTGTCCAACCCCCAATCCAAGGCCAAGTATCCGGGAAAGCTCAGAAGGGTAGCTGTATGGGATGAGGAAAACAAGCAGACCATAGAGTTGATCACCAACAACTTCACTTGGGCTGCACAGACCATAGGGGATCTTTACAAGTCCAGGTGGGAGATCGAAGTGTTTTTCCGAGACATCAAACAGTTGTTGCACATCAAAACATTTATCGGAACCTCAAAAAATGCGGGAATGATCCAAATTTGGACTGCATTGATCACCATCCTATTGTTGAAAGTCATGAAAGCCACCGCAAAATTCGGATGGCATCTATCCAATCTTGTCGCCTTTATCCGATTGAACATATTCGTCAAAATTGAACTACAAAAATGGCTTGACAGGCCCTTTGAGGACCACGATAAACCACCGCAGAAAAGCTCACAGGGGGATCTATTTCCAGATTACTCTTAAAATATCCCTTGAATTGTAAAAAATAGGTAAATTGATCCTCATCAAAAATTAGTTAGGACAGCATGGATATGAGGTTAAGATTGAATTAAAAAGTTACCTCTTTCTGGCTGCTCTTGAAACCACCTCAGGTTTAGTGCAACAGCACCTAAGTAAACATGGGGCGGACAGCGGTTTACGCAAGGTTCGTTCTTCATGGTTAACTTTGTCACGGTCGGACGGCTAAGGACTTCGAAAGTCCCACGTTTCTTAGCGGCAATACGTTAGGCCACATCGAAAAAAAGAACTCATATGGAATCAGAAATTCAAACTTTATACTCATCTTTAGCGTTAGTAACGCAATAAGTAAGTATGATAATTTCATTTGGGTCAAAGCAAACTGAGAAAGTATGGAAAGGCGAAAGAGTGCCGAAATGGCCAATTGAGATTCAGAAAATAGGTAGGCGTAAACTTAGAATGCTGAACAATTCACAGAATATTGCAGATCTCAGAATTCCACCATCCAATAGGCTGGAAAAACTTTCTGGAAATCTTAGTAAATTTTATAGCATCAGAATTAACGACCAATGGAGAATCATCTTTCAGTGGGAAAATGGACAAGCATCAGAAGTAGAAATCATTGATTATCATTAGTTATGGAACATTTACCGAACATACATCCAGGGGAAGTGCTACAGGAAGAGTTTCTCATTCCACTAAATATTTCCGCATACAGATTATCTAAAGATATAGGTATACCACAAACTAGAATTAGTGAGATTATCAAAGGGCGCAGAAGAATTACCGCTGATACTGCTTTGAGATTGAGCTACTACTTTGGAATGAGTGCTAAATTCTGGTTGGGATTACAAGATGATTTTGATCTAGAAGAAGAAACAAAAGCAAAGAAAGTAGAACTGGAAAGCATTAAGAAATATGAAAATGACGCGGCATAACAGACCATAAGCGCAAAGCTACGTCTGCGCCTAGGGTAATCGTTGGCAATTAAAACATGAGAAACTACTTATTAATATTTTTTCATAGTCATTGGTTTTTCAAGCTGTGAAATAGCTAATAACTATACTGAACAAAGCGTTTATCAATTTCAATATCGTAGGCCAGTTGGACTCGTTATGAGTCATTTTCTTGATAGCCTATCCCTAACAGGTAAAGGAGTTAAAATTGGGGTAATTGATGCAGGTTTTGGTGGTATTGATTCTAATGACTTTACCAAAAATCTCAAGGTTCAAGATTATAAAGACTTTGTCGACAATGATACAACTGACTTTTTTGATGACACCGAACATGACCATGGAACTGTTGTGACATCGAGCATTGGCGGCAAAAAGGGAAATTATGTACATGGATTGGCGTTTAATGCTGAATTTTTCCTCGCAAAAACTGAAGATGTATCTTCAGAATTATCTGATGAAGAGAAAAGATTAATAGATGCGGTAGATTGGTTAATTTCTAAGCATGTAGATGTGATCAATATTTCAATAGCTTACACCAAATTTGATGATGTCGACTATTATACTCGAAAGGATTTGGATGGAAAAACAGCATTAAGCTCGAAACATATTGATAGCGTGTTGCAGGCAAATCCTGAATTAATTATTACGGTAAGCGCAGGAAATAAAGGAAACAAAGAGTGGTCTAATATTATGGTGCCAGGTGACCTTCGGTCTCAGACTGGCCTTGACTTTACAACTGTACCCAATGGATATCTCCGCCACTGTACTCAAATCGATTTTTTCTTTTAACGCTTCCATAATTGCTCTTTGGTTTTGTGAAACATGAATTATGGAATGAACCCTGTACGTCGCTGAGTAAGGCCAAGAGGAAAAGGAATAAAAAATGAGCCTGTGGCGAATGGCTTTATGCCGGAAGCTCTTGGCCGCTCCGAAAGCGACGGACGAACTTATTCCGGAATTCAGGTGAATTTTTTAATAAAAAATTTTAGAATAAAATCTCAACGCATTTGATCCGATTGGAAAGGGACAGAGTCGGATTACTTTTGAATCAAGGGCTGAACTGACCCTTCTTATGAAAAATCTTTTTCCGATTGAAGAATGAAATCGGGAAAGGGATTTTGGAAAGGAACCCAGAATAACCAAGCAAATACCTATTTTAGAGTTCTATTTGAATTGATTTCCGATCAATAAGCGCAATATATTTATCCTTCATTCTCTCGGATAAAAAACTACTGGATATTAATCGATTCCACTTAGGAATTAGTTTTTCATACTTCTTGAATATATTTTGAATTACTTTTTGATCAATCCCCGCTCCTAGCATAGCCGTTTCAAAGTCTTTTCGCTTAATCTTTTTCTTCTTACCATTCAAGTTCAATGCAAGATCTTCATCATCCCCCTCCACGACTAACTCTGATGCAACTAAATCATAAGCAGGACAGAAATCATATTTCAGATTTCTTTTTAGTAAAGAGAAGTTTTTCAAATGCATGTCATTATTCCCTGTTAAGAAGCAAAATAGAACCAACTCATAAAAATCTGTCACTCCCAATCCAGGGTTGGCTGTATACCTCAGGATAGCCTTTGCAACCTGCTCATAAGACCCTTTATACTTATGTTCAGTTAGTCTTTCTGTTAACTGACACATGTCCTCCATATGCAATTTTTCACCATTATTTCGATCAATTCTTTTGGTGATATAAGCCAGTTCTCCAGATTTGAGCTTTATTAACGAGTGTCCTACTGTTTTTATCTTGCTTAATTCTGCCAAATGCATTGTTAAATCTTCAATTTCTGGCAGGTTTCGATATGTTTCTGTTTGGGGTTTCAATATGTATTCTCCCCATAACCCAACAATTGTAAAACGCTCAAAGTCACCTTTATTTTCATTCAACCCAAGAGATAACTTTGGCTGGACCCCTGTTACTGTTTTTTGGCTTTTAATTACTTGCTCTGCCAATTGAAATATTTGATCTCCTGTAAAGTCCAACAACGGCGGAGAAGCCTTACCGTAAAACTTCTTACTACATTTTGGATGGTAACCTTGTAGACCTGCGGCAGTGTTTAGATCGGAAGAGTTGATCGTTTGGTAACAGTAGAGGCATTTGTTTTTCATAGGGTCAAATTTCTTTAATAGATACTGCACCTATACAATCTTGGCAGGTCTTTAGCAAGATCTCCATTCGGTCTCGGGGGTCTAGCTTCCAATTTTTTTGAGCTATATCGAGTAACCAACCTTCAGGTATCAACCCATCAAAAAAAGGGAACATCACCTTACTTGTATACACTTTATCTGTGAGAGGAAGTGTTAAACTTATTGGTTCTGCATGATCAGAATATAGATATGAGGTATCATATTGAAAATGGTATCCATTTTCGTCTTCCGTTAATGTCCCGGAAAACTTATCATACATATATACTTCAGCTTTCTTCATTTTTTTCTGATTGCACAGGGCCTAGTTGATGACCAAATAATGTCAGAACCTGATTAACCTTGTCCATTCGTAAACTTTCTTTTCCTTGTTCCAAATCCCTAACAAATCTTAGTCCTACACCGGCTTTAAAAGAAAGATCTTCTTGAGTTAGGCCAAGATTCTTCCTCCTTTTCTTAACGAATTCGCTTAAATTATTCATTACACTATACCCTTTTGGGTATAAATTTAGATTATTTTTTAATAAATATACCTCTTCGGGTATAAATATAATGAAAAATTAATAAATATACCTTAACGGGTATAATTTTATCAACGCCAATAAATCTATACCCGATCAGGTATATGAAATAACAGTTTTCGATGGGAGCCTAAAGCCCCTCTTCATCCGCAAAGGAATAATACCCTTCGGGCGTCACGATGACATGGTCCAATATTGGCAAGTCTAAAGCCTTTCCAATCTCTACCAGTCTTTTAGTCAATCGCTTGTCCTGTTTGGAAGGCCACAAGTTTCCAGACGGATGATTATGGGCTACAATTATCGATGAAGAATTGGCTTTCAAGGCTGTCGCAAACACAATTTTTGGATCCAAGACCGTTCCCGAGGTTCCCCCGCTGCTCACCGTACAGATTCCCAATATCCGATTTGCCCGGTTGAGCAGCATCAGTTGAAAATCCTCCACGAGCGCTATTCTGTCACTTTCCCAAAAATCCAACAATACCTGATAGGCTTGTCGCGAGGAACTCACCTTCGGTCTCAGACTGGCCTTGACTTTACAACTGTACCCAATGGATATCTCCGCCACTGTACTCAAATCGATTTTTTCTTTTAACTCTTCCATAATTGCTCTTTGGTTTTGTGAAACATGAATTATGGAATGAACCCTGTACGTCGCTGAGTAAGGCCAAGAGGAAAAGGAATAAAAAATGAGCCTGTGGCGAATGGCTTTATGCCGGAAGCTCTTGGCCGCTCCGAAAGCGACGGACGAACTTATTCCGGAATTCAGGTGAATTTTTTAATAAAAAATTTTAGAATAAAATCTCAACGCATTTGATCCGAAAGGAAGGCGACCAAGTCGGATTACTTTTGAATCAGGGGCTGAACTGACCCTTCTTATGAAAAATCTTTTTTCCGATTGAAGAATGAAATCGGGAAAGGGATTTTGGATAGAAAATCTCGTTTTAAAAGAAAGCAATCCCTTAAAATAGATTGATTTTCCTTCAAAAAAGCTACTCGTTGACCTAATGAAATTTTCTTATTTTTATATACTGTTTTATGCATTTCAAATACATTTTTTTTGTTAAAAATTGTCTCTTTAGGATTTGAACCCCAGCGGAAAAAAATGACTTGAAGTTTTAATAAAATACATTAACCAAAATCATTTTTATCAAGAAAAATAAGGATTTTACTACATAAAAATATTACTTTACAGGTATAGAATTTTGCACGAAAATTCATCACTTTGAAAAAGCGTAAATCTCCACGTCCATTTTGTCGGAGGTTTGTTAATAATTGATAATCAATAGCTTACGAGAAAGGTTCGAATCCCTCCTCCTCTGCAAGACAAAGCCATAACCGTCTGAAATACTGATAGTTAGGATTTTATTTTTAGACACAGGGATCTTTTTAGGGTCTTATGAATCTGCTCTAGATCAGAATTTGTCGTTTTTTTGGATTTAGATCACGCCAGTTATTTACTCTGCATCCTATCGCTCCCTTTTTAAACAGGCTCGAACGATTCGTACCGTGCGAGGGGTACGAAGTGTACGATTGGTACGAATTGCGAATAGCTTTAGAAGCCAAAAAGAAACTTCAAAGAAGCCAAGGTCCCCAGAAGAAAAAAGCAGAATGAACCAAGGCTGACTAGCCTAAAACCCATTCTGGAAAGAAAGGGCTTCTTCAAATGTGCGTCTTGAACCAAGAAAAGTACAAATCCAGTTCCTAGAAATAAGGTGACGATCAAAAATGGCTCCAGCATATTAATTCAAAGGCTTAGATTTAAGATTGGCCAAGCTACAAAAACATTATTTTCATCACACAGGGAGATTGAGTCCTCACCCAGTGTTTCGATTCCTAAAATTTAATCGGCCCATGGATTTGATCTACCAAAATTAAATTCCAATTTTTTCTTTTTGCTGTATCTGAAGTTAGAGTTGACCAAATTAATCCTCAGGAATAAAGCTGGCTTTATTTATCACCATAATGACCATAGGCACCTAAAATCGTCACGACGATTTTTGTTCCATCTATCAGATATACAAGCCTGTGTTTTCTATCTATTCTTCTCGACCAGGTGTTTAACTGGTAGTGTTTGAGTCTTTCCGGTTCCCCTGTGCCCGTTTCAGGGTGTTGCTTTAGTTCTTGGATAAGGGAGAAAAGTTTCTTTAAAATAACTTTGTTTCCAGTCTTCTTCAGCTTCTCAATATCTTCCAGTGCCTCAAATGTATAGTCAATCTCAAATATCATATACCAAGTAGATCCTTCAATTGGTCATCAGACAATTTTACAGTTTTACCTTCGGAGTAAGACTGAATGCTCTTGGCCAATCGTTCCTGTACGGCTGGATCATCAAAGAATCGGTCATTTTTTACTTCGTTTGAAATTTCATACACTTTATCCTTTCCCCGCTGGATGATCACCCGTTCATTCTTATCAATCAGATCTAAATATTTTTTGAGATTTTGCCGAAACTCTCTTGTGCTTATGACTATCATGGATTCAAATTTTGTGTACACGTATTGGTACACTAAATTAAATGAAAAGGTTCAGAATTTTAGGTAAAAGATGATTTAAACATCACTTGACCCATCAATGAAATTTCCGGTATCTTTTCCCCAATTTGATTTAAAAAATCAAGATCAAATTTACTCCTCACTTAGAAATCTAGCTATCTGCCCCACAAACCATCCTCCAAATCCCAAATTGTCATAATCCACTTGAAATCCAGTTAAGTGCTCACCTTCATATCGGATAATTGAACAATTGGTCCCAAGGTTCTGCTGAAGGTTCATAGCCGAAGTGTGGGTGGTAACTTTATCATTAGATGCTGTTAAAAGCAAAATAGGGCAATCGATGGATTCAAGGGATTTTTTAAACTCACTGCTATTCCTGGGTCGAAAAAATTACCTGTTCGCAGGTTCCCATGAGGCGGCACAACGGGCAGCAATGATCTACTCGTTTTTTGCCATGTGCAAAATCGAAGAAGTCAATCCTCAGCAGTGGCTCAAGTATGTATTCGACCATATCATGGACACCAACATCAAGAAAATACAGGAACTCCTGCCCAATTATTATAAACTTTTCATTAATAAAAAATCAAACTAGCAAAGACGGGGTTACTCGGGTGGATACAAATTTCCTTGCTCTTGGCACAAACGGATGCGGGTTGGAAAATAATTCATGAGCACCATGCTCCACTCACTGCGTTGGCAGGGGAATAAATAGCCTTCACAAAATTTCTCCCGAAAAGTCTTCAACTTGCTGATTTTTCGGGAGTTTTTGACTTTCTTCCACTTTTTTCAAAACTCAAAGCTCAAATTCCCACCCTTGCGAAATGCGGTCAAATTAAATTCAGGGAGCTTTCGATCGGCAAAATAGATTTTTCGGGATTGTCTAAAAAGCTGCTGAATGCTTTGGGCCAGTACCCCTTCCCCTTTCATTCGGCGACCAAACTGATTATCCCGCACCTGACCGCCATGTAAATCGGCAATTTGATTCATGACTTTATCAAAACGGTCGGGAAAATTTTTGCGCAGCCAATCTGAAAAAATTACCTCCAGTTGTCCATTGAGTCTAACCACCGTGTAGCCCGCTCCTTGAGCACCATGGTCGGCGGCAGCTTTCAATACCGCAGGAATTTCCTGATGGTTTAGCCCCGGAATAATCGGTGCATTCATGACGGCTACCGGTACCCCGGCCTTACTTAATTGCTCCACCACATTCAACCTTTTACTAGCAGCAGCTGTACGAGGCTCCATCGTTCTTCTTAACGCTTCATCTAAGGTTGTGATTGAAATGTAAACCTGAACCAATCGATCTTTGGCCAAATCCTGTAACAAATCCACATCCCGGAGAATCAACCTGTTTTTGGTGATTAAACCGACGGGATGACGATAGCGAACAAAGACCTTGAGCAGTTCACGCGTGATTTTCATCTCTTTTTCCAAAGGCTGATAACAGTCCGTATTTCCGGAAAGGGAAATGGGGGTCACTTTCCAGGATTTGCTCAGCAGCTTTTTTTCGAGCAGCTGCGGGGCATCGGGTTTGACCATCAGCTTGGTTTCGAAATCCAACCCCGCACTGTACCCATAGTATTCATGAGAGTTTCTCGCATAGCAATAAATGCAGCCGTGTTCGCAGCCTTGATAGGGATTGAGCGAAAAACTCATGCCTAAATCCGGGCTTGAAATGGGATTGACAATCCCTTTGGGATGCTCAATCCGAACTTCAGTCTTTGGATGGAGGATCATTTCCTCATCCAGGCCCTCGACGTGTTCCTGCACAATCCTTTGCTGTAAAAAACGATTGCCAGACTGAATCTGTGCGCCCCTACCTTTGAAATAGTCCTGCGTATTGTTAATCATATTGTCATCATTTAGACAATAATTTAAACAATTTGAAGCAAAACAAAAAGTCCTTGTCCTGAACAGCCAAGTGAATTACCCAAAACAAGGAAAGTGCAAAGAAAGAGGGCTCCAGTCCTATTAGAATGGAAATGTCAAAAGCGAATGCTGACAAACCGTGTTGAAATCCCGCCAAACCCGGTTGAGTTCGGTCTCGGTTTTGGCCGCTTCCAACCCTGCAAAAGGATACAGCGCTGCAGTTACCTTCCGGCAACGGCCCGTCATTTTTCGGCTGATTTTACTGATGGATTGTTGAGATGTTAAGGAAAGCTGATTGCACTCCTCCAATTCTTTCCAGGCTTTTTCAACTTTCTTGTAAAACGTAGCACGAATCTTCTGGAGTCTTTTTTCGGATTTTTTGGCCAGTCGTATAAAATAGGCCAACTGATCGGCCGAGAAGGGTTTGCGTTCATGTCTTTGCCAAAAAGAGGCTTGAATCAATTCGATTACATGCAGGCTGATTCCCAGAATATTCACTGCCAAGGTAGCTTCGGCAAAGGGCATAAATGGAAATTGATAAATGGGCTCAGAAAGCTTCGCCCTTTCAGGTAAGATTTCAAAGGACCGATTGCGTGGCACAGTTAATTCAGAAGTTTTAAACGCATGACTTCCTGTAGCCACCATGCCCATGTAATGCCAGGCATCAAGAATCTCAACTTCTGTTCGTTTTAATATAAAGGCCTTCACCAAAGGTTTTCCTTCGGGGTCCAGGACTACCTTCCCCTTATCCCAGATTTCACAATTTGCCGTAAAGTGGGTGGCATGCACTGCCCCTGAAGCATAAGTCCAATGCCCGGAAATTAGGTAGGAATCAGGGCGGATTTCAGCCTTTCCACCCACAAATCCACTTCCTGCCAGGCATACCTTTGGGTCAGCAAAAACTTCCTTTCGTAGCGAATCCTCCAAAAAGCCGACAAACCAACCCGCCCCGGCACACAGCGTGACTGTCCAGCCCAAACTACCATCAAGTTGGGCTAATTTCTCTTCCACCGCCAGTGCCTCAGGAAAACCCAAGGCTAATCCGCCATTTGCTTTCGGCACAAAAAGTTTAAACCAATTTTCTGCATAAATTTTGTCCAGCCACTCGGGAATCAAACTCCCCAGCTTTTCGGCTTTTTGAGCATTTTGATCAGAAAATAACGTGTCCATAGATCTACAAATAAATTAACGTATTCAGAATCAATCTAGTAAAACAAGCTAAACAATTCTGTATTTGCCTTGTTTACTAGTTATGAAATCGATATTTAAACCCGAAGGTAGAATCACTCGACGAAAATACTTGACGCTATTTATGTTTTTTTATTTCGTCAATTTACTTTGCTTGATGAAGGTCTGGGAATCGTATCAAATTGAGGCCTGGCCCTCTTTCTTTTCATTTGGAATCATATTGATCGCTTCCATAGTGCTCTTGTTGATTCAGGCCATCCGAAGATTACATGACATTGGGATGGATTGGAAATATGCTTTATACCTGTTGATTCCACCCCCTGTAAATTTTATAGGCTTCATTTGGCTGGCATGGAAAGAAGGTCAAGAGGGGCCTAACGAATATGGGCTAGATCCCCGAAAAACCGATTGGGTTTAATTCCACCACATCAATTAAAAACAAGGGGGAATTCCTACTGAATTCCCCCTTGTTTTTTACTGTTGGATTTTCTTTTGCTTTTTTTCTTCCGTTCTAGATCAGCGTTTTTGTGCAGCAAGCCACTCCATAATCGTCACCGGTTTTCCATCCAGCTTCACCAGTGAACCATCAAAATCGGTTCGGGCCGTATTCGCGTGGGAATAAATCCAAGACCAATGTCCGGGATAGTGAAAATCGCTTCCGCCGTAAAATCCGGTGATGTCCGTCACGTGATCGTAGTAGCTAAAAATCACGTTTTTGGCACCCGCTTCCTTCAGCCTTTGGTAAATGGGCACGACCGTTTCATCGGGCTTGGTGGTGCCGTCATCCGCCGAATGCACAAACCAAATCGGCACATTTTTGATGCGTTTGATTTGTTCATCACTCACAAACTCATTGTGATAGGCCAAAGCACTGATGTAGCCTGCGGCAAAATACTCGGGATGTTCCAAGATCAGCTTCAGCGACATGTATCCTCCGTTGGAGCAACCTCCAACATAAATCCGATCTGAGTCGATTTCAGGATTGGCCCCTACATATTCCTCGATTAAAGCAAATAGGGCCTCATGATAAATATCCTCTCGATCCCCTCGGGTATAGCTGCCATCTTCTGATTGCATCCAAAAAGTTGGGGCTTGAGGCACTAAGACATGGGCTCCTCCAAAATAGGCTTGGATTTCATCTGAAGCATAATTTGCTGCTCGGTTGCCCAATAGCGGAATGGTAGGATCTTCACCTCCTTCCCCACCACCATGAAGCCAAATCAGCAAAGGCATCTGCGAAGTTTGGGTCTCCGGGCGGAACGCAGCATAAGAAAGTGTCATTTTGTTTTGGTAGGTGAACTTCTCAGAAAGATCAAATTCATCCACCAATGGCAGGATTCGATCGGACTCCTCATTCCAGATTTGACCCGAACTCGAATGGAGGATAGTTAACTCGTAAGTAATCCAAAAATTCCCTCCTCGTTCGCCTACCCGCATGTATTGTATCGGCGAACCCAACGGCTGGGTAGGGTTTACCTCCAACACCAAAGTCAGGTGTGCTCCTTGAGCTTGTCGGTTTCCATTTTCATCCGAAGGATAGGTATAAATCACGTCCCTTTTTCCTGATTGCTGGGTGGAAGGAATCTGGCCATCTACAGTAGATCGATGAACAAAAACCTCAAAATCAGAGGCTGCCGTATTTTCCAGTTTTTCCTCCGGGCTGATGATCACCTTTTGGACTGCCGGTCCCCAGTCAAAACCGGCGATCACCAATTTGTAGGTACCGGGACTTGCCTCGGCGTGAACCAAAAAGGGCAATAAGCTAAAAGCCAGTACTAATTGAATCATTCGTATCATGAGTCTGTCATTTTTTTAAGGTCACCTGGAATCTCACATGAGTTGCCAGTCCTGTTTAGGGGGAGAGGTTCAACTCAGGCTTGATCCCATCGGTTAATGGGTTTGATTTAACCTTGAACCTATAAAAAAAACCACAGAAATACCTCACTTTTATTTCTGTGGTCAGAAACCTATTCTTCCGGATATTACTTCAAGTTCCCTTTTTTTAACTCCTTTACCGCATAATCCACCGCCCGAGCAGTCAAGGCCATGTAGGTAATCGAAGGGTTTTGGGTTCCTGTAGAGGTCATGCATGCCCCATCGGTCACAAAGACATTGGGTGCCAAATGCATCTGGTTGTAGGCATTGAGTAAAGAGGTTTTGGGATCCTTTCCCATACGAACCCCTCCCATCTCGTGAATATCAAGTCCGGGGGCCTGCTTACTATCGGATTTATAAATGTTTTTTGCCCCGCCGATATGAAGCATTTCTTCGCCCTGCTCCAGAAAGTCTTTGATGATTTTCTCATCATTTTCATCGTAATCCACCTTTATTTTTAGCAGCGGAACTCCCCAAGCATCTTTTTGATCAGGATCCAAACTCACCTGATTACTTTCTTTGGGGATCGTCTCCCCCTGCATCATCATAAACACATGCCAAGGGCCTGGCTTACTATTGGCTTCTTTAAAACCGGCTCCGAAAGGCGCTTCAGGCTCTCCACCCCAGCCTCCTCTTCCTGCTGAATAAAAGGTCATATAGCCTCGAAGAAAATCCATTTCTTGCTGCTTGACATTCCGGAAATTGGGCATCATCACCGCAGTTGGCCTTCGGCCAAACTGCTGCTTATCCTCAAATCCCTCAACTGATCCACCCAAGGTTCCCCGGTAATTATGAAAGGCAATGTATTTTCCCAAAATCCCATGCTCATTTCCTAAACCGGCAGGAAAACGCGTAGACTGACTGTTTAACAGGATAAGATTGGTATTCAGCGCAGAGGCGTTGAGGAAAATTACCTTGGCAAAATATTCTTTGGCTTCCTTAGTCAGCCGGTCGACTACCCGCACTCCGGTCACTTTTTGGTTCTGCTCATCCCAAATCAGGGAATGAACCACCGAATCCGGCCGTACAGTTAGCTTACCGGTTTTGGCCGCCCAAGGTAAAGTAGACGAATTACTGCTAAAATATCCTCCGAAAGGACAGCCCCGATAGCATTGATTTCGGGCCATGCACTGTCCCCTTCCCTGAGCTAGATGCTCCTCTTTGGGCTGGGTTAAATGGGCACAACGCCCGATGATGAATTTTCGATCTTGATAATGCGCATTGACCCGGTCCCTGATTTCTTTTTCCACGCAATTCATTTCCCAGGCTTTGAGAAACTCCCCATCCGGTAAGGTATCCAGCCCCTCGTAACTCCCGCTGATCCCGACGAATTTCTCCACGTAGCTGTACCAGGGATCAATATCTTCATAGCGGATCGGCCAATCCACAGCAAATCCATCCCGAGCTGGGCCTTCAAAATCATACCTACTCCAGCGCTGGGTCTGCCTGGCCCAAATCAAAGACTTCCCGCCGACCTGATAACCACGAACCCAATCAAAAGGCTTATCCTGCACATAGGGGTGTTCGGTATCTTTGACAAAAAAATGAGCGGTATCCTCCTTATAGGCATAGCATCGGTTGACCACTGGATTTGCCTTTTTATCGGCTAGTGGAATTTGATTTCGGTGAGGCATCTCCCAAGGATGCGCAGTCATCGTGGGGTAATCTTTAAGATGTTGTACTTCCCTGCCTCGTTCTAAAACCAGGGTTTTCAATCCTTTCTCACAGAGTTCTTTGGCAGCCCAGCCTCCTGAAATGCCCGAACCCACAACAATGGCGTCGAATTCATTTTGCTTCATTATCGAAAAATAATCGATTCAGCCGAGACTTTTATAAAATTTTTAAACTAGTCCTCGGAATGACTTCAAAAGCAAAGTCCCTCTTTGGGGCCTTTACTCATACCTTAAGGATTCGATAGGGTCTAGTTTACTCGCCTTGTAGGCGGGGAAATAACCCGAAAGCAAGCCTACTACCACGCAGATTGCAAAAGCAACGAGCATCCAAAGCCAAGGCACTAAAAATCCTCCGGGCCCGATCAAGTTAGCAATAACATTTCCCAAGGCAATTCCTAGAATCATCCCGACGATCCCCCCGAGAATACAAATCATGATCGCTTCCATCAAAAACTGCTGCCGAATCCGAAGCGGCGTAGCTCCCAAGGCTTTTCGGACTCCAATTTCCCGAGTTCGTTCGGTCACTGAAACCAACATGATATTCATCAAACCGATCGATGCGCCCAGCAGGGTAATAAATCCGATTCCAAATCCACCGATACGCAGGTAACCGGCTACCTCCTCGAGACTTTCGGCTACCGATTGACTTTTGGTTAGCTCAAACGAATCCTCCTGAATGACATTATCCTGCCTGATTTTTCGCATCATTCCAGTTGCCTGTCCCATTTCATATTCCACCCGCTCGGGCGAGGTAGCTAAGGCGGTCACGGTGTAATTGAACACTCCCCGCTTATCCAATCTGGCTGCATTCTCTACCGGAATGATGATTTGCCGGTCTGCCCCTTGATCATTGCCTACGGCGCCTTGCTTTTCCAACACCCCGATAATGGTATAGGGCCTTCCAAAAAAAGTGATTTTTTTGTTGATCGGGTTTTCATTGTTTTCAAAAAGCGTATTCTTTAATTCTTGTCCGATGATGCAGACATTGTTTCCGTACCGGACCTCAAGATTGGAGAAATTCCTCCCCTCTTCGATTTCCATCGCCTTGATGCTGAGGTAATTTTCGTCTCCCCCACGTATTCGAATGTTGGGATTGGTGGTTTCTGAGCCTCTTTTCACCTCCACGGAACCGGAGACCGACACAAACACGGTTGCCATTCCAATGGAGGAGTACTCCCGTTTGAACTCCTGCACCTCACGATAGGTCAATTTCGGATAGGTTTTCTCTGACTTTCCTTCCTGAATTGCACGGCCCCCACTGAACCCCCGGTTTCTGACATCAAAGGAATTGGCTCCCAAACCGGAAAAACTTTCGGCGATCTGAGCCTTGATCCCATCGATGGCAGTAAGCATTCCCACCAAGGAGGAAATCCCAATGGCAATGATGGCTCCAGTCAAAATGGTTCTTAAAATATTGACCTGCACAGATTTCAGGGCCTCACGGACGTTTTCGATCAGATTCATTTTTTGTTCGGATTAGAACAGCTTTTTAAAAATTAATTCTTTTTCAACTTCTAGTATACTTAATTCGTGGGAATCCCGATCTGGAAATCTAAAAATCCTGAATTAAAATAGCTTAAATTTCAGCATCAATGCATCCGATCCCCGCGGATTTCCATATTCTTTAGGACTTGAGCCTCGTATTCGAGCCACTCCTGCCAACGCTGATTGACCAAGCTTTCGTCTTGGTAATGCTTGGCCAGCTCAATAAAGGTCACATAATGGCCCGCCTCGGAAATCATCAGCTCATAATAAAAGCGCTGAAGCTCTTGGTCTTGAATTTGCTTGGACAGCAACTTAAACCGCTCACAGCTTCGCGCCTCGATCAAGGCATTCAACAGCAACACCTCGGTCAATTGCTGCTTTCGGTTTCCTCCCTTTTTGACAAATTGATTCAACTTGGCCACATATTCGTCTTTCCGGGGTTCTTTAAACTTCAAATTTCGCTTACGCAATTGCTCCATCACCCGCTCAAAGTGTCCCCACTCCTCGGCGACAATCGGGGTTAGGGTATCGACCAGCTGCTCCAAGTCATGAAATCTCAAAATCAAGCTAATGCAGGAAGAGGCAGCTTTTTGCTCGCAATAGGCATGATCCACCAAAATATCTTCAATTTGCATTTGGGCGATCCCCACCCACCGAGGGTCGGTGGGGAGTTTAAGGTGGAGCATTTTTTCTTTGGTCCGTTCTTGCCAGCTCATCGGTATTTCCATTACTTTTTTAAGGTAGCTTTACATCAATCAAATAGATACCAGGTTATTCCCAAGTCCAGAAATGATTTGTAACCGGTGTAATCCGGGGTCACAAAATAGCCGTCTTGAGCCATAAATCCTGAATTTAAATGGTTGTATTTGAGCAAAACCCGAGTTCGGTTGATCCTAAAGTTTAGGAAAAAGTCCGCCACCGGATAAGCGTACACCTCAAACTCGTTTTGCAAATGAAACTGTTGGTAGGAAGGAAAATAAGCTTGGGCAAAAAAGCTGGACCGGAATCGAATGTCCACACCGAGTTGCACAAATACATTCTCATCAAATGCCGGACTGTCAAAGTAGAACTGGGTATGGCCATACCATTCGGGAATCCGAAATGCATCCGAACCATCCCCGCCTACAGAAGTATAAATTACCTCGGTATCCCAGCGAAATTTCTTTCCTACTTTAACTCTGGCTTCCAATCCCGGCATCACCATAAACGCCTCTGAACTGGACTGTTGCACTTGCCGATCCCGACCAAAAAAGATGTAATTATTGATTCGGTTCAGGGTCAAAGAAGGTCGCAATCGAATCCGCTCCAGGTCTATTTTGACCGTCCCTTTTATTTGATCCACTCCGATGTTATCAAACTCATTCTCCCATTCAAAATGATTGCCTGCATACAATTGCTGCATGGCAGTGGGTTTGTACAGGGCCTTGGTGTAATCTACATCCAGCCAAGGGGACTGAAATAACCCGTGAATCCGAAAGGCTCCCGGCAGCAAATACTCCCCGTCTGCCTGAAGTGACCACTTCTGGGAAAGCTGACCGATCAGCTCACCCCCCAAATACACCTCGTTGAAAACGAAATTTTCCGCAGCGTTGGGGTTTCGCAAGCGCCCATTTCGCAGTCGGCCAAAAGCATTGTAATAAAACCCGCCAAAAGTCCCCTTGAATCCAAACTCATTTCTCCATTCTGCAAAATCGTTGAAATTGCGGGTGGTATCCTTATTTATCAGAGTTGGTGGATAAAAGAGGGAGTCGGTGGAATTTAAATTGGCCTCAAAGGTCAAATCCTGATTTTTCCGATCAAAAATATGGTAGAGCTGCAATCCGTCCCGCACCTTATATTCATGATAGAGGTGATAATCCTGACGAAGGTCGCGCGCTTGGGAATTCCGGAGCCAAACTTTGGCATCTTCATAGGTAAAGTACACCGAAGTCGAGTCCACCTCCGGCGGGATGATGCCCCCGATTTCATTCACGATGTGCCGCATACGCGAAAAATTAGCCAATAACCAATAGCGTCCATTCTCTGTTCGGTAATTGGTATGAAGCGAATACGAGGTCTGATCGACCATATTATCATCCCGACGGGTGGGATTGAGCGTTTTTCTAGCCTTGATGGTATGCAATTCGAATCCAATATTCCAACGGGGGTTGACATTTCGAGCAAACTCGATGTCGAGCATATTACGACTTCCTCCCCCAAAAAAAGCAGACATATTGGTAAAGGGTGATTTGGTATCAAAATACCTTCTCTCCTCGGGTTTGCGGTAATACAGATCGTAGGCATGAAAACCGGAGCTGGTCCCGATCAATTCGGGCACTTGGTAAAAAACGGGGGTGGCCGCACTGCCGATATTTCCCAAATCCTGATATTTCCAGCCACTTTTTGCCACCGGATCATAATTGTGGTAATTGTCCAACAGGGTATCCTGAGGAAATAAGGTCAGGCTATTTCGTTTGATGTCTTCTTCAAAGTAAAAAAGGGCGGTATTGGGCCCAAAGACCATTTTGGTACTGTCATCGAGCAAGGTCCTTCTACCTTCCAGCTCTTCCTCTTCTCCTTCCTGAAGGGCCTCCCGTTGCACGCGCGTATTGGGATTTTGTACCTGCCTGCCCCGCTGGGGAATAGGTCGCTGAGCCAAGAGCTCCAAAGAACTCAGCAAAAACAAAAATAGGGCAATTCCAAAAAGAGATTTATTCACCGAATTGGTCCTTTTTTAAGACTTTTTGTTGGATGATTTGATTTAATGTTTTGGCATCATCGGGGGAAAACTCCACCTGAATCGGGATGACAAAAATCGGAATTTCTCTGATAAATCCTTCGGGATAAAAGGATTTAACTTTTACCGCATCTTTCTCGGTAGTCAACACAACGGGATTCGAACGCGCATGTTTGGTCAAAAGAAGTCCCAACTTTTCAAAATCCCGCTTTTCATACTGATGATGATCCTCTAACCGCAAGCTTTCCAACAATCTAAATTTTGATCGGACAAAGGATTCTAAGGCATCCACCTGAGCAATCCCGGTCATCAACACCACATTTCCAGAAAACCGCGCCTGCTTTCCCCAAGACTCCGGATCCCCATAGCCTATTCTTGAAAATAATATCGGCTGATTCCGCTTAAGGTAGGGCTGAATTTTACGTTTTATGCCATTCTTTTCCTTTTCAGTAATCGAATCCGGGCACTTCGAGACGATGATCAAATCTGCCCGGTTGGCATTGGAACGGGATTCACGAAGCCGACCCATGGGCAGCAAATAATCCTTGAAGAAAGGAGCTTGGTAGGTGGTCAGCAGGATACTCAAATGAGGTTTAACTGAGCGATGCTGAAAGGCATCATCCAAGAGCAGAAGCGCTGTAGAAGGGGCTTCCTGCTTGATCCGTTGGATCGCAGCCAGGCGATCCTCCCCCACAAAAACGCTGACCTTTTCGCCGAATTTTTGATACATTTGATAGGGTTCATCCCCGATTCCTTCCGGAGAAGAAAGTGGAGTGGCTTGGATAAACCCGGTAGTTTTTCGTCCATAGCCTCGAGAAAGGGTCGCTATCGGGAAGGAGGAATGAAACTGGCGAATCAAGTATTCGACCATGGGCGTTTTCCCAGTTCCACCTACTCTTAAATTCCCCACCAAAATCGACCGAATAGGGGAAAGTTGACTTTTCCGGTATCCCTGATCATACAGGTAATTTCGGATTTTGGTGATTAAATTAAAGAGTACTGCAAAAGGGAATAAAATAAAAGCCAGCCAGTGCATTCCTAAGAATTTGTATTTTTGACCAAATAAACCAAAAAATTATGGGATATAAGATTCGTGAGGTAATTTCATTTCTTGAGCAAACCGCTCCGGTAGCCTACCAGGAGTCCTATGACAATGCGACCTTGATTACAGGGGACCCCTTACAGGAACTCAGTGGCATACTCTGTTCGCTAGACTGTACCGAGGCGGTAGTTGAGGAGGCTATTTCCCTTGGCGCAAACCTGATTGTATCCCATCATCCCATCGTTTTTAAAGGCCTCAAAAGCCTTACGGGAAAAAACTACGTGGAGCGAACGGTCATCAAAGCCATCAAAAACGATATCGCGATCTATGCGATCCATACCAATTTAGACCACGTAGCCCATGGGGTCAACAAAAGGATTGCCGATCGACTGGGATTAACTCAGACCCAAATTCTTCGACCCAAAAATCAGATCCTCCAAAAGCTAGTTTTCTTTGTTCCCCGGGATCATAAAAACAAAGTCTTAGATGCAGTATTTGCCGCTGGAGCAGGGCAAATCGGGGATTATAAGAACTGCTCTTTTCAAACCGATGGAATGGGAACCTTTACTCCGGTGGCCGGTGCCCAACCTTTCTCAGGTACCGTGGGAGTCCCCAATTATGAGGCGGAGTCCCGGGTGGAAGTCATCTTACCCACCCACCTGAATGCAAAAATCTTAGCAGCCATGAAAAAAGCACACCCCTATGAGGAGGTGGCCTATTACCTAAGCAATCTGGAAAATGAAAACCAGGAAGTCGGCGCAGGGATGATTGGGCAATTACAAGAAGCCATGCAACCTCTTGATTTTCTGGATTACCTAAAGGAGCGGATGAACCTGCAGATCCTCAAACACACCCCTATTATCGATAAAAAGGTCAACACCATTGCAGTCTGCGGGGGAGCCGGCGTATTTTTGATCGGAGATGCCAAGCGGGCAAAAGCAGATGTTTACCTCACCGCAGACATCAAGTACCATGAGTTTTTTGATGCCGATGGGCAATTAATCCTTTGTGATATCGGCCATTATGAGAGTGAAATTTTCACAAAAGAATTACTTGGCGAACTATTGTCACAAAATTTTCCTAATATTGCACTCTATTTGACAAAAGTAGTTACCAATCCCACATCCTATCGATAGTACATGGAAAGTACAGTAGCACAAAGACTAGAGGCCATTCACAACCTTCAATTAATAGATTCAAAACTCGACGCAATCCTTAAAGTAAGGGGAGCGCTTCCTGAAGAAGTTCAGGATCTTGAAGATGAAATAGCCGGCTACGAAACCCGCCTACAGAAATTCAACAGCGAAATCGAATCTTTTGAGGATAGCATCAAAGCCCTGAAAGAAAGCATCAAAGATTCTGAAAAACTGATCAAAAAATATCAGGAGCAGCAGATGAATGTCCGGAATAATCGGGAATACGATGCCATCACCAAAGAACTTGAACTTCAGGATCTTGAAATTCAAGTAGCCAAGAAAAAAATTGCTGAGGCAGGTCTCAAAATTGATCAGAAGAAACACGATCTAAATGAACTCAACGAGGTCATGAAGGATCGCCAGAAGGATCTTGATCAGAAGAAAAACGAGCTCTCCACCATTGTTGCAGAGAGTGAAAATGAAGAGGGAAAACTCAACGCTGAGCGCGAAAAAGCAGTCAAAAAAATTGAAGAGCGTCTCTTAAAATCTTACGCCAAAATCCGTGAAAATGCCAAAAACGGATTGGCCGTAGTGATGGTTAAAAGAGGAGCTTGCGGAGGATGTTTCAATACCGTCCCTCCCCAACGACAAGCTGATATTCGTGAGAAGAAAAAACTCATTGTCTGTGAGCATTGCGGTAGAATACTCGCCGGTGTAGAAGACGAAATTGAGGAGGAACCCACACCAAAGAAAAAACGTACTTCAAGATCCGCTTAAGGAATCTGTTTTTATATCCACCCCGAAACATCTGTTTCGGGGTTTTCTTTTTTTTAATCCAAACATTCTTGTTTCTCCGTACATTATTTATGTATATTGAATGCTATGAGAACGTTAGTCTTACTCTTCGGATTCATTTTTGCCATCGGTTGGGCAGCTCAGGCCAAACCGGAAACCAAAACTTTTTTGGTTTTATTTAAATCCAAAGAACTAAAAGCAAATAAGACCACTCTGAAAAGTGTGGAAGCCCAATTTTCTTCCTTTTCCACCCGAACCTATGCCGGAAATTCGGAGCTTGCGCTCCTGATCGAAATCCCTTCCTGTGATTTTGATGAATGTTTCTTAGGTCAATTTTTGATCGATACGGGTTCCCGAAAAAATATCCAACTTCAAGAACTTGCCTTCAGGCTTTTTGACATGACCCAGAATGAGCGAGAATTGGAGTTGATTGTCAAAGCGTACGATTCCAAAAACCATAAAAAATCAGGTTCGCTTTTTAAGTCAAATCCTTGAGATGATCTTGATCATTTCCCTTTTTCAAGACAAAAGTCCCATTGGATAGTTCTTCCAAAAGGTAAAGACATAAGTTTTGATGCTCAAATTGATCCATATACCTCAGATCGTACTTAAAAATCAAACTTAGAAATATTCGCATGGCCCTGCCGTGCATGCAAACCAAAATCGTTTCTCCGGGGCCTGAAAGTATCTTTTCGATGCCCAGGGCCAATCTTTTCGCCACTTGGTTGGGATTCTCCCCCCCAGCAATCGCATAATCCAAATTTCCCTGCTGCCACTGGTGGAGCATGTGCTGGTAATATTGGTTTTCCTCCGGGGTCATCGGAGTTCCTTCGTAATCTCCCCAGGAAATCTCATTGAGCTCAGACAAGGCTGTAGTCGGGATTCCCTGTTGGATAAACCCTTCAATGGATTGGCGGGTTCGGATCAAGGTAGTATGGTAAATTTGATCAAAAGGTACCTTTTGGTAAGCGTCAAAAAAGGCCTTGGCCTGTGCCCTCCCCCGATCATTGATCGGCGCATCGATTCCACTTCCCTGCACCACACCCCGAAGATTGAAATCCGTCTGCCCGTGTCTGACTAAATATATTTTTTTTCGATTCATTTTCTCTATTTTTGCCCAAAGCCCAAAGAAAAACAAATCTGTCCAGAATTCATGGTATTTCGAACAAAGCCTGATCTTGTCCAACTCAACAGTAGCAGAAATTTGACTATGGTGGAGCATTTGGGCATTGAATTTACGGCCATTGGAGATGATTTTCTAGAGGCAACTATGCCAGTAGATCATCGAACCAAACAACCCATGGGCTTGTTACATGGAGGAGCCAATGTAGTGCTTGCCGAAACCCTGGGCTCGGTGGCTGCGTCGCTGACCCTTGATCTCACCACTCATGCCTGTGTGGGTTTAGAAATCAATGCCAATCACCTCAAAGCTGTCCAATCAGGCCATGTCAAGGGAAAAGCCAGCCCCATCCACCTTGGCAGAAGTACCCAGGTTTGGGAAATTAAAATCAACAATGAAGCGGGACAACTCTGCTGCATCAGCAGATTGACCCTGGCTATTTTGGAAAAAAAATGATTGAATCTCTGGTCACTCCTCGAATCGCCACCCAAGATGCGATTCAACACCTTTTACATGCCGCATTTTCCTCAGGAAAATCCTTTGCACTATGGAGAAAGCCCCAATCCAAACTTTTGGAACTGGTACTGGATTCCGAAGAATTGACCCGTAAAGTAGGAATGGGAATTGAAGAGCTCCCTGCTGGTTTTATCGTACATCCGTTCGAAGATCAGGAGAATAAACAAGCCTTTTTTATTAAAGCCTGTAGCTACTTTAGCCTGGACCTCAACCTAGAAAATCAAGAGGTTGAATTCCCGGATTGGGTCAAAGTCAATTCGGATCGGACTAGGCCCATCACCGCATACTTCAACCGAAAAAAGCCCAGTTCATCTGCTGAGAAAGAAAAACAAGACGTAGGGGAATCGAAAACCCATTTTATTGAGCTGGTCGAAAAAAGCATTCAATCGATCAAAGCAGGCTACTTGGAAAAAGTGGTTCCTGCCCGAACCAAGACGATCCCGATTTCGGAAAAATTTGATTTGGTGCAAAGCATTTGGGAATTGCTGTTTTCCTATCCCAATTCCTTTGTCAATTTTTTTCACATCCCCGAAATTGGAACTTGGCTGGGGGCAAGTCCGGAAATTTTGATCGAGACCAAAGGAAATGAATTTTATACCATGTCATTGGCTGGAACCCAAAAGGCTCAGGGGGACAATCCGCTCAAATCCGCTACCTGGACGCAAAAGGAAATCGAGGAGCAAGCGCTCGTGAGTCGATATATTGTGGATTGCTTTAAAAAAATCAGGTTGCGTGAATATGAAGAGCATGGACCTAAAACCGTACTAGCCGGAGATCTTTTACACCTACGCTCGGATTTTAGAGTGAATATGAAAGAAACAAATTTTCCTCAGCTGGGCTCTGTCATGTTGGACCTTCTTCACCCTACCTCGGCAGTTTGTGGGATGCCGCGAAAGCAGGCACATGATTTCTTAAAGGAACATGAGGATTTTGACCGGCGCTTTTTTGCAGGGTTTCTGGGCCCGGTTAATATTCAAGGCGGCACCTCGATTTATGTCAACCTCCGCACGGCATCTTTTGGCGAAAATGAAATCAAACTCTATGCTGGAGCTGGGGTAACTGAAGATTCCGACCCCGAAAAAGAGTGGGAAGAAACTGAACTAAAATGCCGAATTATCGGAAAGTTTTTTCAACCCCAATTACCTTGATTATCCAACCCATCATCGATCTGGTAGCGATCTGTGCCAAAAAAGGCATAGAACACGCCATCCTTTCTCCAGGTTCACGCTGTGCACCCCTGACTATAGCCTTTGCCCGGCATCCAAAAATTCAGGTGCGAACCATCTCTGATGAGCGATCTGCAGCTTTTATTGCCTTGGGCATGGCCCAGCAGCTGGAGAAGCCCGTCGTGCTGGTCTGTACCTCCGGGTCAGCAGCCCTCAATTATTATCCGGCCATTGCCGAAGCATTTTTCCAACAAATCCCCCTGTTGATTTTGACCGCAGACCGGCCTCCGGAATGGATCGATCAATGGGATGGACAAACCATTTACCAGCAGGAGGTCTATGGAAAACACGTCAAAAAAAGTATTCAGTTTCCCGATGAGTTCTCCAATCCGGATCAAGTATGGCATGCTTCCCGGATCGTAAACGAAGCCATCAACCTGTCTACTCAATTTCCGGCGGGGCCTGTACACCTTAATATTCCACTCAGAGAACCTTTTTATCCCACTTCTGAGGAAATCCTAACCTTTCCCGAGGAAGTAACAGAATTTTCTCCGGTAGCCAGCCAGGTCAAGCTCCGTTCTGAAAGCCTGGAGCAGCTTCACCGGCAACTGTCCCGGGTAAGTCGTCTCCTGATCGTACCCGGACAGCAGCGGCCAAACCCAGCCATTCAATCCTTATTGGATGAATTGGCTCAAAATCAACAGGTCGTGGTGGTGGCCGATACCATTTCCAATCTTCAGGCAGAACACCGCATCACGCTACACGATCATTGGCTGGGCCACGAGCCGCTGGGAGATCAATTGGCTCCAGACCTGGTGATTTCATTTGGCAAATCCCTGATTTCCAAACCCCTGAAACAGTTCCTTCGAAAGCATAAAATTACGCATTGGCACATCCAACCTAATGGACAGTCCAAAGACACCTTTCAACAACTCGCTCAAATTTTACCTTGTTCACCAGATGGGTTTTTAGCATGGCTTACCCAAAATTTACCTCCCCAATCGAGGGATTTTGCGCAGCGATGGGCAAGCTTAGAGCGAAAGGTTAAGCTTGCTCTACCCGAGATCCTGGATCAAGTGCCTTTTGGGGAATACTCAGCCCTGCACCTTGCATTAACACAAATCCCGGCCTCCTCAAAAATCCATTTGGCCAATTCCATGGCGGTTCGCTATGTGAATTTTTTAGGAAGGCGCACTCAAGAAATCAGTTGTAATCGCGGGACAAGTGGAATCGACGGATCCTCCAGTACTGCTGTAGGATGCACGTTTACCACGCAGGATCCCGTTACCTTAATCACCGGTGACTTGGCATTTTTTTACGACCGGAATGCCTTTTGGCACAATTATCCGATGCCCAACCTTCGCATCATTCTGTTGAACAATCATGCCGGCGGTATATTTCGCCTCATCGAAGGCCCTTCCCGTCAACCCGAATTGGAGGAGTTTTTTGAGACCAAACAGGCACTTCATGCCCAAAGCTTGGCTGCTGAATTTGGGTTTGGGTACCAAAAAGCTGAAAGCAAGAAGGAGCTTCAGGCCGCATTGGACAGCTTTTACCACTCAAGCACCCATCCCAAAATCCTGGAAATCTTTTCAGAAAGCGCATCGAATCAGCAAATTCTTCAGCAAGTCAAAACAAAACTAGCGCGACAGATTCTAGAAGATTAAACTTCTTGTAGCTTGGAAGCCAAACCTGCTGCACTAGCCACTAATCCTGCAAAAACCAGCAGCATGCCATCCGAACCAATCCAGGCCGATAATCCGCCCAGTGCCGCGGCAAGCAGGGTAAAACACCCTATTAAGGTATTGGAAAGGGAAACGTAAAGCGGACGTTCATCCTTTGGGGCAAAATCTACCAAATACGTTTTTCGGCTCAATCGTGCCCCGCCATAAATCATTACATGAATCAAAAAGAGCGCAGCAAAGGAATAAATGTTTTGACTGAAATCCGGCCAAAATGGAAATGAAAACATGGCCAAAATGGAGGCAAGTCCCAAAAGCGCGACCGTTCGCATCATTTTTCGGGAAGAGTAATCGGCAAATTTGCCCCAAAACGGGGAAGATAGGACCGCTCCTATTCCAGCTGCCAATACTAAAAACCCTAAATTCTTAACCTCAGCTCCCAATTCCCGCTGGGCGATCACCACAAAAAAGGGCTGAGCCAAGGGAATAGCCATTAAAAGCCCGCGAGTCAAAATAAATAATCTCAAATTGGAGTTTTCTTTCCAGAGTTTTTTGCCCTGTTTTAATTCGGCAATTGGCGAGCGACCACCCGAGGTGGCCCCCGGTTCCTCATGAATTGCGGCGAAAAAGCCTGCTGAAATCAACCAACAAGCCGCCCCTGCCAGCACTACCCAAAACAGGTAATTGAGGTCTTGGGATTTTTCCGCTTGCTGCAAGAATAAAAAAGCTCCTGCCAAAATGGTGAAAACCCCTCCCAAAGTACTTCGATAGGCCAATAGCTGACCCCGTTTTCCCTTGGTGATGGTCTTGGCCAACACGTCTTTGAAACTGATACTAGCTACCCCACTCGCTCCGCTAAATAAAGCCAAAAGCCCTAAAACCCAAATCCCAGCGGCTAGTTCTTGCTGGGTCTTCACGACCCAAGCCATGGCCAGAAGGCAACATCCCTGGAAGGCTGAGGGCAAAACCCAAAACCATTTTCTCCGGGAATAGGCCCGGATTTTGGCCGAAACTAGCAGTTGTGGCAAAAGTGAGCCGGCATCTTTGATGGGGACCAGAGCGCCCACCAAACCTCCCGGTACATTCAAAGCGGATAAAATCCAGGGAAGCGTAGTTCCCGGAGAAACCAATTGATTGGCTAATTTGGAGAAACCTCCACTGAACACATTTTTTAGAAAATTGCCCGGTACTTCCCGGCAGGATTGTTCGGAAATCGATTCACAGGCCCGTTCCTCCCCCTCATCGGTAATAAAATCGTAAACTTTTTCGCTAAACTGCTGCGCCATTAAAAAACCGAGTTAAAAGGAAAGGTTAAGAATGAAAAAAATGTTTGACTATTCCTAGTGAAATATCAGCCAATGGCAGGGGAATCGGGAGAACTGGGTCTCCCGATTTTTTGAATAAAGTAAATCATTAAGCCCAACTGCCCAATTTCAAAAAAGGTCAGAGGCAACAATCCGAATAGGACTCCGATCCCTGAGAAAATGAGAATCCCTGCAATCAATCCCAGTGCCCCAATGACCTGAGCCAATCCGTATTTTACCTGTTTAAATGCCAAGTAACTGGCACCCAAAAAGGCATACGCCAAGCCAAAAGCCTCCAGCTTAATCCAATAATAATCCTGAATGTTTAACATGGTGCTGTGTAAGGCCAACATATCCAAACTATACAGGACCACATTAAAACCGATCATGACCCATAGCGCTATTTTCAGGATCTTATTGGGAAAGTATTGCTCCAAGGCCAGTAAACCGCCCAAAAAACACAAGTAGCTCACACCAGTAATCAGCTTGATGGCAGTAAAGGCCGGCTTGTTGTTCACCACACCCGCTTCGATCCATTCGTATTCCATCCCGATTTCATAAAAGGCCAAGAAAAAGTAGAGTAAACCTGCTCCAAAGGCTAAATACAAGTAAATGGGCTTAGGTTTAGCTTGATTTTCATCCACGATTCGATCCGCCTCCCATTGGAAATCCAAGGCCTCAAACAGCGCTTTTATCGTGTAGCTTCTGGGGGTGACTTCACCTGCTTCTATCCGCTGAATGGTTCTCACGTTTAGGTTGCATTTTTCAACGAGCTCCTCTTGGGTGAGCCCTTTGGCTTTTCTCAATTCTGAGATTTTCTTGCCTAATTGGGGTTGTTTAATTTCCATAAGTTTTTTCTTTTTTGTTGTCCAGAAATGCGCCAGCATTCCTTTCCTCTAATGGGAACCTGAATTATTTTGCGCCTTTCCTCCTGATTTTTGTTTTTTTGTTTTACCCTGGCAAGATCTTTTAAAGCAGTGGAAATTAAGCCGAAACAAGAGCGGAATTGACCCGACATTCACCCGACATTTCCCAAAAATAGGACTTCTATCCAGTATTGCTCTAGTTTAGGTTAAATCAAGCTCAGGGCTTTTCCCAAAACCGGATTCCTGTTTTCACTTTTCCAAATGACCGAAAGCTCAGTGAATTGAGTTATTGCTGGAATTTCCATAAACCGAACTTTCAAGTCATATCCTTCCTTGAGGGAAGTCGGAATAATGGCCACCCCCAAGCCATTTTCCACCAGGCGAAAAATGGTCAAGGCATGAACCGACTTATGCTTGACTTGAGGTTGGAAACCAGCATCCCGGCAGATTCCCATAATCTGATCGTAGTAAAAAGAAGAATAATCCGATGAAAAAAGAATAAAGGATTCTTCGGCAAACTGAGCGAGGGTCTCAAAATTTTCTAAACCTATCGGATGAGCATTCGGGACCACCAAAGAAAAGGTATCCCTGAATACGACCTTTCGCTTCAATCCTAGCGGAACGGTGGCCAATCGGACGAAACCCAAATCCAACTCATCTTTTTGAATCATTTCCACTTGGAGTTGATTGCTCAATTCCTCCAAACTGGTGGTAATTTTTGGAAAAGCAGTCGTGAGCCTATGAAGTAAGTCGGGGAGAATTTGATTGGAGGCAGAACCCAAAAAACCAATTCTCAACTCCCCTTCACGTCCGGCTGCGATCTCCTTTACCTGGACTTGGGTTGTCTTAAGATGATTGAGTACAAAATCCACTTCCCCTTTCAGGTAAGCTCCTGCAGCGGTCAAGGAGACCTGCTTTTTATCCCGCTCCAAAAGCTGTACTCCCAGCTCTTCCTCGAGTTGCCTGATTTGCCGACTCAGGCCCGGCTGAGAGATAAATAGGCGCTCTGCCGCCTTTCGATAGTTCAATTCTTCGGCCACTGCCTGAAAATAGTTCAAATGCCTTAATTCCATTGATGCCTCACAGTTATTAATTACTAACAAAAATAGTATCAAAAAGCATCATATGAAATCGGTAATTTTACCGTATCTGAGCGATCTAGAAGACCATAAACGCTCAAAAACAGGTCAAACTCATTGAAAAGCCTTACTGCTTTTCATCAGCTCAACAATTCATTCCCTATGAAAACCTTCCACTTTGGAAAAGATAGACTCACAGCTTCATTAGCCATCGGGCTGGCAAGAAAGGAGATAACAGGCGTATTGAGTCTTGAAACCCTTCAGAAGGTCCAACATTCCGCAAAAGCAGTAGAAAAAATAGCTAAGGGAGATCGCCCTGTCTATGGAATTAATACAGGCTTTGGACCACTTTGCACGAGCAAAATTTCGACCGCCGATACCCAACTCCTTCAAGAAAACTTGCTCAAGAGTCATTCCGTCGGAGTCGGAGAACCGGTTGATCCGGAAATCACCAAATTGATGATGGTGCTAAAAATCCATGCCTTGGCACAGGGTTTTTCCGGAATTCGATTGGAAACCTTACAAGCAATACGCTGGATGCTTGAAAAGGACATTATCCCACTCGTGCCCATTCAGGGCTCAGTGGGGGCTTCGGGAGATTTAGCCCCTCTTTCTCATTTATTCCTGCCGTTGATTGGTTTGGGGCAGGTGAGTTTTGAGGGAAAAATCCAAAAAATGGAAACCGTGCTGAACAAATTCAACCGGCCCCCGGTCCAGTTGGGTCCAAAGGAAGGATTGGCCCTAATCAACGGTACCCAGTTCATGGCTGCCCATGGAGTCATTGTGGTTGCCAAACTTCATAACCTGCTTAGCCATGCGAGCATCAGTGGGGCAATGATGATTGAAGGGTTGATGGGATCCATCAAACCCTTTTTAGCAGAACTCCATCAACTTCGCCCCTTTTCCGGCAATCAACATGTCGCCCAAACCATCCTCCATCTTCTTCATCAATCTGAGATTCTAGCCTCCCATCTCCAGTGTGAACGGGTGCAGGACCCCTATTCCCTGCGCTGCATTCCTCAGGTTCATGGCGCAAGCTGGAATGCTTTTCTGCACCTGAAAGAAGCCATCGAAACAGAGATCAACTCGGTCACGGACAATCCGGTGGTATTTAACCCAGAGCATACCATTTCCGGTGGAAATTTTCACGGGCAGCCCATCGCCTTACCGCTAGACTATGCCACCTTGGCCGCCTCGGAGATTGGAAATATCGCCGATCGTAGGATTTATCTTTCCATTGAAGGAACCAGTCCAGGTGTTCCCAAATTGCTGCTCAATCAAACGGGACTGAACTCCGGATTAATGATCCCTCAATACACCACAGCGGCTTTGGCCTCAGAAAACAAAGGACTTTGTTTTCCTGCTTCGGCTGACTCCATCCCCACTTCTTTAGGCCAAGAGGATCATGTCAGTATGGGAAGTATTGGAGCAAGAAAAGCCCTTCGCGTAATTGAAAATGTAGAAAAAATTCTTGGCATCGAACTTTTATATGCTGCCCAAGCCATGGATTTTCATGCCCCCTTGCGGTCAGGAAAGATCCTGACCGCCATCCATCAGCATATTCGGGAAAGAATCCAGCACGTAGACTCCGATCGGATTCTTTATGAAGATATCCAGACAGCCATTGATTTGGTGAAAGGTGGGGATTTGCTCCATCTGGCAAAAGAAGTGGCAGATCGACAGGGATTGACTTTCGAGACAGCATGGACTGAGCTATTTAGCTATTAAATCCTTCAAGAAAAATTTACAAGCATGAAAAAGCGAACACTCATCGGTCCGATCACCCAAGTCCTGACCTTAGACCACCTTTCGCTCAAAGGAGCGCTGCAGGATGATCAATTGGAAATCTCCCACCAAGCAGGAATTTTGATTGAAGGTGGGAAAATTCATTCGGTTGGATCCTGGGAAAGGCTTTGCAGAAACTTTCCTCAAGCGGAGAAAGTTGAATTAAGCGCTGAATTTGTTGCTGTTCCCGGATGGGTAGATTGCCATACCCATCTTTGTTTTGGGGGTTCGCGGGCCAAAGACTTTGCCATGCGGAATGCCGGAAAAACCTATTTGGAAATCGCAGAAGCAGGGGGTGGAATCTGGGATACGGTCACCCAAACCCGGAAAATGTCTCAAAATCAATTAGCTCAACTCACCGCCCATCGTGCCAACCGGCACCTCTCGGCGGGGATCACCACCCTAGAAGTGAAAAGTGGTTACGGACTTTCGGTAGAGGAGGAATTGAAAATGCTTCGTGCCATCCAGCAGGCCAATACGCTTACCCAGACTGATCTGATTCCCACCTGTTTGGCAGCACACTTGGCCCCGAAGGATTTTTCAGGTTCAGCTTCGGACTATCTATACCAGATGGCTGAACGCCTTTTTCCAATTCTTAAACAGGAAAACCTCAGCAAGCGCATCGATGCCTTTGTTGAAAAAAGCGCCTTTTCTCCAGAAGAAATCAGACCCTACCTCCAAAAAGCAAAAGATCTGGGCTTTGATTTAACCCTACATGCCGATCAGTTTTCTGTGGGTGGATCCCAAGTAGCCGTTGCCTATGGTGCTCGTTCAGCTGATCATTTAGAGGCCTCCGGAGAAGTGGAAATTTCTTTATTAGCCCAATCCAACACCATTGCCGTGGCCTTACCCGGGGCATCCCTCGGCTTAGGTATGGGCTTTCCCCCCGCCAGGAAACTCTTAGATCAAGGAGGTAGCTTGGCCATTGCTTCGGACTGGAACCCGGGCTCGGCCCCCATGGGAGATTTGCTCACTCAAGCCTCCATTTTGTCCACCTTCGAAAAATTAAGTACCGCAGAAGTTTTTGCAGGGCTCAGCTTCCGGGCAGCGGCAGCTTTAGGGCTTTCGGATCGAGGTAAAATCTCTGCCGGATACCAAGCTGACGTTATTCTTTTTCCCACAGCTGACTACCGAGAGATCTTATACCACCAAGGCAAATTGACTCCAACTCAGGTCTGGAAAAATGGAAAAAAAACGGAACACGGATTCATCCCAATCGAGCCTCGAGCCCAATTCTAAGCTATCCACCCCAATGAATGGATACTCATACCCTACCCAAGTTGAGCAGTCGACCCCAGGAGAATGAGTATCCAACGGATCCCGGCTGACCATAGAACCCTAAAAACAAGCACATGCACGATCAAATCAAACAAGGCATTCCTTCCAGCCTACCGGCAAAAAAGTTTCCTAACCCGCGACTTTCTCATGCTCCCAAACGAAAGGATTTGCTTTCCCCTGAAGAAAAGAAACTCGCTCTAAAGAATGCCTTGCGCTATTTTCCGAAGGAATGGCATGGGGTATTGGCTCCTGAGTTTTTAAACGAATTAGCTGATTTTGGCCGGATTTACATGTACCGCTTTATGCCAGATTATCCCCTCTACGCTCGGCCGATTTCTGCCTATCCGGCTCAGTCTAAACAGGCAGCTGCCATTATGCTGATGATTCAAAACAACCTGGATCCAGCAGTTGCCCAGCATCCTGAGGAATTAATCACCTATGGAGGAAATGGCGCCGTATTCCAAAATTGGGCCCAATACCTGCTGACCATGAAATACCTTTCTGAGATGACTGATGAGCAGACGCTTCACCTGTATTCGGGACATCCCCTTGGACTTTTCCCTTCTTCAAAAGACGCCCCCCGAGTCATCCTCACCAATGGCATGATGATCCCGAATTACTCCAAACCGGACGATTGGGAGCGGTTTAATGCTCTTGGGGTTACCCAATACGGACAAATGACAGCAGGTTCGTTTATGTACATCGGCCCGCAGGGAATTGTTCACGGCACAACCATTACCGTAATGAACGCTTTTCGTAAAATATTAAAATCAGGAGAAAGCCCGAAGGGAAAAATCTTCTTCACTTCCGGTTTGGGTGGAATGAGCGGCGCCCAGCCCAAAGCCGGGAATATAGCAGGCTGTATCACCGTCTGCGCGGAGGTCAATCCTGCCGCTGCCCGAAAGCGACAGGAGCAGGGCTGGGTAGATGAACTGATTGAAGAAATGGATGAGTTGGTGGACCGGGTGAAAAAGGCAAAAACGGATCAAGAGGTCGTCTCCCTTGCTTTTCTTGGCAATGTGGTGGATGTTTGGGAGCGATTTGATCAAGAAAACATCTTTGTAGAGCTGGGTTCTGATCAAACTTCCCTGCATAATCCTTGGGCTGGGGGCTATTATCCAGTGGGGCTTTCTTTCGAAGAATCCAACCGATTAATGGCTGAAAACCCAAGCGCTTTTCAAACAAGGGTACAGGAATCCCTTCGGCGCCAAGCTGCTGCCATTCATCGCCACGCAGCCAAAGGGACTTATTTTTTTGATTATGGAAATGCTTTTCTTCTGGAAGCTTCCCGGGCTGGAGCAGCGATCATGGCTGAGAATGGAATCGATTTTCGCTACCCCAGTTATGTCCAAGACATCTTGGGCCCCCTATGCTTTGATTTCGGCTTTGGTCCGTTTCGATGGGTTTGTACTTCTGGCAAAGCGGAAGATCTTCGAAAAACCGATCAGATCGCCGCTCGGGTGATGAAAGAAATCATACCAGATGCACCCGCATCCATTTCACAACAAATGCAGGATAATATCAAATGGATCCAGGAGGCCGAAAGGAATATGCTAGTGGTCGGTTCTCAAGCCCGAATTCTCTACGCCGATGCAGAGGGTCGGACTAAAATCGCTGAGGCCTTTAACCGAAGTATTGCCACAGGTGAAATTTCGGCTCCGATTGTACTGGGTAGAGATCACCATGATGTGAGCGGGACGGATTCTCCCTTTAGGGAAACAAGCAATATCTACGATGGCAGTCGATTCACAGCCGATATGGCGATTCATAATGTGATCGGTGATAGCTTTCGTGGAGCCACTTGGGTTTCGGTCCACAATGGCGGGGGCGTTGGTTGGGGTGAAGTGATCAACGGTGGTTTTGGCTTAGTTCTAGACGGAAGTGAAGCGGCGGAGAAACGTCTTAACTCCATGCTTTTTTACGATGTAAACAATGGCATTGCTCGAAGGGCCTGGGCAAGAAATCCTGGGTCTATCCAAGCCATTCAGCGAGAAATGGAACGAAGCCCTCGCTTAAGGATTACAATTCCAAATTTGGTGGATGAGCAAATTTTAGAACACCTGATTGCATAACCGCAATTAAACCAATCTTTACCTAGACAAATCAGAAATAATATGTTAAATCTTAGTTAAGCACTTGTCTGATTTAAATGATGATGCTATAATTGGAAAATATTAACCTTTTAATTCTTAAATGCTATGAAAATTATTTCACCCCCCCCCCCCGGCTAAGCTTGGTCTAAGCCTTTTCAAAAAAAAGTCCTTTTTGACGTTATTTTCAATTCTTCTCATTGGATTTTCTTGTGTTCCAAAAGAAGAACCCACAAAAAGTCCAATTTCTCAGGAAATAGAAGCAATTCAGAAGGCAAAAAAATTGGATTGGTAAAAGTGAAAAGTTCCAGATTCTGGGAAAATATCCTGCAAAAGGGAAAAACCAAATAAAAGAGATAATATGGGATCAAGCAGTCTATCATCAAAATAAAACTATCCTAGAGGTTCCCCTTTCTTAGTATTTTCATGCGGTTCCCAGCGGAAATAACAAGACTACTGAAAGAATTAAGCAAAAACAGGAATTATCCTTTTTTCGTTTGATATTGATTCAAGATGCGAATAATAATTATCATCAATTAATCTTTAAATTTTTTCCAGAAGAGTTCTCACCTAATCTCGAAGAAATAACCGAAAATAGCTTTTTGAATTTAAGCAAGGAGTTTTCGGGAGATATTCGACCATTTAGTTGGGATGAGAAATTTGTCAGAGGCTGGAAAATCAGTGAGGGCCAAGTCACTGGATATACAAAGCCTTTTTACGATCAAGGTACAAAAGCTTCTGTTCAAAAAGAGAACCTGAGTCAAGATGGATGTTATACCTACATTGAAAACGAGTGTATGATTATCGAAAATGAGTTTGATTGTTACGAGTTTCCTGTAATTGTTTGCACAGAGGAAGAATTCCCTGATGAGGATTTTGAAGGCGGAATAAATTCCGACCCTTCATGGAATCAAAATGATTGGCATAGATTCTGGCCGGGTTTTGGTTATGGATATTCAAATACATATTATAATAGTACTACTTATTGGAACTCGGTATACGCCACACTTACCGATTATACATTTCAGTCAAATCCAGGAGTAAAAGATTACAATTCATTAAACCAATCTCAAAAACTATTACACATTTTAAATCACTTAGAAATTGCAAATCAACAAAATAGAAATGTAAGAATTAGAGATTTATTTTCTAATTTACCTTCTTATGGATCAGGAGGTCCTTTTACTGCTCCGGGAGGACCATATGAATCTGGAAATGCGTATCTAAAAATAAATGGTCAAAGTTATGTGATTGGATTTGTATTTGGAATTAAACAAGGTTATGACTACATCAATGTTCAAATATCACCTGATACTCATGATGCTTCATATAAAAACCAATATAACTATTACTTTGAAGATGTTTCTTACCCTGGAAGATCAGCCCTTGAAATCCTCCTACCCTTATCTTTGAGATCGTGGTTTGAATCAAAATTCTTTTAAAATGAAAAAATATATAATTATAATATTATTTGGTATAATTTCTTGTACGCCAAAAAAGGAAAAACCATTTCAAGAAGTATCCTTCGATGAAGTTATTGCTATTGATACCAATGTGAACACACCCGAATTTTCTGAAAGATTTCAGTCATTTGATCTTGAAAAGCCAATTTGGCAATACAATGAAAAAATTGTCCCTGAAGAATTAATAGAAAAAATCAAGGATGATAGTCTTTTATTTAAAGGTCAGAAAATAAAGAATATTTTAGCCATCGCTCCCCAATCGATAAGTAATGAAATTACCAGTAAAAATCAAGCAGAAGTATGGTTGGCAGATAGTACTGTCTCAATTATTATGCAAAATGAGGAAATCATATCAATTAATTTCGCAACTGGATCTAATTTAATTTATGGAGACTTGAATTTATTTTCTTTAACTCCATTAGACTATAAAGAAAAATTTCCAGGATCCTATCAAATGAGGAATTTCACTACGATATCTGATGATATTAATCAATATACGAGTATTGATTCTATCAAATCATTAGACTTTACTCAATTGAATACAAATTCGGGAAAACTTACTATAACTTGGATTAATGGTGATATTGAAAGGATTTTTTATAAAACCTTTCGACACAATAAATAGATTCTTAAATTATAATCCATTAATTACTAAAAAAATCCGTGCAGGGGAGAAATATTCTTCCCCTGCACTTTTAAAACCTCGTCTTGCAGATGACTCCAAATTGGCATCAACAAGAAGTCTAATTAAATATAAGATAGGCGTTGTAAAAAGTTACCTATCACCAATTAACCCAATATAGGATTAAAAGAAATAAAAAATTTGAAATAATTAATTTCAAGAAAAATCATATAATTTAAAACGGCAATACATTGAAGGAAAAAGTTTAATCAAATGATTTTAGCGTAACTGGCGATTATTGCGGGAGGCACACCCAATTAGAAAAATTTTATCTTGATTTGATCCATATCCCCTTAATCCTGTCTAGAAAAAATACCTTTGAAGGCAATTAGGTTTGAAATTGAACCAAATGGACAGCTTATCTTAAATAGATCAGTAAGGGGATCACATGAGAACCAGCTAGTACAATTGATATTTCAGATTAACTAAATATTATTTCCTTGTGGAAGATGCTTATATAATGAGAGTTAAAAATATAATAAATGGATAATCGTTTTGGTTCTTTTACACTTACGAAGGCTAGAAAACTGGTAGTTGATCGAATTTTGATGATTTTGAAGGAGGATAAATTATGAGAATTTTCGCTTTTTCCATCTTTTTTCTTGCCCTTTTGGGATGTGGCCGGTTTACACCTACAAAAATTGATTTGGTGATCCCCGATCAAATTCCCGTTAAATTCCAACTAGATTTTACCAAGCTGGCTTCTCCACCGAATTGGGATTCTTTACTAGTTGTGAAACCTTATGCCGACCCAAATTTTAACCAACTAAAGGGGTATGATACCCTTTCGAGTTTAACTCAAACTGATATCCATATTTTGGTTCTGTTTGTGGATCATCAGCGGATTGTGGCTTATTCTCTTGTCCCAAGAATTCTAGATTTGAATCAGTTATGGGAAAATTCAGAATCTTCGGTTAAAGACCATTACAGTTTTCCAAAAGAAGAGGCAAAATTCACTTTTGAAAAGGAAGAAGGTATGTATGTTTTAACGACAAAAAACCCTTAAAAATCTTTACCAATGGAATCGGGCATGACTAAAAAATCACACACCGGGATGATGAGAATTGCGAGATTCCATGTGACTTTTGAAATCAATTATAACCACATGAAACCCTAATACCGGTTAAAAATTAACAGTAAAGTCTCTACAATTTCGTAATTTGATAGGGAAAACTGAAAATCTCATGGCGATCCATCGCAATCCAAGCGCTGAAAACTGGAATGGTAGAACATCCGAACTACCTGACTATTGGCATCAATTTGTCCACTGCATTTCTGATCTCAACTTTTCTCAGGAAGGCGAAAAGAAAATCGGGATTTTGGGTTATCCTGTCGAGGAAGGAGTCCGAAGAAATCAAGGAAGACCCGGAACCAAAGAAGCGCCCCTACTCATCAGAAAGCTTTTGGGAAGTACGGCCTTTCACCTTGGGGAAAAAGTCCGTGTTTATGACTACGGAGATATTTCCATCCGAGAAAAGGACTTGGAAGAGGCACAGCTAGAAGTTGCTGAGCTTCTTCAGAAATTGATCCAAAGCCAGCATTTCCCGGTAGTGCTTGGCGGGGGGCATGATCTAGCCTATGCCCATGGAAAGGGGCTAATCAGTCAGGTTAAATCCAAAGGTGAAAAGCTCGGAATCATAAACTTGGACGCTCATTTTGATCTTCGTCCCTTGGTAAATGGAAAAGGACATTCGGGATCACCCTTTTTTCAACTCTCAAAAGAATTTCCAACGGACTTCAATTACCTAGCCTTGGGTATCCAACGAGCAGCAAATCCGATTTCACTTTTTCAAAAGGCAGAGGATATCAAGGCAAAGTACTTGGTGATGGAACAATTTCGATTACACAATTGGGAGTATATTGAGGAGCAAATCATCTGGTTTTTAGACTCAGTCAACAAAGTATACCTAACCATTGACTTAGATGGCTTCTCTTCGGCTTTTGCTCCTGGGGTTTCGGCTCCATCACCGATGGGATTTTCTCCCCAGATTGCCTTTAAAGTATTTGATCTTATCGCAAAAAGTAAAAAGCTGATCAGTTTGGATGTGGTGGAGTTAAATCCCCGATTTGATCAAGATCAGGCAACGGCACGACTAGCGGCAAGATGCGTGGAATATATTCTTAGAAAAGTATTTACCTAAAAAACCAAAATATCCCTAAGCAGCCAAACTCGATTCCTTAAATTGAATCAAAAAGCTCGTCCCTCCCTGACTTTGTACATTCATCGTTCCATTGATTTGACGGGTAAGGCTATTGACCAGCCTTAATCCCAAAGTGGGCGATCGCTCGATATCCATATCCTGACTTAAGCCCTTTCCCGTATCGGCCACCAAAAGCTCAAATTCCCCCGGGCCTGTGGCTGCAAGCTTGATTTTTATCGTTCCAGTTTGGGTATCTTCAAAAGCATATTTTAGCGCATTACTCAATAATTCATTGGTAATCAAACCTAGGGGTATCGCCGTATCAATATCCAAATTGATTTCCTCACTGTCTATTTCCACTTGTATTTTCTTATCCGTCCGATAGGTTTGCGTTAGAAAATCACTTAACTGAATCAAGTATTCCCGCATATTAATCGCCGAGAGGTTATCGTATTGATAGAGTTTTTCGTGAATCAAGGCCATCGTTTTGACTCGGCTTTGGCTTTCCTTCATCGCATCAATCATCTTCAGGTCATTCATTCTCCTGGTTTGCATACTGAGCAAACTCGATATAATTTGAAGATTGTTTTTCACCCGATGATGGATTTCTTTTAAGAGCATTTCCCGCTCTTGGTTTTGTTTTTCAATCTTTTGGTTCTTTTGGGTCAAAAGATCATTCGCCTTTTGCTTAACTCGGGAGCGATTGTAAAAAAGGGCTGCTACGACCAAAAACATAAAAATCCCTCCTATTGCCAAATAAATTTGGGCTTGTTGCCGCTCTGCTTTTAGCCCCTGCACTTGGCTCTGCTGGTTCAAGAGCTCGATTTCTTGATCCTTTTTTTCGGTTTCAAAAGCCGTTTGAGTTTCTAAAAGTTGCTTGACTCTTGTTTCGTTTAAGACACTATCACTGTATTGCTTGTAAGCAATCTGTGATTCATAGGCCAACTGGTAGTTCCCGCTTCGTGCATACAGGTCTGCCAGTGCAAAATAGACGTCTCGAAGCCCATTGGGTTGTCCAAATTCGCTGCGTAGGGCTAGGGCTTTTTTCAAAAAATCCTCCGCCAAAACAAATTGGCCGGTTCGCGCATAAGAGGTTCCCAGATTATGATAAATGGATGCGATTTCCCGGCTTTGATCCGAATTCATCACGGCTAAAGCCTCCTGGTAATCGGCGATGGCTTGGGGGAAATTCTCCTGCCTGAAATGAATTCGCCCTCTCAAAATCCGGCCTCTCGTGCCTCCTTCGGATTGCTTACTTTCATCAAAAAAAGCGAGCCCTCTATCCACATAGAATCGGGCTGAATCAAATTGCTCCTGATCCAAAAAATAATCAGCCAGCTCGTAATCCAACTCTGCTAAAATCAATTTATTCTCTTTTTTAGTGGCAAAATCTCGGGCCTTATTCAGGTAAAGTCTCCAATTATCCCAATCTTCCAATCGCTCGTAGATTTTAGTCAAGTAAAGATGTCCCGCATTGGCTTGACTCCAATCTTCATTTTTCTCAGAAATTCGAAGCCCTTTCAACGCAAAATTTAAAGCACTGTCCAAATTCCCGATGTTGAGGTGTACATTGCTTTTATTGTAAAACAAATTCGTCCATCGACTATCTTCCGGATCGGTCCGGATACTTAAAACAGAGTCTGTTTCATTCAAATAGGTTAACGCTTTGCGGTACTCACCTTGGTAGCTGTAGGCCAAGCCTAAGTTTTCCAAGGCCACTGCTAAACCGGCCAAATCATCTGCTTGGGAAAAAATGGGAATGGCAACCAAATAACTGTCGATCGCCCCCTGATAATCCGACTGCCGCTCTTTAATGATCCCCAAATTCATTGCCATCCCTGCAGCGTCCTTCTCCCGTCCTCCTTCTGCGTAATGAATCAAGGCTTGCTCAAAATTGGATTTAGCAGCCTCAGTTTGTCCTCTATAAAACTCCAAATTCCCCAAATAATGAAAGGTCGTGCCCAAAACATCGGGTTGGTCTTGGAGTCGAGTATCCTTAATCAAATCGGAAAAAAGATCAAAAATTTCCGGAGCAAGGGTCTTCTCGCCTTGATTATACACCAGTTGAATCAAAGTAATCGCTTCCTGGCGATTTTCTGTCTGGATTCGCTTTTCAATCCCATCAAGGTACAATTGTAAGGAGTCCTGAACCCAGCGATCCTCCGCTGTTTGAGCGAAGGATAGCTGGGAAATCAGAAAAAGCAGAAAGACTACGAATTGACGCATGGAGAACTAATCATAAGCTAAACAATCTTTTAAATTAGCTTTATTTGGTAAAAGTAAAAACCTCAGCTCTGCTCAATTCAATTCGAAACGAATGGGAAGTTGGTATTTTAGTTTTACTGGAATGCCATTTTGAGCGGCAGGTATCCAGTCCGGCATTTTATGGATTAGTTTTAGGGCTTCCGCATCGAGGATTTCGCAAACTGATTTTTTGATTACGGGCTGACTGATTTTTCCTGATTTTTCGATAAAAAATTCCACGAGTACGGTCCCTTCATGGCCTTTGACCTTTGCCTGAGGCGGATAGTTAAAATTTTTGGACATGAAATCGACCAGCGCTCCATGGCCTCCCTTAAATGCGGGTTGGGAAGAAGACATCATACTGACTAGGGAAAGTTCCGGATAGGGCGTAAATGCCATTTGATTTTGGGCAAAAAGCATTTGGACTGAAACTAAAAAACAAACAACTACAAGATAGATAGGTCGAGCTTTCATGATTAAAGGCGGTTAACTTTTGTTCCATGAAACTACCTTTAATTCTCACGCAGCTCGAGGGAATGGGTAAGAACTGCTTAAACCGCAATTATGCAATAGGAATAGTAAAGTTTCCCAAAATCTTTGAAAGGGAAGAG
>NZ_JAMWZB010000019.1 GCF_024305035.1 Algoriphagus sp.
GCCAAGGCGTGTTCGGGACTTGCACCCTATAGCTATCGCCCATGCTGGGCACACCATCATGAGGCTGTCCCTAATCGGACAGCCTCTTTTTTTTGGCCCGAACTTCATTTTATTGCACTAAACAAAAATAAATTCTGGCAAAAAGTAGCAAAAGCAAATTTTATTTGAGCAGAATTATTATTTGAAATAATTTGATATTTTTTTGAACACCTTTCTTTAAATTAACCGCTTATTATTTTTAAATTAAGCATGTTTTAAGTTTCCAATTTAAAATTTATGTATTCATCTATGGATTTTAAGCAAATTTCTAAGCTGTCTCATTTGATCAAAATCGCTCAAAATCAAGTGAAAATCTGAATTTAAATTTCTATAGGAGCGAATACAGCAATGTTCAATTTCATAAAACAGAAAAAAACCGCAAATACCCTGAATAATCTACATAAAACCAATTTTCAAAATTCTAACCTTTCTAACACATGAAAAACAGCTACAAGTTTACCTTGCTGTTTCTGATGAGTTTGCTGACTTCCGTCTCGCTATTTGCGCAGCAAACGATATCAGGAAAAGTAACAGCAGAAGAAGACGGACAGCCCCTACCGGGTGTCAGTATCGTAGTCCAGGGGACCTCGACAGGTACGGTCACGGATATCGACGGGAACTATTCGATCAACGTACCCAACTCCGAATCGATCTTGGTATTTTCCTTTATCGGCTTTGAAAGTCAGGAAATCCTTGTGGGTAATACCACCACCATCAATGTGGTCCTAGCCACAGAGGAATCCCAGCTCGATGAGGTGATCGTGACTGCTTTTGGGATTTCCCAGGAGAAAAAATCCTTGGGGTATTCGGCCCAAAGTATCGATGCAGAAGCCATCACCAAATCCAGACAACCCAATCTTGTGAATTCACTACAGGGACAAGTAGCCGGGGTACAAATCACCAATTCAGGAGGTGCTCCCGGACAATCCGCCCGAATCATCATACGGGGAATCAACTCACTGGATCCATCGGCTGACAATCAGCCACTTTTCGTGGTTGATGGGGTTCCTGTGGACAACTCTACCATTGAAGCTGCAAATGATAGAACCCCTCGGGGTATGTCAAACAGAATCGCTGATATCAATCCTAATGATATCGAGTCCATGTCTGTACTAAAAGGTGCTGCTGCAACAGCTCTCTATGGGGTACGTGCTGCCAATGGGGCGGTAATCATCACCACCAAAAAAGGGAAGGCGGGAGAAATAAGAGTGAATTTCAACTCTTCCTTAGGATTTGATAAGCTGGTCAAAAAACCTAGGTTACAAAAAGAATATGGACAGGGATTTAGCGGGGAGCGGGATGATTCCAGTTTCTGGCCTTCTTGGGGTGCAAATATCGCTGAGGAAAACGATCCGAACTATGTCTATCAAGACAACTGGACTCGAGCCTTCGATACCGGTGTCAATTTTGACAATAGCTTAAGTGTGTCTGGCGGAAACGAAAACGCCACGTTTTACACCTCCATTGGACGACTGGATCAAAAAGGAATTATCCCATTTTCGAATTGGGATAGAACCAGTGCCAAACTTTCCGGGACGATCAAAGTCAATGAAAAGTTCAACTTTTCCGGCTCCATGAATTACACCAACTCGGGTGGTAATCGTGTGCCTCACGATCGATTCTTGGAACGAATGATGTATTGGTCAGAGACACAAGATGTCCGTGACTACATCAATCCCGATGGCACCATGAAGACCTATGCAAACACCAATCCCATTTATGATGCGCGTTTTGCCACTTATGAAGATAATGTCAATCGCATCATTGGAAACATCAATTTGAACTATAGCCCGACCGATTGGCTAACCTTTTCCTACCGATTGGGAATGGATAATTATTCTGATTCCCGAACAGAAATCACTCCAGGTCCAATGGGAATAGACGGAGAAGTAGCCTTGAGTTCTACCGGATTTTTGGAAGAAACCCGAATCAACAGTCGTGACTTAACCTCCAATTTCTACATCACACTTCGGAAACAATGGAATGAGGACTGGAACACTACCTTAAGATTTGGAAATGACGTCTTCGAAAGAAGATTTGACCGAGTGACTGCCACCGGATCCAATTTTGTAATTCCGGGATTTTATAACCTCAATAACACGACTCAAATCTTTGCCTCCCAAGGTAAAAGTATGAGAAGATTAGTCGGTTTCTATGGGGATTTAATGGTAGACTATAAAAACTATCTTTTCCTTAACATCACCGGCAGAAATGACATTTCCTCTACCCTTCCTGTGGACAACAATTCCTTCTTTTATCCTTCCATTAACTTGAGTTATGCCTTCAGCGAGCATTTGGAAATGCCCAGTTGGGTGACTTTTGGAAAACTGAGAGCCTCGTGGGCTCAGGTTGGTAAAGACACTAATCCGCATATTCTTGGAGCCACCTTTGTATCTCCAGCTATTTTCCCGCTGAATGGTCAAGTCGGATTTTCAAGGAACTCCACCTTTGGGGATCCACTGTTAAGACCCGAACAAACCACATCGGTGGAAGTAGGTACGCAGCTGGCATTCTTGAACAACCGAGCTAGCCTGGATGTAACGTATTACAAGTCAAACGCAAAAGATCAAATCATTCCAGTTCCAATCTCGGATGCGACTGGATTTTCTTCCTACATCACCAATGCCGGTGAAATCGAAAACAGAGGATGGGAAATTGTCCTGGGAGGAACTCCAATCGAGCGAGGTGATTTCCGCTGGGATGTTACCGCCAATATCACCACCAACCAAAACGAAATCGTGTCCATCCGTGAAGGAATTGATCAAATCGTGGTGGGGTCACAGTTTGGCTATGTAGGAAGTACAGTTACCATGATTTTGAAAGAAGGCCGACCTTATGGAGATATTTATGGATCCAGCTACGTAAGACCTGACGCAGATCCCGACTCAGAAGTCCTGGACCGTAGCCTACCTCAGTTAATTGGCGCAAATGGCTTCCCTGTTCGAACCGGTTCTCAGCTGGTCCTGGGTAATGCCGTTCCAAAAGTTTTTGGAGGTCTAAGAAATGATTTCAATTACAAAGGATTTGAGCTTTCTTTCTTGGTGGATTTCAGAGCGGGAGTAGATCAATACAGCCAGTTTGACAACTTCCTTTCTGCTTTTGGAAAACAAGAAGCTTCCTTGGCCAGAAATGATTTTCGGGTATTCCCGGGTGTGCTTGCCGACGGATCTCCGAATAATCAGGAAGTTTGGTTAGGGCAGGGTGTTGGCCCTGATGGAGTAAATTACGGAGCTGGATACTGGAGAAATCATTACCGAACCACTTCTGAAAATTTTGTGGTTGATGCCAGCTTTATCAAACTTCGAAACATCACCTTAGCCTACAATCTTCGGCCCAATTTGATCGAGCGAACTCCATTCAGAACGGCTAGAATTTCCGTAGCGGCAAATAACATCATCCTTTACACCCCATGGGATGGCTTTGATCCGGAATCATTTTCTGCCGGTGCCGGAGGTAATGCAGTTGGATTTACCGGACTCGGATTCCCGGGCGTACAAAGTGTTTTCTTCACCCTGAATTTGGGATTGTAAACCTTCTAAATCACGAAAAAGATGAAATTTAAAAATAAACTATCAGCGATTTTAGGAGCATCTATTCTCTTATTGGCTTCGGCTTGTGAGTCCTTTTTGGATGTCAATGAAAATCCCAACAATCCAGAAGATGCTCCCATCTCAGGATTAATGACCAATAGCACCTATGAAACGGCGCTTAATGTACAGCGCGCAGGGAGTGCTACCAGTAATTATGTGCAATACTTAGCCTCTCCAAACCCCTCTAGCGGTTCGGATATCATGGATCAATTGGACTTTAGCGGTACTTGGTTCAACCTTTACAATGTGATGACCGATCTCAACGAGATCATCCGAAAAGCCGAAGAATCCGGTGCCAATCATTACCTTGGTGCTGGCCAGATTTTAATGGCTTTAAACTTGGGCATGACCGTTGATTTGTTTGGCGATGTTCCTTTCTCAGAAAGTTTCAATTTTGAAACAGTGACCCCGGCTTACGATGATGATCAGATTCTATACGATCAGGTGATCAGTTTACTGGATCAAGGGATCGCAAACCTTCAAACTGAATCTGCTATTTCCATCGGCGGGGATGATTTTATTTTCGCAGGAGACATTGACAGTTGGATCAAGTTTGGATACTCTCTTAAAGCCCGGTTTTTGATTCACACCAAAGGCAGTGCTTCTTATGATGCCAATGAGGTTTTATCTGCTGTTGCGGCAGGGTTTTCTTCCAATGCAGATGATGCCCAAGTTACCTTCTTTGAGCAGCGCTTTAATCCCTGGGCCCAAGTGGCGATCAACAATGAAAACCTGCTTTTAGGAGGCTGGATTTCTGAGCAATTTATTGAAGCATTGGACGGAACGTCTTATCCTGTGGCAGACCCTCGCCTTCCCCTCATGGTAGGCACGACGGATGATGGAGAATTTATCGGGGTGCCCAATGGTGCTGGACGAGGTGATGCCCCCGAGCAAGGCGCACGGTCTACCCTGATTCCAGGGCAATTCTACACCTCCGAACAATCTCCTATCCTGATTGCCACCTTTGCGGAGTTGAAGTTTATTGAGGCGGAAGCAGCCTTGGATTCAGATCCGGGACGAGCTTATGAGGCTTACCTTTCCGGAATTGAAGCTCATATGGATATGTTGGGCGTAAGTGAAGAGGACAAAGCTACCTATTTAGCCGACCCAAGCGTTGGTGTAGGAGCTGGAGCTTTGACCTTAGATGACATCATGAAAGAAAAGTGGGTGGCCATGTTCCTTCATCCGGAAACCTGGAATGATGCCCGAAGATTTGATTATGGCTACAAAGACATGACCCTTCCTGCCAATTTGAATCCTAATCTAAACGGAAATTTCATTCGTCGTCTAGCCTATCCAGACAGTGAGGTCAGCCGAAACGGGGACAATGTTCCTCAGGTCACCTTACTGGACCGAATCTGGTGGGATCAATAAAAATTAATTATTTAATCAAGTCTCCTGCATAAGCGGGAGACTTTTTTTATTTTACACCTATGAATCGAATACTTCTTGCACTATTAATCCTCACTTGCTCCTGCACGGTCCAAAAAATCAACAAAAGCATTCGTAAATCCGAGGTTTTTGAAAAAGGACACTTGGGCTTAATGATAGTCGATCCAGTCAAAAACAAAACCCTCAGCGCCATCAATGAGGACAAATACTTCATTCCTGCCTCAAACACCAAGCTTTTTACGTTTTACACTTCCTATACGATTCTCGGTGATGAAAAAATCAACGGCTTGAATTACTTGGAACGTGGAGATTCGCTGATTTTTTGGGGTACAGGAGATCCGAGTTTGCTCCATCCTGATTTTCAGGACAGCACGGTTATCGATTTTTTGAAATCCTTTAAAAAAGATCTTTTTTTGGTGGATAATTTTGATCAGGTGGATGCATTTGGACCAGGCTGGTCCTGGGATTGGTACAATGCCTACTATGCCACCGAACGGTCGGCATTTCCGGTTTATGGAAATGTGGTGCGTTTCTCCAAGGACTCCACCATGGCCGGATTTAACACTTATCCCTCCTATTTTGAGAATAAATTGATACCGGCTGTTGGGCCTCCTGATTATTTAACCTTTCGTAGAAATCGCTTCAAAAATGAGTACGAATACTTCACCCCTGAATCCAGCAAAACCTTTGAACGGGACATTCCATTTGTGACATCCGCAGAATTTACAGCCAATTTACTCGAAGAAAAAATTGGTAAAAAAGTTACCCTGATCCAATCTTCCAATTACCTAGACTCGGAACCCCTTAAACTCCAAACCGCTGCAGCAGACAGCATTTATGCCCAAATGATGAAAATCAGCGATAATTTTTTGGCCGAGCAACTCTTACTCTTAGTTTCCGATCAACTCAACAATGAACTCAGCACTCGAGAGGCAATCGATTATGCCAAAGAGAATCTGCTGGATGATCTGCCCGACGAACCCATGTGGCATGATGGTTCGGGACTTTCCGCTAGAAATATGTTTACGCCACGATCAATCATTGCCCTTTTGGGAAAAATCAGAGCGGAAGTCCCATGGGAAAAAATCCAGGCCTACTTCCCCGCAGGGGGAGAATCGGGAACGATCCGAAGTTGGTATCCTGCAGATCCAGGGCAGCCTGCCTATATTTATGCTAAAACCGGTACGCTGAGCATGTCCAATGCTTTGAGTGGATATTTGCTGACCAAAAGCGGAAAAATCCTTCATTTTTCCTGTCTGATGAATAACTATCAGATTCCCTCCAGCGAATTGAAAACGGAACTGCAAAAAGTCCTTTACATGATCCACGATAGGTATTGAAATATGAAAAAATTACCTCAACCCAACAGCTATATTTCTTTAAAGAAGGAAATCAGTCAGCTTCTGATCGCCAGAAGAGAGCAAGCTGGACGGGCTGTAAATACGATTTTGGCACAGACTTACTGGCCAATAGGAAGGCACATCGTGAAGTTTGAACAGGGGGAAGAAGAAAAATCGGAGTATGAAACCAATTTGCTAAACCCACTTTCAAAAGATTTGACTTTGGCATTCGGTAAAGGTTTTGGAAGATCAAACTGGGTCTATATTCGAAAACTCTACCTTGCTCTTCCAATTTGTGGGACACTATCCCACAATTTGGGGTGGAGCCTCTATTATGAAATTTTAAAATCAGAAGAACCGCTTGAAATCAGTTTCTACACCAAACCATGGGAAAAAGAAAACTGGTTTGCCCGGGGACTCAAACGCCAAATGAAAAGCACGCTTTTTCATCGAATGGCATGGAGTCAGGACAAAGAGTAGGTTTTAGGCAAAATACAACTGCAACTGCTTTTTGTCAGCCAGTACCAACTCTATCTTCCATAAAACCAAGAACTCACATACGAACTTGAGAACCTTCTTTCCAAAGACTAGAACTATGAAAATACGCCTCCTTATTATCCTTTTCCTTTGTTCATTGCAGAGCCTTTTCTCCCAATCCTTCACCATGGAGCAAGTAGGCAAATTCACCTTTCCCTCCGGACTCACAGCCGATCAGTCGGGAACTCAGCTCGCCTGGGTGATGTACGAGCAGGGAAAGCGGAACGTGTATTACGCCAAAGCACCGGATTTCCAACCCGAAAAACTGACATCCTTTAATCAAGACGATGGACAGGAAATCAGCGGGCTAAGCTTCACCCCCGAAGGAAATCATTTGGTCTTTGTTCGCGGTGGAGACCATGGAGGAGGCAATGCTTCCTCCACTGTCAATGCCGATAATCTGGCCAAACTCCCAAAAGTAGAATTATTTGCCTTTGATCTCCCATCCCGAATGATCGAGAAAATTGGCGAAGGGGATAATATTCACCTAGGCAATTTTAGTGATATTTTATTTTTAAAAAACGGGCAAGTATGGAAAGCCAATGCCCACCACGTAGAAGCTCCAAAACAACTTTTTGAAATCAAGGGGAATGTCAATTCCATGGAATATTCACCAGACGGGAAAAGCTTGGCTTTCACCGTCAATCGAGGAGGGCATCAACTCATCGGAATCTACCGGGATGAAGAAACGCCAATCCAGTTTATCGCGCCTTCCTTTCACCGCTATTCCCAGCCCAAATGGTCCCCGGACGGAAGCAAAATCGCCTTTATCAAAACGCTTGGGGGATCCGGCGCAGCTTATCCCCTTTTAGAACCACGGCACAGCCCCTGGGAAATCTGGCAAGCGGACCTAACAAGTGGAAAAGCCAAGATGCTCTGGAAAGCACCGGAAACACTCCCCGGTTCCTACCGCTATTTCTTTTTTTCCTATCCCAATGAAAACGAATTGGTGTTTGAATCCTATCACGACGGCTGGCAACACCTCTACAGTTTGGATTTAAAGACTAAAACAGAAACACTTTTAACACCGGGAGACTACATGGTCGAGCAAATCAAACTCAGTCCTGATGGTGAAAAAGTGCTGTTTTCCGCAAATTTTGGCCCTGAAAAAGAAGATCAAGACCGAAGGCATATCGGCTCGGTGGAGTTGGCCAACAAAAAGCTGACATGGGAAACTTCAGGAGAAGGAATCGAAGCTTATCCCGTAGCTTTGACCAATGGGGATTTGGCCTATTTTTCAGCGACCGCAAAAAGACCGCATTTGGTTACTCTCAAACAAGACGAAGAAACCAAGCTCCTTCAAGCCGATCTGATCCCATCGGATTTCCCTGAGGATAAATTAGTCACACCAAAACAGGTACAATTTACTGCTCCAGATGGTACGACCGTTTTTGGGCAGCTATTTGAAAAAGAAGGGGGTTCAGCAAAAAAGCCCGGCGTTGTATTCATCCACGGTGGCCCACAGCGTCAGATGCTTCTGGGCTGGAGCTACATGGACTATTATACGAATACCTATGCCTTAAATCAGTATTTGGCAGAGATGGGCTTCGTCGTTCTTTCGGTGAATTTCCGATTGGGCATTGGCTATGGTTATAATTTTCACCGACCGACAAATGCCTATTACCAAGGTGCCGTCGAATACCAAGACATCAAGGCTGGAGGAGAATTTTTAGCCAATCTCCCTCAGGTGGATCCCGATAAAATCGGAGTTTATGGTGGAAGCTACGGAGGTTACTTGACCGCTTTGGCCTTGGCAAGAGATTCGGATTTATTCAAGGTGGGCGTGGATATTCATGGAGTACATGACCTGGACAGCCGCTATGATTTACCACAAGGGTATGAGATCGCTCCAGATTACCAGGAAGCTAAAAAAATCGCATGGGAATCCTCCCCGATCGCTGATTTGGATACCTGGACCAGTCCGGTACTCTTCATTCACTCCGATGATGACCGCAATGTCAACGTGGCTCAAACGACCAATTTGATCCGCCGCTTTGACGAATTGAACAAGCCCTATGAGTCCATACTGATTCCCGGAGACACCCATCATTGGATGAAATGGGAAAATATGATCCGAGTGTCCCATGAAACAGCTAACTTTCTCAAAAAGCACTTAATGGATTAGATCATGGCTGAAAACAAAACTCAACCCACCGAGGCTTCTGTGGAAGATTTTCTCCATCAGGTAGAATCCCCAAAAAAAAGGGAAGATGCATTCCGCATCAAACAAATCATGGAAGAGGTCACCGGTGAAAAAGCCGTGATGTGGGGTGATTCCATCGTTGGGTTTGGGCAGTATCACTACAAATATGAAAGCGGTCGAGAAGGGGATTTTCTGATTGTGGGATTTTCACCTCGCAAGACTTCTCTTTCCATTTACCTGCTTGGCTGTATGGAGAAAAGTTTTGATGACCTTTTTGCCCAGCTCGGCAAACATAAAACCGGAGCTTCCTGCCTGTATATTAATAAACTCGCTGATGTAGACGAAGAGGTTTTGCGGCAATTGATCAAGGAATCCTATGATTGGATGAAGGCAAACTATCCGACGAATTAAACCATCGTGGATCAAGATTTCTTAAATTCAACCCATGAATTGGTTTACATCATTTGACATTCCGACAGCAGAACATCCCATTACCCATCAGTCAAAAATTCTGAGCATGGGCTCCTGCTTTGCGCAGGTGATCGGAAAGAAAATGCAGGAGCGTAAGTTTAACGTATTGGTCAATCCTTTTGGAACAATCTTTCACCCGAGCATTCTCGCAAACCTGTTGGATCACTCAATTTCCCAGATACCTTTAGAGCCATCGGGGATTTTGGAGCGGGAAGGACTATTTTTTCATTATGCGGCGCATTCAGATTTGAGTGGAAAAAGTGCTTTGGAACTGGAGGAAAAATGGAATCAACAAATACAAAAAACCCAGGAATCCCTTAAAGAAGGTTCACACTTGATCCTGACTTTTGGCACTGCCTGGATTTATGAGCATCAGGACTTTGGTTCGGTCGCCAATTGCCACAAACAACCTCAAAAACTCTTTCAAAAGAATCTTTCTTCCTTGGAGAAAATGACCTTTGATTTAGCCCATGTCATCAATAAATTCTCCCAAGCTTTTCCTCAGCTCAACATTGTCCTTACTGTCAGTCCGGTTCGCCATATCAAGGACGGCATTCCCGAAAATCAGTTGAGCAAAAGTCTTCTTCGGGTACTCTGCCACGAATTGGAGAAAAAATCCAAGAAAGTCAGTTATTTCCCCTCTTACGAAATTATGATGGATGAATTGCGGGATTATCGTTTTTACAAAGAAGACCGGATTCATCCGACAGATGAGGCCGAAAACTACATTTGGGAGCAATTTTCAAGTACTTTCTTTTCAAAAGAAACCCGAGAAAAAGTCTCCGAAATTGAAAAAATCCAGCGAGAATTGGGGCATCGGCCTTTGAATCCAGAAAGTGAGGCTCATCGGAAGTTTCTCCAAAACCTCTTGATCAAACTGGAACGAATGAGTGCTGAATTTGATTTTTCAAATGAAATCAAGAAAATAAAAACTACGCTTAACGATCGGAAAAATCCCTTCGACGCCGTTCATGGTGACACCGACTAAGCTCTTTTCAACAATGAAACTTCACCACCATGCCCAATAGACTTATCCATTCACAAAGCCCTTACCTACTCCAGCACGCTCATAATCCTGTAGACTGGTATCCTTGGGGACCCGAGGCTCTGAAGAAAGCCGAAGTGGAAAACAAACCGATTCTCGTTTCCATCGGTTATTCGGCCTGTCATTGGTGTCATGTGATGGAGCGGGAGAGTTTTGAGGATGAGCTCACCGCCGAGTTGATGAATGCCCACTTTGTCTGCATCAAAATCGATCGGGAAGAGCGGCCTGATCTGGACAATATCTATATGGATGCGGTACAGGCCATGGGCTTGCAGGGTGGCTGGCCTTTGAATGTGTTTTTGATGCCTAATCAGAAGCCATTCTACGGAGGCACTTATTTCAAAAATGAGCAATGGACACGACTGCTGGCTAATATTGCCGATGCGTTCAAAAAACATCCGGAACAGTTGGCAGAAAGTGCCGAGGGATTTGGGAATAGTCTAAAACGCTCCGAGGTCGAAAAATACGGCATTCAGCCGAGTGAAGACCAAGCCAATCCCGATGATCTGATCGAAATCGCCAGCAAACTCAGCGCCCAGTTTGATCCCGAATGGGGAGGAATGAAACGGATCCCCAAATTTCCCATGCCTTCTAGTTGGGATTTTCTCTTGGATTATTCCCTCCTAGCCCATCGGGAGGATTTAAAAGAAAAGGTGTTTTTTACCCTTCGAAAAATTGGAATGGGCGGAATTTACGATCAGCTCCGAGGGGGATTTGCCCGTTATTCCGTGGATGGAGAATGGTTTGCTCCACACTTCGAAAAGATGCTTTACGATAATGGTCAATTGCTGGAATTGTATGCTAAAGCCTATCAGGTAAGTCCAGACTCGCTATTCCTCGAAAAAATCATCGAAACCGCCAATTGGCTTGAGGCTGAAATGCTCACCGAAGAGGGTGGGTTTCATGCCGCTCAGGATGCAGACAGCGAAGGGGTCGAAGGAAAATTTTACACTTGGCGCTATTCTGAATTGGAAAAACTCATCGGCAATGAAATGCCCTGGTTTCGCAAACTTTATAACCTTAAAATCCACGGCAATTGGGAAGAAGGAGTCAATATTCTATTTCAAACGGAAGATTATTCCACCATAGCTTCAGACTTCAAAATGGAGGAATCGGAGCTATTATCTAAGCTGGATATGATCAAGAAAAAGCTACTTGCAAAACGAAATACCCGCATTTTTCCTGGAAAAGATGATAAAATCATCGCCGGCTGGAATGGGCTGATGAGTTCTGGTTTGCTTCAAGCTTTTATCGCGACGGGAGAAAAAAGGATGCTTGATCTGGGATTGAAAAATCTGGATTTCATCCATGAAAAAATGATTAGTGATGGGATGCTTCATCGTAGTTACAAGAACGGCAAAGCCTATACTCCTGCCTTTTTGGAGGATTATGCGGCAATAATCAAAGCTTCACTTCGCGCTTTTGAAATCAGTGGAGAGGTAAAATACCTGAATCTGGGCAAAAACCTCACCGACTTTTGTCTCCTCCATTTCTTTGATGAAGCTGATGGTTTGTTCTTTTTTAACAATCCTAAAGCCGAAAAACTCATTGCCAATAAAAAGGAGCTTTTTGATAATGTAATTCCAGCTTCCAATTCCATCATGGCCCGAAATCTCCACCGGTTGTCGCTTTTCACCTATGAGGATCACTATGCTTTGATTTCCCAAAAAATGCTCAATCAAATGAGGGAAATGATCCTCAAAGAACCCGGTTTTCTCTGCAACTGGGCGAGTTTGTTGTTGGAAACTGTCGTTCCCACCGCTGAGGTTGCCATCGTCGGAAAAGGTGCCCAAAAATTGGCCGGTGAGCTCCTCAACAAACATCTTTCCAATTTGATCGTGGCATGGTCAGAAAAAACGACAGAAAGCGCCCCGATTTTAGCAGGAAAAACTCCTGATTCGGCGGGAAATGCCTTAATTTATGTTTGCTTCGATCATGCCTGCCGGCGGCCAGTCAGCAGTGTCGAGGAAGCCATCAGTCAATTACCCTATCTAACCTAATTCCGTGCAAAGCCTTTTTGGAGACGAAGATTTTAGCCAACCGTCCGCATCACTTTCATTTGCAGATGTGATTTTGCCGGTACCCATTCCGAGAATGTTTACCTACAAAATTCCTAGAAATCTTATTTCTGAAATCCAGATCGGGGCCAGAGTGATCGTTCAGTTTGGTAGAAAAAAAGTCCTCACCGGAATTATCGGAAAAGTACATCAAAAAGCTCCACAGGCATACGAAGCCAAACCCATCCTGGAGGTACTCGATGTTCAACCCTCTGTCAATCCCCATCAGATCCAGTTTTGGGTTTGGATGTCGGACTATTACTGCTGTCATATCGGAGAAGTCATGTTTGCGGCATTGCCTTCGGGGCTTCGGCTTTCCAGTGAATCCAAAATTCAAGCCCATCCCAATTTTGATCGGGAAAATGCCCCCTACCCCATGGATGAGCGGGAGGATAAAATATTAGCTGCACTGGAGCAAACTTCAGAGTTAAGTTACGAGGACTGCGAAAAAATACTGGGCATCAAAACCATTCATCCGATACTGAAAAGTTTGGTGACTAAGGAAGCCATTTTAATTTTTGAAAAGGTCCAAGAAAAATATACTCCAAAAATTGAAACCCGGGTACGGCTTACCGCAGAATTTGTCACCGAAAGAAAAAGCCTCGAAGCTCTTTTTGAGGATTTGGCTAAAAAGCCGAAACAGGAATCCATCCTGCTTAAATACTTGCGGGATGTGCCCATTTTCAATTCTCCCGAATTGAATGAAAAAGGACTGGATAAAGCTAAACTCTTGGAGGAAGGAGATTCGGAAAGTTCGTTGAAAACCCTGATTAAAAACGGAATTTTTGAAAGTTTTAAACAACTCATCAATCGAATCGGGGAAGTAGAACCCGAAAAAGAAGCAGCCAAACTCTCCCCCTTCCAAACCCAGGCTGTTCACAAAATCAAGGGGCATTTTGAGGATAAAAACACCGTATTGTTTCATGGAATCACGGGAAGCGGGAAAACCGAAATCTACATTCAACTCATACAGGAAGTACTGGAGAGTGGCTCTCAGGTCTTGCTTCTGCTTCCAGAGATCGCCTTGACCACCCAAATTGTGAGCCGCTTACAACAGGTCTTTGGTTCCAAAATGGGGGTCTATCACTCCAAATATTCTGACAACGAACGCGTGGAAGTTTGGAATGGGGTCTTGAGCGGACGATTTTCCTTTGTAGTCGGCGTGCGCTCTTCGATCTTCCTTCCTTTTGATTCTTTGGGACTGATCATTGTGGATGAAGAACATGAGTCGAGCTATAAACAGTTTGATCCTGCCCCAAGATTTCAAGCCAGGGATGCAGCGATCATGCTCGCTTTTATTCATCAGGCAAAAACCCTTTTGGGATCGGCAACTCCTTCATTTGAGTCGTATTATAATGCCAGCAAAGGAAAATACGGCTATGTGCAATTGACCTCACGATTTGGGGATGCCTCCCTTCCCGAATTTCACTTAGCGAATTTGGCCGCAGACCGAAAGAAAAATCTACTCAAACTGGATACCTGCAGACTGCTACGAGATAAAATTCAGGAGGCCTTAGATAAAAAAGAGCAAGTACTTATTTTCCAAAATCGCCGTGGTTATTCTCCTTACATCCAATGTGAAGACTGCGGCTGGACCGGGCAATGTGTGCAATGTGATGTGAGCCTGACCTATCACCAGTTTGCCGAGGAACTTCGCTGTCATTATTGCGGATATAAAGAAAAAGTCCCAAGTTCCTGCCCCGCTTGTGGGAGTAGTCAACTCAGTACCATGGGAATGGGTACCGAGCGAATTGAAGAATCGCTGACTTTACTTTTTCCTGAAGCTCGGATCGGGCGAATGGACCTGGATACCACCCGCAGCAAATATGGCTATCAACGTATTTTAGATGAATTTGGAGCGGGACAAATCGATATTTTGGTAGGTACACAAATGATCACTAAAGGGCTGGATTTTGGAAGGGTAACGGTCGTGGGAATCTGGGATGGTGACCGGATATTAAATTTTCCGGATTTCCGAGCTGGAGAACGAGCTTATCAACAGATCACTCAGGTGGCTGGAAGAGCTGGCAGAAGAACAGAAAAAGGGCAGGTCATCATCCAAAGTAGAAATCCAGCCCATCCGCTTTTTGAGCAGGTGATCCAAGGAGATTACGAAGCTTTCTTCCAAAAGGAAATGATGGATCGAAAGCAATTTTTCTATCCTCCTTATGTCAAGTTGGTCAAAATTACCACCCGGCACAGCGATTTTAAAACTGCGGAAAAAGCAGCCATCGCACTCCATCGGCAGATCGCACAGATTCCTGTAAAAAAAATTGATTTGGGTCCTGAAAAAGGGCTGATCGGCCGTATAAAAAATCAATACCAATTCGAAAGCTTGATCAAATTGGAACGCTCAGGAACCACCCAAACTACATTTAAAGAAAAATTGGGCGATATTTTACAAGAGCTTCAAGCTATTCCGGCTTTTCGGGCTGTTCGATGGATTGTAGATGTGGATCCGAGTTAATCAAACTGTCATTATCTGAAATTGAAATTTCTGTCGCCAAATTAATTTTAAAGGATTTCATAAGCAGAAATACACATCCCGTGAAATAGCGCTTGACTATTTCTAGCGATGAAAAGCTTTTTGAGAAAATCAAATAGTGCCTAGCCAGAAAATAAAATGGGGTACTAGTTTGGTTGATGGACAGTTCGAAAAGAAGGTTAAGCAAAAAATCCAGCTTCTCGACGGCATGGCATGGGTGGGTTTATAAAGTCACTGCAAAAATTCAATATTGACTTTACTTAGGGTTAGGATTGGAAAGAAGTCCTAAACAACCACTGATCAACCAACCTTTTGAAGAGTTATAAAGCTGGAAAATTCAAGGCTTTTTTTACTCTGCAGGATTCAATACTACAGGTAGTTCTTAGCGCAGGCGAGGAGCTGGTAAAACACACAATTATATCGTGATATTTTTTGTGTTTTTACCTCATCAGACCGAGATAAAATAGAGGCCGGTCATCCCTCGAAAAGAATCATTTAAATCTAGAGGGCAGCATCCATTATTCCGTTTGCAGGATATCCTCCAATTGAGGTCATGGTCGCCTCAGACATGGGCTTTCTAAAACTTTGCAAAGCTTACTTTCCCGTACTGACTACCGAGGAACTCCTATTCATACTGCCTTGGGTTTGGGATTGAATAAAGCCCAAAACATCTTCATAACCTTTTTTCCAAGTCCAAAAATACTGGGTAATCATGGGAATATGCTTGGTTTTGGGGTAGAATGAATAGGTCAAGTCCACTTTCTTTTCTTCGGCTTTCTTACGAAAACGCTCCACGGTCAGCCGAATACCCGGGTAGGTCTTTTCTCCCTCCATCAACAAAAGGGGCACTTCATTTTCATCCAAAAAGTAAATTGGAGAAAAGGTCTTCCAGACTTCAGGGTCTTCGGTAAAAGCATCATAATTATCCGAACCATTCGGTTTATCCCGCATCTGCTCTAAAAACCAATACCAATCCAAGCCAGCCGGATCATTCAGGATAGCTCCTTTGAGGGGATTGGGTCTACCCAATTCATTCCAAGGCTTTTTTTTGATCGCAGCTAAAGCCGCCAAATGACCTCCTGCCGAATGCCCCGAAACAAAGATCTGCCCAGAATCTCCGCCAAAATTGGAAATATTTTTCTCCACCCAGTCTACTGCCATTACAGCAGCCCTTTCCATATCATCCACTTGGTAGTCCGGTGCCAGGGGATAATCGATGATGACGGTCACCACATCTCTACGCGCAAATCGATTTCCCAAGAAGTGATAAATTTCTTTTCGCCCTTCGTTCCAACTTCCTCCATGAATAAAAATCAAGACAGGCAGGTTTTTGGCCTTTTTAGGTGAAAAAACATTCAGCTCCTTGACAGGTAATCCGAAGGAATTATCAGCTTCGATGTAGGGAATGCTCTTTTCCCGAACCACACCTTTGAAAGCGCATGACTGAATAGCGAAAAGCAGAATTGCTGGCAAAAACTGAAAATAATTTTTCATCCTTTAAAAACCGTGATTAGAGTCCTTTGTTTGAGTCGAATTTGTGAGTAAGTTGACAATTATCATGAAAATCCTACATAAAACAGGCTTTCTTTGGTAGCTATTCTTTTCAAAACGAACATGGGCCATTCAAGACTTCTGAGCATTTTGGCATTTTGGGGGCTTTTTTCCTGTATGTCAAACGAGGAGGAAACCACCACTCCGACTATTAGCGACATTACCGAATCTGTCTATGCTTCAGGCAATATCAAAGCCTTGAATCAATATGAAGCCTTTGCCAACGGAACAGGGCCTATTCAGGAGATTTTTGTCAAGGAAGGTGACTTGGTGGAAGCTGGCACGCCCATTCTGGCGGTGTATAATGAACGGGAACGCTTAAGCAGAGAAAACGCGGAATTGGCGCAGGCATTTGCAGATTACCAACAGAATCAAAGTAAGCTGAGGGATCTTCAGTTGGCCATTGATTTTGCAAAAAGCCAGCTGCAAAATGACTCGCTACTTTACGCCCGTCAGCAGAAGCTATGGAAGCAAAATATCGGAACGATTGTGGAATTGGAGCAGCGAGAACTGGCTTACGAAAACTCTAAAAACAACTATCAGTCGGCCCTGTTTCGATATCAAGATGTGGAGCGTGAGATTGAATTCAACTCCAGAAGTGCTGCCAAGTCAGCTGCCATCAGTCGGGCTTTGGAAAGTGACTTCGTACTGAAAAGCCAAATTAATGGTCGGGTCTATTCCCTACCCAAGGAAAAAGGCGAAATGGTAGGCCCTCAGACGGTAGTAGCCGTTTTGGGTGATGCAGAGGAGTTTGTCATGGAGCTGCAAATAGATGAATACGATATCGCCAAGGTGAAAATCAACCAGGAAATTGCGATCACGATGGATAGCTACCAGGGTTCTGTTTTTGATGGGAAAGTGACTCAGATATATCCCCTCATGGATACAAAAACGAAAAGCTTCCGGGTAGAGGCTACTTTCACCACCCCCCCTCCCTCCCTCTATCCGAACCTGAGTCTGGAGGCAAATATTTTAACTTCGTTTGTTGAAAATGCCTTAGTCATCCCAAGAAATTACCTAATCAACGATAGTCAGGTGATCCTTACAGACGGAGATACGGTAAGCGTGGAAGTTGGTATCCGGAATTTTCAGTTTGCCCAAATTCTGAAAGGAATCACTGAAAACAGCGAAATCATCAAGCCATGAAGATGAAGTGGTCATTGATTTTTGAGATTTCTACTGCCTTGATGCTAGCTAGATTCAAGCAAACCGCTATAGCCGCAGTCGGCGTACTTTTCAGCATCACCATGTTTGTGGCTTTATTGGGATTTATGAATGGATTGAATACCATGCTCGATGGATTGGTACTCAATCGTACGCCACACATTCGCTTTTACAATGAAATCAAACCCAATCCCAATCAACCCATTGATCAAAAAAGAGAGTTTGCCGGCGCGTGGAATGTCATCCGCTCCATCAAGCCCTCAACCAGTCGCTTAGCGATCCACAATGCCAGCAAAATCATTCAGGATTTGGAGGAGGATCCACGGGTCTTGGGTGTGAGTAGCAGGATTTCCTCTCAGGTCTTTTTCAATGTAGGCACCATCGATCTGACGGGTTTGGTCAATGGTATCGATGTGGAAAAAGAAACTCAATTATTCGCTTTTTCAGATTATGTAACTGCTGGAAATCTGGAAGAATTGATTCAAAACAATACCCTTATTTTGGGTAAAGGACTGGCCGATCGAATGCTGGCTGATATCGGAGATGTGATTCAGGTCACTACTTCCCAAGGCAACCGCATTCAACTCAAGGTAGTTGGGTACTATCAATCTGGGCTAGGAGATTTTGACAACGCCAATAGCTTTGCTTCGATTTCTACGGTGCAGAAAATGCTAGGTGAGCCTCCCTCCTTTATCACAGACATTCAGGTCAAGCTCAAAAACCTGGAGCTCGCTCCTCCCATGGCACGAGAACTAGAAACCATTTACGAGATCGATGCAGATGACATTCAGACGGTCAATGCGCAGTTTGAAACGGGAACCCAAATCCGTACACTGATCAGCTATGCGGTAGGCATCACCCTTTTGGTCGTTTCCGGCTTTGGGATCTACAACATCCTAAATATGATGATCTATGAAAAGCTCGATACGATTGCCATTCTGAAGGCTATTGGATTCAGTGGTTCGGACGTGAACCGAATTTTCATCACCATCGCTCTGACCATCGGGTTAGTAGGCGGGAGTTTAGGTCTAATCTTTGGCTTTTTGGCCTGTCTTGGAATCGATCAGGTTCCTTTTGAAACTGAAGCATTACCGACGATCAAAACCTTTCCGGTGGATTACAACCCAAAGTACTACCTCATCGGAGGAATATTTAGCATGATCACCACTTATCTTGCGGGGTATTTCCCAGCCAAAAAAGCCAGTGGAGTCGATCCGGTGGATATAATCAGAGGAAAATGAGCAAGTCAGAAAAAACGGTCCTGCAAGCCGAAAATATCGATAAATACTTTTACAGCCCGGTGAAGAATCAAGTACTCAAGCAGGTTTCCTTTACCATCAATCGAGGGGAATTTGTATCGATCGTCGGCAAATCAGGCTGTGGTAAATCCACTTTACTCTACATTTTATCCACTATGGATACCGATTACCAAGGCACACTTCATTTGGATCAGGAGCTCATCACAGGCAAACCTCACGATTACCTGGCACGCATCCGGAATGAAAAAATCGGTTTTGTCTTTCAGTTTCACTATTTGTTGAATGAATTTTCTACCTTGGAGAATGTCATGATCCCTGCCTTGAAATTAGGCAAGTATTCTAGAGAAGAACTCGAGCACCGTGCCATGGATAAGCTCAAAATCTTTGAAATGCAAGAACATGCCTTGAAAAAGGCCAATCAGCTATCCGGTGGACAAAAGCAACGCGTAGCCATTGCCCGTGCGCTAATCAATGACCCCTTGCTAATCATGGGCGATGAACCCACGGGTAACCTGGATAAGAAAAACTCCGATATTGTCTTCAACAAGTTTAAGGAACTCGCTGAGGAATTCAATCAAACCATGCTGATTGTCACCCATGATCCGGAATTTGCAGCAGGGACCAGCCGGATCATTGAAATGGAGGATGGAAGGGTGATTAAATCGTAAATTCCACTAATCCCAAATTAATTATGAAAAAATTAACCCTATTTGTTCTTTTTTTAGCCATCAGCGCTTCTGCCCTACTAGGCCAAAGCCAATTATCACAGGAACGACTCAAACGCTATGATCAATTCTTAGAAACTGAAATTACTACTGGAAAAATACCCGGAGCGGTCGTTTTGATTTACAAAGACGGTAAGAAGGCCTATGAAAAGGCTTATGGATTAAGCGATATTGAAGCTCAAACCCCAATGCAAAGCGATCAAATTTTTTACATTCAGTCTATGACCAAGCCGATTGCGACAGTGGCCTTGATGATGTTATATGAGGAGGGGAAATTTTTCTTGACAGACCCAGTCGAAAACTATATTCCAGAATTCAAAAATCTTCAAGTCTTAAACGACCCTGAGGATGGAAAAAATGGAGAAACGGTACCAGCAAAGCAAAAGATTACTATTTCACAAATTCTAAGTCACACCGCTGGTTTTTCTCACGGATTGGGATCTACCCAACAAGAAATCGATGTAAGGGATGCCCTCTATGCTCAGCCTCATGAAACTATTGAATCACGGGTAAAAGCACTTGCCAGTATTCCATTAATTGGGCAACCGGGCGAACAGTGGTACTATTCTGCTTCTCCAGACATAGCCGCTAGGTTGGTGGAAATTCTCTCAGGACAGCCATTTGATCGATTCTTAAAGGAAAGACTTTTCGATCCTTTGGATATGAAGGATACGGGTTACAACCTTAACGATGAACAGGCAAAACGCATGGTGTCCCTTCATGGATATTCCAAGGAAGGGAAACTTATCAAAATGCCAAATCAAACCAAGACTTCTGGAAACAGAGTTTTTGGAGGTACTCATGGGCTATTTTCCACTGCTCTAGATTATTCAATTTTTGCCAGAATGCTTCTGAACAAAGGAAATTGGAATGGAAAACAATACCTAAGTCCCAAAACCATTGAATTAATGACCCAAAATCATATAGAGGGACTTCCCTATGACTCTGGGCATGGATTTGGATTGGGGTTTGGAATTATGGTCGACTTGGCAGATGCAGATATACTTGGCTCTGAAGGCCAGTATTTTTGGAGTGGAGCTTATTGCACGTATTTCTTTATCGACCCTAAAGAGAAAATGGTATCCTTTCTGATGACCCAAAAAAACCAGTATAGCGATTATTATAGTGACAAAATGAGACAAATGGTCTATCAAGCTATTATTGAGTAAACCAAAAGGCCATTGAATATCAAGGGCCTTTTTAGCTTTTAATACATTTCTAAACAGCATCTTAATTCTCACATTCTTCGATAGACCTGTATTTAGTTATAATCCCAGACTGTAAAATCAATCTTTGTGCACGACGCAATTATGAACCGTAGCGAATTATTTAAACTTTGCCAATAGCAAAATAGGATTATCACTATCCTCAAGCTGGCTTAATACCAATCTCATTTTATTAGGATAACTCTCTACAGGCTTGTTGTCCATAAACACGGCGGCAGGATCTACCACTCCAATGAAGTATCCACCGGAAGCATGAGTAAAGGCAAAGTTTGGAGTTAGGGTAATATCATTCTCAAAACTCAAAAAATCAAAGACTTTAGACTTATTTATCTCCTTATTTCGCACTGCGAAGAAGGGTGCCATGGAACTAAAATAAAATACCAGTTGATGGGAATCATTTTCTAGGTAAAGCTGATTCACCGAATAGTTACTAGTCAGATTTTCCAGCTCATCGTCATTAATGGCTTTATCTCCCCAATTTTGTTTCAGAGAAAAAGCCTTATCCCCATGGTTTATAAACAAATGGGGCACCGGAACCCCGTTCTTTTCGATTTTAAAGATCGTATCGTTCAGAAACCTCCTATAAAGCAAGTCGCCATTTAGAGTCTTAATGAGTGGATACAGAATGATTTGGTCGACAAATCGACTTCGGTATGGAAAAAATGATTGCATTTTACCAAACTGCTCATCCGTTGTCACTAGGTTTGATGAGGTCCCCCCGTCGATCATCGCAAACCCATGATCTTGATTAGGTTCTATCCTAAACCCGGAGATACCAGTACGCTCACTTTCGACAAAGTCACCTGCCAACGTGTATTTCAGGAGATTGTCTGGATTATCGTAGATAAAGATGAAACCGTCCTTCAAGAAAAAATCAACCGGATTTCTATACTCCCCGGGTCCTTCTCCAGTTTTTCCGATTTGTTGCAAAAAATTCCCAGAGGTATCAAACACTTTGATACGAGCCTCTGAAAAACCATCCAATATGTAAATTTTATCTTCGTGTAGGACAACCTTATCGATTTTGGAAACTAAAGATTCTGAAGAAGTCTCTAACGGAATTAGCAAATATTCTGGAAGGATGATTTCTGATAACTTTTCACTTGAAGAACTACTTGCGGAAATATCCCAGCTCGTCAAATTCTGCTGGGACTGATCTACGTTTTGGCAGCTTGTAAGAAAAGCAAAAAGAAAAATGGAGGCTAATAGGTATTTTTTTTCATGGGTCAAAAGAAGAGCAAGGCGTTTGCTTTGCTCAATTCCATAGTTGTTAATGATTTATTGTTAGAAATAATTAATAACAAACTAGTTTAAAAAATCAGTTCCATACATCCAAATCCTTTAGGATCAAAAAACTTGGGATTCTTGGAAAAGTACTAACTGAAAAACGGATTTTTTCGGAATATTCTTCTGAACTCTTAGATTTTACCCCCCAAAAATTCCTTAGTTTATTTTAGAATACCTTAAACTAACAAAATAACCATTCGAATTTCAACTATTTTTAAATTATTATAAATTCTTGGAAAAATCAAACGATGAATTTAATGGAAGCCGCTTGTTACTAAACAGGGTCAGAGTCGCTCAACTTAGAAAAATTAAAACTTCTGACTCTTGTATTGAGGATAGGCGAAACATGGGCCTTCTTACTTCAAAAATAATTCACAGATTTGCATGGGTCATTAATCTACTTGTAGTAATCTAATTTTCAGGTTTCTTACTTAAGCTTTTTAACTTTCTCTTTAGCTCCAGAATCAAAGGGTTTACACAGATTATTGACCGGACTATAAACTGCAAGCTTTGATATTCGCTACTCTCGTAGCTCCCGTGCTCAGCCCGACAAAATAGCCACTGCAAACTGCGACTGAGTCCTGCCTACAAAACCGCCGGTTCCTGCTGACTTAGGCAGTGAAAGGATCCGAGCCCCAAAATGATATCTGTGCTGTCGGTGTGGATTACAAGGGTATTAAGAAAATAATTAGTCAAAACATCCTCATCAAGCGCTAGTCAAATCACGAACACACTTGCTGCTAGCAGATTATCTCGTTGTAGCAATAGCTCGGGGGAACCTATTTCTACTAGTTTACCTTGATCCAAAATTAGCACTTCGTCCGCAAGAAGAGCCGGTCTGATTCGGTGCGTCACTACCAAGACTGGTATCTCTTCCTTTAGCTTCAGGATCAAGTCAAGCATTTTTTGCTCGGTCATCCGATCCATAGATCCGGTGAATTCATCCAGCAGAAGTACCTTAGGACGTTTAATCAAAGCCCTAGCTATGCCCACCAGCTGCTTTTGACCTCCCGACAGATTCACTCCTTCCTCTCCCACCTGAGTAAAATAGCCCTGAGGCATCCGCTCAAAAAATTCATGCAAGCCCAACTCCTGACATCTTCGAACCACCGGTTCAAAACCAGCCGGATTGGGATCCAAGCTGAGATTATACCCCAGACTCCCGTTGAAAATCTTGATCTCCTGAGGTACATACCCCATCTGTTCACGCCAGCCTTTTTTTGAAAAGCTTGGTAGAAAACTATCCCCATTGATAAGAATATTTCCCGATTCCGGCGCATAGAGACCCATTAAAACCTGTGCTAGAGTACTCTTTCCTCCTCCGGATTCGCCCAATAGCACACTCAACTTTCCTTTCTTTAGTTCAAAAGTAAGCCCGTCAAAGAGCAGCTTTCTACCTGGAAAGCGGAAACTCAAGTTCTTTACCTGAACCCGGGTTACTCTCTCCGGAATTTCCGTCCCCTCTCCTACATTTTCCTTCTTCAGCTGTACAAACTCATAAAGTCTATCCCCTGCGATCTTTGCCTCCTGAATTTGAAGATTTGCAAGGGCCAGTTTGTTCACCGCTGGCACCAGCATGCCCAGCATTCCGCTGATGGCCACCAAGACTCCCAGCTCCATTTGATTTTGTGCCAACAGATAGCAGCTAGTACCCAAAACAGAAACCAAAAATACCACACCCGCCAGTTGGGATACCAAGCCCAAATTATTGCTGACTTGTCCCAATGCAAAAACATCTTCCTGAAACTGATGATACGTCCTTTGATTGGCTTTCATAAACAATGCCTCTTTGGATTCCCCCTTGACCGCTCCTATGCCGGTAAGCGTATCGATAAAACCCGATTCCGAACCCGAATAACTGACCATCACCGCTTTCTGACCCTTTTGGATTGGCCTGTGGTATTGGTAAACCAAAATAAAATAAACCGGCAGAAAAATAGCCACCAAACTTCCAACCTCCCAAGAGTATAAGGTTATCGAAACCATGGACACAATTACTACAAAGGAATCCACCATCAGTTCGGTAGTCAATACCGATACCGCCCGCTGAATGCGGCGGGAATCATTCATCCGCGAGGTGATATCCCCGACTTTTCTGGAATCAAAAAACACCTTGGGCAATCCCAGCAACTGCTCAAAAAATCCACTGATCAGGCGGAGATTCAACGCTTCACTCTGACGCACCAAAATGGAAGCACGCAAGTAGCTGAGCACCGATCTACCGATCAAGAGAACAAAAAGCAAAACTAGACCCAAACTCAGCTTTTTCCAGGCTTGATTGGGCAGAAACTCATCGATAAGTTTTTGGGAAAAAACCGCCACAGCTAGCCCCAAGACTGTCACAAGCAAACCCAGAAAACCCGAAATCAACAAAATCAGCAAATCTGGACGGATCAAGTCTAAGATCCATTTTCTCTTTTTCTGACGGCTACTTTCCGAGGTCTCAAACTCCGAACCGGGGCGGATCAGTACCAGCGTCCTGCTTTGCCAGATATCCAAAAGCTTCTCGGCCGTGAGCGATCGAATTCCCAAAGCCGGATCCATCAACAGATACTGTTCTCCATTTTTACCATAGCATACCACAAAATGACTGAACTTTCGATCGATTACTACATGAAGAATGACAGGAAACTCCAGATCGTCCAGGTAATTGATTTGCTTTACCCGAAAGGCATCGCCTTCCATACCCAACTGCCTTGCAGCTTCCACCAAACCCAAAACTGTCGTGCCCTGAATGGCTGTGCCACTAAGAAGACGTAGGTGCTCTATCGAACGCTCCCCTCCAAAATACCGGATCACCGAAGCCAAACAGGCCACTCCACAGTCGGAACTCGCCTGCTGCAAAACCACAGGAATTTTAGCGGGAGCGATCATGGGCTTTTTGAATGGAAAGGGTCAAGTCTGACATGGATACCGCCCCCAAGGAATAATTCACTAGATTACCCTCAGCATCATAAACAAACGTAGCGGGAACTCCGGTCAACTTAAATGCAGAGGCTAATCTAAAAAGGGTATCAGAATAAAAGCGGTGCGTATCCAAATTATCCAACTTGTATTGTACTGCAAAATTTTTGATATCCTCAGACGACTCAGAGGAAACCCATAAAAAACGGGTGAGCGAATCCGCTCTAAAATTTCTTTTAATCAACTCAGCCTCAGACTGACAGATCGGACAGGAGGAATTGAAGTAAATTAAAACAGAAGGGATATCAGTTGTAAAATTCTTTAAGTTTGCAATTTTACCGTCCAAATTATTTATAATTAAACTTGGAACTTCAATGAACAAATTTTTACGACTAAATTGATAGTAAAATTGCAAATAAATAAGAATAAAACATAATAAAACCACTAAAGACAATGAAAAAAAAACAAACTTTCTAGCGTTCATATTTATTTAAACAAGTAGTTTATTAAATAGAAATAAGTAGCCATAAAACTAAGAACAACCCATAAAAAAGAATATACGAAAGAATCAACCACATAGAATTTTTAGTGGAAATATTATGTTGGGTTCGAAATAAATAATATAATGAAAAAATAAACAATATTTGAAAAAAATTAATTCTAGACCAAATAGGATAAAATTGATTAAGATCAGAACTTGAATTCAAAAAATTCAAGATACTTAGGGGATAAAAATGCAAAATATGGTTTTTAACTAAAGGTGGGTAAAAAAATAAAAGAATCACTGATGAGATCAAATCACCTAAAATAACAAAAAGATAGGAGGCTAATATACTTTTCATAATGTGTAATGGGGCAACTATTACATTTAGAATATATGCAACCAAATAAATAAGCCCTGTAACAATTCCAGTTTTTATCATTAGCCATAATGGAGAAAAAGCATCCACAGTCAAATTAATCATGAATCGAGTTTTGCTCCCTTTTCTAAAATTATCATTAGGAACTTCAAGACCTACTTCATTCAAATATACCAATTCAGACCACACAAGATGATTGTAGATTAGTGTTGAAATTAAATTAAGTACAGCAACAATGATAAAAATTCTCCAAAAAGACTGGCTCGCAAATTCTTTTATTGGTGATAGAAAGTGAGACATATACTTATTTATTGGATTTTAAATTTTCTAGATCCCGTGCCATTTTTTGGTATTCAAGTGAATCCGGGATAAAATTATAAGACTTCCAAAAAGCAGAATCATAGGGAATATCTAAATCTCTTAGTTCAGCTTTCCATTCTAGCTTATTTTTATTTTTGATCTTCTCAAAAAAACGCTTATTGTCAAAGACTTCATTTACCCAAAGTTCCATTTTTAATACTTGAATACCGCTTTTCGAATCTGAATCTATAGCAGCCAAGTTTTCTGTACCTTGAGAAAAAAACCTAGACAAATAATATCTATCATTAACTTTACGATACTCCACGATCGAATAATTAGAAAGTGCCTTTTTCAAAAAGAGATCCTTTGTTAAAAGATCAGTTGGCACTCGGGTCATCTCTATGGATATTATAGCATAATCTGTTAAATTGACTAAAAAGAACCCATTGGTCGAAAACATCCCAGTTGGTGCAGAAAAAGAAATTTTCGCAACGGGTTCCATCCCATTTTTAAAAATTGAATCAACCTTAAAATCAAAAAAGCTTAACAAATCTTTATTAATACCCCTAAAATAAGATGGTTCTCGATGGTATCTTCTCAAGATATCTCTGAAATTCAAACTGATTAAAAAGTCATTTTCATCACTTAAAAATAAGGCAAATAATTTCTGTATTAAACTTTCTTCAACGAAATTTTTACTTTTGCGAAGATTATATACTTCAATTTTTCTTCTTAATGGATCTGATCTATAGGAAAAGTCATTTATTCCAATTGCCGCGTCTAAAAATCTCACATAATTATCATCTCTCAAAACAGATTCTCTATAATATGCTTTTAGTAAATGTTGTTTATTCGGATAGTTTTGTTTTATCCTTGAAAATGCATTTTGCATAATCTGCAATGAGGAATCAGCCTCGATTAATACTTCTTGCAAAAAATATGGATCCTGATCCATTCTTATTGTCATGTTATCTGAAACCTCAGAAATTAGAATCTCTACAGGTTTATAACCGATAATTTGAAATATAATTGATGTAATATCACCATCGAAGGTAAAAATAAAGTTTCCCTCTTCATTTGAAAATGTCCCCTGATTACTATCTCTTATATAAATTGAAACATTTTCTATAGAGGAATTGTCTTTGGAATCCACAACTTTTCCCCATATTTTTGAAGTTTGTGAATATACCTTCAAAGGGAAAAAAAATATAACAAAAACTACGATATATTTCACCTATAACTTTTTAATAGTTTACAATACTTAATAACTTCATAAATATAAATAACCCCGGGGCAGACCCCGAGGAATTTTCTAGATTCAAGAAAACACTTTTTTTGTGAGTTAACCTCCAACCGATTGGGGTGCAGCATCGAAATCATAACCATAAGCGGCACAATTGGGGCCCCAAGTTTCCATAAATAGATTAAATCCTCCTTGCCAGCCCCCTGAAGTCCACATTGTAGCTAAAGTAGTACAATATTCGAATCTGTCAGTGCCCCCCACCAGATTTTCCATCTGGTCATTTGTTAATTTTTCCATAGTTGTTAATGGTTAATTGTTAGAAATAATTAAATCGATGGATGATTTTAAGTATTCTAGTTCATACTTCCAAATCACTTATAATCAGAAACTTGCAATTCTTGGAAAAGTACTAGCTGAAAAACGGATTTTTTCGGAATATTCTTCTGAATTCTTAGGTTTTACCCCCCCCCTATTCCTTAGTTTATTTTAGAACACCTTAAACTAACAAAAAAATTAATCGTATTTCAACTATTTTTAAATTGTTTTCAATTCTTGGAAAAGTCAAACGATGAATTTAATGGAATTCCCATGCAATGAAACTGGTGCGGAATCGTTCGCCTCAAAAAAATTCAGACCTCTGATTCTTGTACATAGAATAGCCGAAACAGAGGACTTCTACCTTCAAAAAAAAATCACAAAATTTTCACGGATTCTTGTTCTATCTGTAGTAATCCAAATTTCAGCTTTTTGACTTAAGCTTTTTATTTTCACTTTAACTCCAAGAATCCAAGGGTTTACACAGATTATTGACATAGATTACAAGCTGCAAGCTTTGATATTCGCTACTTTCGTAGCTCCGGTGCTCAGCCCGACAAAATAGCCACTGCAAACTGCGACTGAGTCCTGCCTACTAAACCGCCGGTTCCTGCTGACTTAGGCAATGAAAGGATCCGAGCCCCCAGATGATATCGGTACTGTCGATACCGATCACGCGTCGTCCAGGAAAACAATCCGAAAGGATATCTAGGGCTTTCTGATCGTTTTTATCCCGGAAAGTCGGCACCACAACCACTTCATTGGCGATATAGAAATTAGCATAGGAAGCAGGCAGTCGCTGATCTTCCCAGTACACCGGACTTGGCATGGGTAGCTCCACAATGTTGAGTTGCTTGCCGTTTTCCAGTCGCATTTTCTTCAGCATTGCTAGATTTTCGGCCAGAATTTCATGATTTGCATCTGCCTTATTTTCTTCCACCACGGTCACCACCGTGTCTTCACTCACAAAGCGGGTAATGTCATCGATATGCCCGTCTGTGTCATCCCCGATGATGCCATCCCCTACCCAAAGAATGTGATTTACCCCATAATAGGCACAGAGGTATTGTTCGATTTGGTCTTGGTTGAGGTGAGGATTGCGATTTTCATTCAGCAGGCAAGCGGTAGAAGTCAGCAGTGTTCCTTTTCCATTAAATTCAACCGAACCCCCTTCCATTACAATTCCAGGCCTGAAACAAGGAAGGTTGAGGTATTCGGCTATTCGAATGGGAATTTGATTATCCAAATCGTAGGGAGGATACTTGTCTCCCCAGGCATTGTAATTCCACTTGACGATGGCTTTTTTTTGTTCTGCTTTGGGGTTGATCACAAAGGCGGGACCATGATCCCGACACCAGGCATCATTGGTGGGAAAAAAGTGAAATTGGATTCTAGTCAAATCCGCACCGGCCTTTTTCAAATGTGCCAAAGCAAAAGCCTTCATGGCTTCATTGGCCACGTTGATATTGACTTTTTGCCCTTGGGCTACTTCTCGGATAAACTGGGAATAGGGTGCAAAAATCGTCTCGATTTTACCCGGCCAGCTTTCTTCCTTATGTGGCCAAGACAACCACATGGACTCCTGCGGCGCAAATTCCGCAGGAAAATAATAACCCATTTCGGCGGGAGTTGCTTTTCCTTCCTGCGCAAGTGTGAAAATATCTGACATCGGCTTAATCTTCGTCGAGAAAACGTTTAGTAATGGGCTCATAGGAATCGATTCTACGATCCCGCAAAAATGGCCAATGCGTACGGTAGCGATCCGATCCGGTCAAATCCAATTCCTCCACATGGATTTCCTCCTCCAGATGCGGGGCTTTGTACACCACTCTCCCGAATGGATTGGCCACAAACGAACCTCCCCAAAACTGCATGTGTCCTTCCACGCCGGTTCGATTGACTGAAACAACAGGAATGCCGTTGGCTACGGCATGGGAACGCTGAATCGTCTGCCAAGCTCCATATTGTTCCTCATTGGTAAGATCGTCCTGATCCTTGTGCCAGCCGATGGCCGTAGGATACACCAGAAAGTCCGCCCCCTTCAACGCCGTAATCCGAGCGGCTTCCGGATACCACTGATCCCAGCAAATGAGTACGCCAATCTTTCCAAATTTGGTCGGGAAAACCTTATAGCCCAAATCGCCTGGTGTAAAATAAAACTTCTCAAAATAGCCCGGATCGTCCGGGATGTGCATTTTCCGATATTTTCCCAGGTAGGTGCCGTCTGCATCAAGGACAGCCGTGGTGTTATGATAAAGCCCTTCCGCACGCTTTTCAAAAAGTGAGGCAACAATCACCACTCCCAACTCTTTGGCTATGCTACTTAGGGATTCGGTAGAAGGTCCGGGAATGGCTTCGGCAAGCTTGAAGTTTTCATAGTCCTCCACATCGCAGAAGTAAAGGGATCTAAAAAGTTCCTGCAGGACCACAACCTGAGCGCCTTTTTGGGCAGCAGTACGGATTCCTGCAATGGTTTTTTCCATATTTTCGGCCACATTTCCAGAGCAACTGAGCTGAACGAGACCTACTTTAACGTTTTTATTGGACACGGCTACGGTTTTTTTATTTCTGTCACAAAGATACCTTGAGGATGGGGGAATGGCAAATGGGGTCGGGGTTGCAATTAAAAATTCAACTGGGTTTGTTAATTTGAAATTGTGATTTGTCGTGGAAAACCCAAGTTATTATATTACCTGAGCTAAATTCAAGTAAAACACCTATCATTTTAAAAATAAAAGGCTATAGATTTTTCTTTTACCTTACCGACCATTTGCCAAAACACATGCATGTTGAGAAGTCCAGAAAAGCGGCAAAATTTCTTCTTCATTCTATTGAACTAATTTCAACAAAAAACTTTTCTGCACCTGAACTTAGAGAAATTCGCATCTTGATTCAAAACAACACAAAGAATCTAACAAAAAGCTGGGATGAGCACGTTAACTAAATTAAAATCCAATCTTGCAAAAGATGCATCTTTTACCATGAAAAAATGATTATTTCTTGGCCGACGGAAGGGAAGTGAGTATACCTTTAGAAAGGTAATAAAGCTGAGAGGGGCTTCAGAAACTCAGCTCCCAAATTAGAGATTTTTTGGCCAAGGAGATGGAGTTCTTTGGGAAGATTTGGATAAGGATCTTCTTGATTCTAAATTAATTGCCTAGATTAAATGGTTTTTTTGGAATGTCAAAACTATCGACTGAATCCCTACAGGCTTTGAACTTCTATGGATAACTTATTCTTTAAAGGTTTTTCCGTTCTTAACCTAATATTCTCCCATCATCAAATCTACAAACTCAACTTTTGACACTTCTCTAGACTGAACTTTTACAAAGTAGGGTTCAACTATTTTTCGAATCGCTTCAACAAGAGCATTTTCCACAAGTGGATGGAGATCATTGGAAAAAAGTACAAAATAATCCTGAAGAAAATTATAGAGGAAAACTGCAATTCTTAGCTGTCCTGTTTTAGCGAAGTAGTAAATTCATGGGGAATAAAATGCCTGCAATTCGTTGATATGAAACATCTCTCTTTCGGATTTAAATCCCTGAATCGTTACCTGGTGATTCATAGCCTCAGCAAGGGAGTCCACCTCACCCATTTCAATCAAAGTTTGAGCATGACTACTTAGGCTATACCAGTAATCAGGAAATTTCTCTTTCATCTCCTTTGCAATTTCCCAAGCCTTGGGGGAATCCCCCATTCGTTGAAAATACTCCCAATGGTAATCATGCAAGATTCTGTTTGTTGGGAAATTATTGATACCAGTCTCAATTTGTTTCAACAAATCCAGATGACCTGCTTTATCTTTTGAATTCATTAATTGAAGATTTTCATAAATACCCTTCATGAAACCGAATTCTTCTTTACTGTAACGGAATTCCTCAATGGCCTCCTTAGTATGTTGGATACCCAAAAAGGGTGCAAAAATAGGCTCATCAATCATTTCATCATACTCATATTCCGGGTAAGGAGAAATGGTGTACAACAGGATTTCATTCGGTATTTCATCCAGATTTATCTCATCATGGAATTCTTCCCAGTCCACCTCATCCCATCATAGCAGGACACTGAATATTTATCGCTATCCTCATCTTCATCCAGATCATCCTCATCAAATAAAGATGCGAATTCATTACGAATAATTTGAAAAGTTCCCGGTTTCCCATACTTCAAAATTTGCCGTTCAAAATAGGGGGTACGATCATCGTCTTCAGTTGAGTAAAGGTGAGCCTTCCCTGCCTCGCCAAAGGGAACTTCTATTCGTGGAAAATCAACTGAATCTTCCTCTAAAATTAATTCAGCAAATTTAAAGTCCTCATGTGGCTCAATCCCGAATTCCTCTGCAAATGCCACGGATTCAAGAATTATGTTGTGGACCAATTCATAGAACACCGATTCAAATTGAATTGAATGGAAATGATATTCCTATAGTTTTTCAAAATATCTTGATAGATTGCTTCGGGTTCATTTACAAAAAATAAAACATCCTTTGCACCCGTACACCATAAATCAACCAAGACAGAGGCAAAGGTAACATGACCATTTATATGCTATCTGGCAACTATGGCGGGAAACTTTTTAACTTCTTCCCAATTCGTTGGTAAAAGACATTGATAAATCGGTAGTTCTCTTGCGTTACCGGTTTTTAGGTATTATGGGGTTAAATTTTTTATGTTGAGGTTTGGATTTCTTTTTGGCCATAAGGTAAGTCTTTGAAGAGAAAGTTAAGGATCTTCATAAAATCATATTGAATGAATCAAATTTTATCTACACTTAATTCCATAACCAGACAGCTTAATGGCCAACTTGGAATGAGTATCCTCTCTTACTCCACCGGCCCCAACTTCCCTTTAGCAGCATTTTTCAAACGTTGGGAATCGTAAATTCTCCCGTCCCGAACCACTGTATGCACCGATCGGGTACGGGTAATATCCTCCAGTGGATTTCCTTTAATCACCAAAAAGTCCGCCCACTTTCCAGGACTGATGCTACCGACCTTATCGGCAATCCCCAGTGCTTTAGCATTTTGCTGAGTCACAAAATACAGCACATCTGCGGCCGGAATTCCGATCTCTACCATCGCGGCCAGTTCTCGATGGATAAAGAATCCGCCGATCCCATTTCCTAAATAATTATCCAACAAAAATGGACGATCTGTACCCACTGTAATCAAACCACCAGCTTCGTAAAAACGCTTGAGGACTTTTTGCTTGACCGGATAGATTTGGGCACACAATTCATTGAACGCAGATGGCTCATGTGCCTTGATGATCCGATCAGCCAAAGGCGTATAATACAATTCCTCAAAAGCAAAATCGAAAAAAACCGGTGAATCCACCCCGCCGATTGCCCCATAAGTTGCAAGGGTCGCATCAAAATAAACTCCGTTTTCTATATACAACTCAATAATCTCATCCAATCGCGGATCTGCTGGATCGATTTGCCTCAGGCTTTGATAAGCATCGATGGAATCAGCCAAAAGCCTTCCTCCCAGAAAATGTTCCACCCGATCAATTCCCATTTTGATTGCTTCCTGAGGGTTGACCGAATTACGGTAGCCCGAATTCAAATGACCTGTCACCGTCAAGTCATGCTTGTGGGCCTGATCGATCAAGACTTGAAGCTGATCAGCGGTGATTCCTTTGGCCTTAAATCCATACGCTCCTCGCCTCGCCCATTCATCCACTCGCTCCCGAATCTTCGCCTCGGGAATTTCCGGATCCCAATCGGGTGCTGCTGTCCCAAAATAAGGCCCCGAGTGTAAAATCCGGGGACCGGGTCGCTGCCCCCGATTGATTCCCTCCTGTAAATCCCACATTTTTTCCGGTTCGATTTCTCCTGCGGGAAAAGTACTGGTAATCCCATTTGCCAAAAAAATCTTGGGCATAGCAACCGTATCATCATAGGCTTTTCCCTCATAGCTTACCCGATAATGGGCATGCAAATCGATAAATCCCGGTAAAATGTAATCGTCGTCTTTTAAGTTTCGGACTTGCCAGTTGGTAATTTTTTCGTTTCCGGTGCCAAATAGCCCATTGATAATGTAGATCCCCTGATTTTTTTTAAAGCTTTTACTCTCGGTATCAAACACCCAACCGCCAGTGATAATCTGCGATTGGGAAAAAGCAGAATGACCGATCAAGAGGAAAAATGCAATAACTAGCTTATTCATATTGGGTTTTCTTTTAGGATCTTGGAAAGACAGTCAAGTTACATTTTTCAGCACATAAAATCGATAAGCTACTCAAAACTCCATCACCATGATTTTGGAATCCCGAATAATCAAGGCTTCCCTCGAGTAACCTAATGCGTCGCAAAGAATGAGGTTATTTCCCATCATGGTTATTTTCTGCACCTGAGTATGCCCAATCACATGGATGCAATGGGGAATTCGGTCACGGTTGAGCGAACCAGGCCGAACCAAAAATGGAGATTGAAAGATGTTGTCCCCATCCGGCCAGGCCCCTGCCCGATTGTCAAATCCAAAGGCCTTCGGGCTTATGCTCCAAAGCTTAGCAATGGACTCGTTGATTTCCTCTAATGGAAGCTTTTCTGGATTTCCTATTTTTTCGGTAAACCAAGTCTTGGTGACTCCGGCATGGGTAATCAAAAAATGGTTAATCAGGCAAACCGCCTCCAAAACTCCATTTTGATAGGCTTCATGCATCATTTCTGAAATCGAATAATAAAGCCCCTGAGAAAAGCCAGAAAACACATTTTCGGAAAATGGAAAATAATGCAAGTCATGATTCCCCGTCAAAAGGGTGACTTTCTCGGGATTGGAGTTTTTTAAGTTTAAGATTTTTAAAAAATTGGCGATTTGTTTTTCTTCGGAAATATCCTCTTTTGCATCAAAATAGTCCCCTAAAAACACTACCCGGTCAAAAGTCAACAGCTCGGGAATTTCCTCCCAAACACTCCTGCCATGCACATCTCCAATCACTAAGGACTTCATGTTTTCCTCTTCATTTAATTTTTTTACACAGAACCCTTTTCTTTTTCAACCCGCTTTAAGTACTGTTTTTAGAAAAGGAAATGGGGTTTTTAGCCAGTTAGATTTAGTCCAACACCCAGAAAAGACGCCAATTACCATAACCTATTCCTTTCAATTTAGTATATAGTAGTAAAGTGTACTACCCAAAGCAACCCCATGTTTGCCCCGATCCAAAAAACACAATTCCCCCCCAGAAAAGATTTATTTATTTGGGATGGACAATGCGGTTTTTGTAAGTATTGGATCCTGGTTTGGAAAAGTAAAACCAGAGGATTGGAATACCAAACTTTCCAAGAAGTTGCTGATAATTTCCCCGACATTCCCCTCAAGGAATTCAAAAAAGCCTCCCGATTGATTGAAAAAGACGGGAGTGTTTTTAGCGGACCGGAATCGGCTTTTCGGACTTTTGCCTATTTTAAGAAACCCCGTACGTTTTGGCAGAAATGGTATCAGCAGTCCAAAATCTTTCGTCAGCTAAGTAATCAGGGGTACAATTTCATCGCTAAAAATCGGCCATTCCTGATGCAACTCACGATTGCCTTTTGGGGCAAAAATCCAATCAAACGCAAACCTTATTGGCTCGTTTGGTTGCTGGGACTCTTTGGGTTTTTGGGAGCTTTGAGCTATTTACTCCTCTAAGTAAAAGTTATTTTTCCTTCTATTTTACCTGGTAGATGGCTAATCCGCTGAATTTAATCTACAAAACCTACCTATCCCAATAGGACGAGTTCGCCAAAAACCATATTTTTAAGCCTAACCTAAACCCATTAAACCTATGAATAAGATTTTTCTCTTTACCGCTTTATTTCTCCTTAGTCTCAATTTTGCCATTGCCCAAAAAGGCACCAAGGAACGGATTAAAGTCCATAGCCTTGCCTTGGAAGGAAACCTTATCGGAGACCCCGCAGATCGGGAGGTAAGCGTTTATCTTCCACCCTCCTATCAGAAAAATGCTGATCAGCGATTCCCTGTACTTTACCTACTTCATGGATTTACTGATACGGATTCTCAGTGGTTTGGATGGGAAGATCATTGGATCAATCTTCAACATGTCATCGAGGAATCCCTCGCAGAAGAGCTATCCAAAGAAATGATCGTGGTCATGCCCAATGCCTATAACCGCTTCAAGGGGAGTATGTATGCCAATTCAGCAACAATTGGGGATTGGTAGACCTTCGTGGCAAAAGAATTGGTGGAATATGTGGATGCCAATTACCGTACCTTGCCGAAAAAAGAAAGTCGTGGACTTGCCGGTCATTCCATGGGTGGATACGGTACGCTTCGCTTAGGAATGAAATTTCCCGATGTTTTTTCCTCCATTTACGCCTTAAGTCCCTGCTGTATGGATGGAGGCAGCAATACCGATCCTGAATTGATGAAAAAGCTCGAAAGCATGACGCCGGAGCAATTGGAAGGAACCTCCTTTTTTGAAATAGCCGTTTTGGCTACTGCTGCAGCCTTTTCTCCCAATCCTCAAAACCCGCCGCTTTATCTGGACTTACCCGCTAAAAACGGTGAACCTAGACCAGATGTAAGGAATAAAATCATCGCCAACCGAACGCTCAACATGGTGGATCAATACATCAATAATTTAAAAAAACTGAAAGCGATCGGAATGGATGCCGGATTACAAGACGTAGGAATCAGCCAAGCCACCAAAAAACTGCATGAAACCCTAGAGGGATATCGAATTCCTCATTTTTATGAAAGTTATGAAGGAGATCACCTCAATCGAATTGCTGAACGAATCAAAACCAAAGCACTACCTTTCTTTTCAGAAAATTTAGTCTTTGATCAGCAACCTGTCTCGGAAATCGTCGAAAATGGCGGTACTGGAAATTTCCCGGCCCTGATAATCCGTGAACCCTCTCTTCCGACACACACCATTTTCAGACCACAGGATCTCAGTCCCTTTCCAAAGACTACCAAACTTCCCATTATCGCTTGGGGAAATGGCGCTTGTTTTGATTCGCCGTGGGAGCATGTCAATTTCCTCAATGAAGTGGCTTCACATGGCTTTTTGGTCATCGCAATCGGAACCCTTCCAAAGCAAACTGATGTACGCTCCAAATCTCAAAAACTGCTCGATGCCATCGATTGGGCAATAGCACAGAATTCGGATCCAAAAAGTCCGTATTTTCAAAAGATCGATACCAAAAATATTGCTGTGAGTGGGATGTCATGCGGAGGGTTACAGACTCTGGAAGTCGCTCACGATCCGAGAATCACCACCATTGGCGTATTCAACAGTGGTGTTTTAAAGGATGCTGGCAAGGGAATGCCAGGAATGCCACAAGTCACTAAGGGTCAACTTGCAAAAATCCATACCCCCACGCTTTACCTTTTGGGAGGGAAATCCGATATCGCATACGAAAATGGAATGGATGATTTTGATCGGATCAATCACGTTCCCATTTTTGTCGGAAACCTCAACGTAGGCCATGGGGGCACGTATGGAGAACCTTTCGGAGGTGATTTTGCCAAAGTAGCTACCCTTTGGTATCTGTGGCAACTTAAAGGAGATCAAGCAGCCGGAAAGCTTTTCTTAGGATCCACTCCAGGACTGTCCCAGATGGAAGGCTGGGTTTATGACAAAAAAAACATCAATTGATCCACCTCACTGTACCAAGTAAAAAATAGGTTTTTACTTTCCTTTTTTCTATTTTTCCAAAATGAAACAATAGAACTTTAAGACCCATGAAAAACCTATTCCTTTTCCCTGTTGCCTTGCTTGCATTTTGCCTTTCTGGCTTTGCACAGGAAGCCCTATTTAATGCACAGCAACTTATTTCTCCCGAAGTCCACGAAGATAAAACGGTCACGTTTCGCCTTTTTGCCCCCGATGCAGATGTGGTGGAAGTGACAGGAGATTTTCTCCCTACCGTAAAAGTAGAAACACCCCGAGGTCCCATGGATGGACCGGGCAAAGCCAAACTGACCAAAGACGAGAATGGCGTTTGGTCTTTGACTACCGATACTTTGGGCCCAGAACTTTATACCTATTCCTTTCTTGTGGATGGATTTAAAACTACCGACCCCAATAACCCATTTTTAATTCGGGATGTGGGAACGGCTACGAATATCTTTATTATCGGAGGAGGTCATGCAGACTTATTTTTGACTCATGATATTCCTCATGGAGCGGTGACTCGCCGATGGTACGACTCCCCGGGCTTAAACATGGATCGAAGAATCACGATCTACACGCCACCAGGCTACGAAAAGTCCACGGAAACCTACCCGGTTTTGTACCTATTGCACGGTGCAGGAGGAGATGAGGAAGCTTGGATCAACCTGGGAAGGACTGCACAAATTTTGGATAACCTAATTGCTCAAGGTAAAGCTAAACCTATGATCGTGGTCATGCCCAATGGCAATGTGATCCAGGACGGAGCACCAGGAGAAGGCAGCAAAAATTTCTATAAACCGACCTTTATGATCCCCAATACCATGGATGGAACCTACGAAGGTGCTTTTGAGGACATCATCAATTTTGTTGAGAGCAACTATCGCGTAAAAGCCGACAAAGCTCACCGCGCCATAGCCGGCTTGTCGATGGGTGGCTATCATACGCTTCATATTTCCAGGTATTATCCCAATACATTCGACTACATGGGCTTATTTTCAGCTGCCATCATGCCCAGAGAAGATGCCACCGGTAAAGTGTATAGCAACTTTGATGAGACGCTTCAGGCCCAAATGGACAATGGGTATGAGCTCTATTGGATTGCAATCGGAAAAACAGACTTCCTTTACGAGGCCAACACCGAATACAGAGCCAAACTAGACGCCATGAACATGCCCTATGAGTATGTGGAAAGTGAAGGCGGACATACCTGGAGAAACTGGAGAGTATACTTAAGTCAATTTGCACCCCTGCTTTTCCAATAAGAATTAGACAAATTCAAGCCCATCAAATGCCATCCCAAAAGGATGGCATTTTTTCTTCTTGCCTTAGCCATCAAACCTGAAGGGTTTTATTTAAAAATTATACTTTTACAAAATTTCTTTTCCTATCCCATGAAAATACTGATCCAACTGGAAGAATTAACCCTCTTACTCCTGGGCAGCTACGCTTTCCAACTCACAGGTCTTTCTTGGTGGTGGTTTGCCGGGCTGTTCTTTTTACCTGATATTGGGATGCTGGGGTATTTGGCAGGTGAAAAACCTGGAGCTTGGATATATAATATTTTCCATCATCGTGGCATTGCTTTGCTGGTTTTTGGATCTGGTATTTTATTCGAGTTCCAAGCTTTCCAGGTGGCAGGTATCATTTTATTCTCCCATATAGCTTTTGATCGAACGCTGGGGTATGGACTCAAATATGAAAAAGGCTTTAAATTCACCCATCTTGGAAAAATCGGAAAAAATTAAGGACTTCCCTTTTTAGAAAAGCCCTTTTAACATCAATCCAGGACCACTGCCCCGGGAGGGAGTTCACGCACAATCCTAAATTGCCCATTGGTCACGTTGACTTCCTTACCTTCTTTGGTTTTGAAGGTGCCCGCAAATTTCCCTTCTACAGTACCAATAAACAAACTGTAAGTACCATTCATGAATTCATAGGTGGTTTGACCTCCTTCAAACGTGATGATTTCAACCGTGCAGGAGGAACCCGGAATACGCTCATCTTCCAAATAGCCATAGGCATGAGAAGAATAAGCGTAATGCTTTTCACCATCCTGCTTAACAAAGGCGACCATAAACAAATCATTGCCCTCTGTCCCATTTCCCGTCCCGAGATTATGACCGGTCTGGTAGGTTCCCTTACCCAAAGGAATCCAGCTAATTCCCGCAAAATCAAAATCAAAGTTTGGCCCCCAGAAATTCAGGGAAATGGATTTATCTGTATTCAAAGAATTAAGAATTTCGGCCGAATTTTGAACTTCCACTCCATCGATTTTCATCGAATAGTTACTTTCATTTCCCGTTAACGTAAACTCAAAATTCAAATCATTGCTGATTTGGGGATCGTCCGGATCCATCTCTTCACTATCCGTGCAGGAAACGATCAAAGCCATCATCATTAGCCCTAAAATCCAAGGAAATACTTTCTTTTGCATCATCGTATTGGTTTAATTTAAATCAAAGGAAGACCAATCCTAAAAAAAACACCATACGTCAAATGCCCTAAATCAACCCAACATCAAAAAATAACCTCCATAGTTTTTTTTGGATTGGTAAAGCTTTGGATTCAAAAAAAAATCTTTGGGAGTATGGATTTTAAAAAATCTTCTTTTACTTTGCATCACAAAGTACTTTTAATATGAAAAAACCAGAACAAGAATTAGCCGAAATCAAAGCCATGATGGAACGGAGCACCCGATTTCTGTCCTTGAGTGGACTGGCCGGAGTAATGGCAGGAATTTATGCCTTTATCGGTGCCGGGATTGCTTGGTATTGGATTTACTTTCCCTCCACCAGCTACGGAACTGAATTTGAGGCAAATTCACCGGCAGACTTGCAAACCCATTTATTGGCTGTAGCCATCCTGGTTTTGCTGTTAGCCATTGGATCGGCCTATCTGTTAAGTCAAAGCAAAAGCCAGCGAAAAGCCGAAAAATTCTGGACACCTGCCAGCAAACGGTTTTTAATGGCTCTATTCATTCCAGTGATTGCTGGCGGTTTATTTTCCTTTGCGCTCATCCATGAAAACACCTATCAGTTAATCGCTCCTGCCACCTTGGTTTTTTACGGATTGGGGCTAATCGGCGCTTCACATTTTACCTTGGGAGAAATCAGAAATCTAGGCATTGGTCAATTGATTCTCGGTATTCTCGCGGCCTTTTTTCCAGATTATGGGCTGATCTGTTGGGCACTTGGTTTTGGTGTGCTCCATGTGATTTATGGATCAATGATGTATTACCGATACGATCGATAACGTGAAGGGAACTTACGACAAGGCATTTGAGAACGTCATTCGACTCCGAATCATGTCCATTTTAATGGTCAATGATCGCTATGACTTCAATTCCTTCAAGGAAATCCTGGAAGTCACCGATGGCAATTTGGCCTCCCACCTTCGCCATTTGGAGAATGCCGATTACATCGAAGTAGAAAAAACCTTCGCCGGAAGAAAGCCCCTGACCAATTATTCGGCAAGTCCTGCCGGGAAAAAAGCCTTCCAAGCACACTTGGATTTTCTTGAAAATTTAATCAATAAAAATAAAATCTAAAAAATTTTAGTTATTCACTTTGAAATTCAAAGCACTTTCAAAATAAATCAATTCAACTTAAAATCAATAAACATGAAAAACGCTTCTTCTCTATTGCCTTCCAGCCCCAAAAAATTGCTTTTGCCGGCTTTATTGGGTGCAAGTTTACCTTTGGCTTGGTTGCTCTTTGTCATCATTACCAAGGAAGATCTCTTTGAATCATGGATGTACTACCCCTTGATCATTATCCCGCTGGGAGGTGCCGTGGGAGGAATTTTCTTTTTTCTGATGGGATTCAAATGGTTTCCGAAGGGAAATCAAAAGCTCATTGCGGTCATCTTCAGTACCCTAATCTATTTTGTCGCAATTTGGTTGAGTGCCGTACTCGCTTTCAATTTCACCGGACACTTTAATTAAGTCTGCAACCATTTCCACACTCCACCTCCTATCCAGATGCTAATAAACAGAAGAACAAGATGACCCCTTCAGAACAGCTCAATGCGTTGGAATCATTCTATTTCCAGATGAGAAAAAATAAATGGTACTGGATATTTTCGATCTTTTGCCGAGTCACTTTGGCCTATGCTTTTATTGTAGCCGGAGTGGTGAAAATTATCGGAGAGCGGTTTGCCAGTGGATTATCACCGCTCCATCCAATGGGAGCCTATCTAGAAGCCCTCCACCATACGGGCTATTATTACACATTTGTAGGGTATGCCCAAGTTCAGGCAGCTATCCTGCTTCTAATTCCCAGAACAATCACGCTGGGTGCGCTCCTGTATCTGCCGATTATTGTGAACATCTGGATTCTTTCCTATGCGGTCCGCTTTGAAGGATCCATGGTCACAAGTCCGTTAATGGTCTTGGCTAATCTTTACATCCTGGCCTACCACTACGACCAACTCCGGTACATAATCCCTTTCACAAGGTATTCGAAAGAAGCAAGTCTAAAAAAACCGGAAAAATACAGCACTAAATTCCCCTTTCCTTTTTTCTTGGGAGTAGCCGCCATGGTGGCTTTAGTTATTTGGGCTGCCAACTCCGGTTTTCAAACTCTACCCAGAAACTCCCTGAAGGATTGCCAGTCACAATATGCCCATTCCGATCAAGAAGCGGCAGGTTTTGCCTTTTGCGAATGCATTCACCGGGATGGAAATCCCCTTGACGACTGCCTAGAGGAGTTAGAGAAAAGCAAGAAATAATAACTATCCCGAGATTTAGTGGCTCAGAGGAGCAGATAATGCCTTTTGGCACTGATTTCCAGTTTAACAATTCAAAAATTTACAATCAAATGGATATCCTAAAACACATCAATGAACCTGGGGATTTGGAAAAACTCTACCGGTCCAACAAGGTCGAATTTAAAAAGGCTTTTCTATCCGTCTATCCTGAAATTAAGGGTAAAGAGGTAGCCGAATTTTGGTATGCCCGCCTCAACTTCAGCTCCGATTCAGTAGGCTGGGGATCGATTAAAGACTGGCGATTTCTCCTCATTTTAGCGTCACTCGCCTGGTTATTTGCAAAATCCCCTCAATTCTTCTCCTGGAAAGAAGAGTTCTTCTATCCCCGAAATATGGGATTTCTCCTCTTCCCCTTTGTTTCGCTCTATTTTATTCGCAAAAAACAAATTCCGCTCAGATCCCTTTGGCTTCCAATCGTGATCCTGGCAGCTTCGATGATTTACATCAATCTCCTTCCACAGAACCAACAAAGTGACACCTTAATTTTGGCCTGCATTCATTTACCCTTACTGCTTTGGGCAGTGTTGGGATTTGTATTTGGAGAAGTCCAACCCAAAAATCTACTCAAGCGATTGGAATTCCTTAATTTCAATGGAGATGCAGTCATTATGGGAGCCGTATTGGGTTTGGCGGGAATGCTCCTCTCAGGAATCACAATCGGCTTATTCAGCCTGATCGGGTTGGAAATTAGCGAATTCTACTTTGAAAATATTGGCTTATTTGGTTTGGTAGCAGCACCGCTTATCGCCACTCACCTTACTCAAACAAACCCACAGTTGGTCAACAAAGTCCCACCCATAATAGCCAAAATCTTTGCTCCCCTAGTTTTGATTATGCTCTTGTTTTACCTGGGAGCCATAGTCTATGCTGGCAAAGACCCCTATAATGACCGGGAATTTCTGCTGCTTTTCAATCTATTGCTGATCGGAGTGATGGCACTGATTTTCTTTTCGGTTACCGAGTCTGCAGCGGGGCAAAATGGAAAAACCTCCCACTGGATTTTAGTGTTCCTTTCTATCACAACCGTATTGGTTAACCTGGTGGCACTTTCAGCGATTGCATTTCGGATTACTGAGTATGGCCTCACCCCCAATCGGCTCGCGGTATTGGGAGTCAATATTCTGATGCTGATTCATTTGGTTTTGGTTTGCCATAGGTTGATTACAACCCTTCGAAAAGACCATTCTCTCCATCAAGTGGGCTTGATAGTGGTCAACTACCTTCCGGTTTACGTTTTGTGGACGATGATTGTGGTATTTGTATTTCCCTGGGCTTTCGGGTTTGAATAGAAAAAAATAGAGATAAAGGAAATTGCACAGGATTTCCCATCCCTTTTCAATATCTTTCCATTTCGAAAACAAACCTATTACCTAATAAACACCCAGTTTTCTTAATTTGGAGACGACCTTTACAACTCAAACAAAAAGCACATGAAAAAATCACCTATTTGGAACTTAGCACTAGCAATCACCTTAAGTCTTGGGGTAACCGCTTGCGGTAGCTCAAGCTCCAATGAAGAAAACATTGAAGCAGAAGTGATCGAAAATAAGGAACAAGAACGAATCGGAGGGTTGGCTCTCTATACCGTTAGAGACGCCATGTCTGAGGACCCAAAAGCCACCCTTCAAAAAGTGGCTGAGGCAGGATATGCTTACATAGAAGCAGCAGGGTATGCCGATGGGAAATTTTACGGAATGGAACCTACCGAATTCAAATCTTACCTTGAATCACTCGGATTGGAGCCAAAAAGTACCCACATGGGTGGAGTCACCCTCGAGAATGCAGATGAGCAAATTGCCGCTACTAAAGCAGCCGGATTCGAATATTTCGTTATTCCTGTTCCTCCGATGGGCATGTTTACCGCAGGTCCAGAAGGCATGGGCATGAAAGGCACCAAAGAGGAATTGGTCACTATTCTTACTACTCTTGGTGAAAAATGCAGCGAAGCTGGATTAAAGTTACTTTACCACAACCATGACTTCGAGTTCAAGCCGATGGAAGATGGAACAATTTTGACTGATTACATTCTGGAAAATACCGATCCAGCGCATGTGAACTATCAAATGGATCTTTTTTGGGTTACCAAAGCGGAGGCAGATCCTTTGGCCTATTTCGAAAAGTATCCAGGTCGATTCAAGGCTTGGCATGTCAAGGACATGAACGATGAAGGCAACTTTGCACCGGTCGGAACGGGGAATATTGACTTTGCTAGAATCCTTGCCCAAAAGGATCAATCAGGAATGGAGTATTTTCTTGTCGAGCAAGACAATACATTTGATTTGGATCCTTTGGAAGCCATCAAAATCAGCCAAGAAGGTCTTAAGAAAATTGGCTTTCAATAAATTTCAGTGAATAATTAAAAAGCCAACTTCCTTTTGAGAAGTTGGCTTTTTTCATTCACTAGTCCAGTTTTTATTTTTCAAATACAATTGCGTCTGGATTGGCACCAAGATTTTCCAAAGCAGAAGAAACTGCCTTGATCATCGGGTCTGGTCCACAAACGTAGAATTCCTGAGAAAAATCTTCAATTTTTTCCTTCAAAAACTCCATAGTCACCCGACCTTTTTCATGCCCTTCAAGATCTTCCTGATCTAGGATTGAAATAAAATCATCCCCGAGAAGTTCATGAAAATAAGCTTCCAAAATGACATCTTTTCGTGTTTTGTTGGCAAAGATCAATTGATTACCCTCCAATTCTCCTTTTACTTTCAAATCTCTCAAAATGGAAATAAAAGGCGTCACTCCTGCCCCTCCGGCAATAAACACTCCCCGTCCATGGTATTGAATTGCACCCCAAGATTCATCAATAATAAATTCATCTCCAGGCACCAAATTGGCTATTTCCTTGGTTACCCCATCGTGATCAGGATAGGACTTGATCACAAATTCCAGGTGGTCGTCGTCTGGAAGGCTAGTAAAAGTGAAAGGTCTTTTCTCCTCGGTCCACCCCTCCTTATTTATCGCAACCTCTGTTGCCTGACCGGGGATAAATTGATATCCCTTCGGCTTTTCGACGGTAAACTGCTTCACGTCGTGGGTTAAGGAAAGAATGTCTAAAATCTTAACAGTATCTGCCATAAAATGTGTTTTTTGGTTTATCTTAAAAATACGAATACGATTACTTTTGTTCAAACCTACTACAAAAAGTCATTTTCTCTCCAAAGATTCCTCCGATCAATCAACAATATACCAATGAAAAAATGGTCCACTCTACTTTTCCTTTCCCTGATCCCAATTTTTGGATTTGCTCAACAACACATTTTAGTTGCCTATTTCAGTCAATCAGGTTCTACTCAAAAAATGGCTGAAGAAATCGCAAATGGAATTGCGTCTGAAGATCAAATAGCCCTTCTCAAGCCCATCGATGAGGTCAATTCGGAAGATTTACTAAATGCTCAAGCTATTATCGTAGGCTCCCCTGTTTACAATGGAAATCCAGCCCCTGAACTGCTAGCATTCCTTAATTCTTGGCCTTTCGAGGGTAGACTACTGAAAGACAAAATCGGTGCGGCTTTTTGCAGCGGCGGGGGAATTTCTTTGGGCGAGGAAGCAGTCCTCCACAGTATTCACCGGGCCATGTTGATTCATGGGATGTTAATCTTAGGTGGAAACGAAGTTGAATCTGCCTTTGGAGCATCTGCCATCACGGATGAAGGTCCCTTTGAAGGAGTCGATCCCCTTTTTTTGGAAAAAGCAAAAGGGCTGGGCATTCGAGTTGCCCAATGGGTTAAAAAAATCCATTCCTCCCACACCGGTAAATGAATGATAAAGCTTTGATTCAGATAATTGCTGTCGCTCTAGTACTTCACTTTTTAATCGCAATAGGTTATTTGGTGGTTAAAATGAGGGGAAGGAAGAAGGATTGAATCCACCGCTATTTCAACTCCACATCAAATTAGTGTGAATTTTGATAAAGAGCCCTTAAAAGAAGGCCAGAATTGATAATTTTAAATTCTAAAACCTCCATAGTCTATGATTCGATCAATCTTCACTTTCCTTCTTATGGCACTTTTGAGTACCTCAGTTCTGGCCCAAGAAAGCTTTTTAAAAAATAAAGTTATTGCCCACCGTGGAGCTTGGAAGGCACAAAATCATCCACAAAACTCCATTGCTTCGTTAAGGGAAGCTATTCAGCTTGGCTGTGAAGGGACCGAATTTGATGTATGGATGACAGCAGACGGTGTTTTGGTCGTCAATCACGATGCGGATTTTGAAGGTTTGGAAATCGAACAGGTCCCCTATAAAACCTTACTTAGCAAAACTCACCCCAATGGTGAGCAAATTCCCACGCTGGAAGAATACCTCAAAGAAGGAATGAAGCAAGAAAAAACCAAATTGATTTTGGAATTTAAGCCCTCTGGTATCTCCGTTGCCCGTAGTGAAAAAATCGGCGTAGAGGTCGTCAAAATGGTCCAAAAACTTCAAGCTGAGAAATGGGTTGATTACATCACATTCAGTTACGAGGGCGGGCTAAAAGCAATCCAAACGGATCCCAATGCCAATGTGGCCTACCTGACCGGAGATAAATCACCTGAAGAATTGAAAGAAGCAGGGTTTTTCGGATTTGATTACAATATCCGGCTGCTTAAATCCAAACCTGAATGGATCGCTGAAGCAAAAAACCTGGGGTTAACTACCAATGCCTGGACGGTAAATGACCCCGAAGACATGAAATGGCTTTTGGACCAAGATGTGGATTTCATCACAACGGATGAGCCCGAATTGCTCCTTGAGCTCATTAATTTGAAATGAAATAAACCTCCGACCCAAACCAAAAAAACCGGCGATTGCCGGTTTTTTTATCCACTTTGGAAAAACAGGTTATTTAGCGGGCAATACTTTCGCTCTCACCTCTCCGAAACCTACACGGATTCCGTTTTTTTCTCCAAAACCCTTCAATATCACCGTATCTCCATCTTCGAGAAACTTCCGCTCTTCGCCCGAATCGAGCTTGACAGGTTTAGTGCCTTTCCAGCTTAGCTCCAGCATAGAACCAAAAGAATCTTCTGTGGGTCCAGAGATTGTTCCAGAAGCCATCATATCCCCGACATTAATATTGCATCCGTTAACGGTATGATGGGCAAGTTGCTGTGCAACATTCCAATACATGTATTTAAAATTGGAAGTGCAGACTTTGGTGGCTTGCTTCACGCCATCGGGTTGAATATAAGCCTCAAGCTGCAAGTCAAAACCATGTGCTTTTTCACAGTGCAAATACGGCAGAACCTCCGGATCCTGCTCCGGTCCCGCAACACGAAAATGCTCCAAAGCTTCCATCGTCACGATCCATGGAGAGATGGATGAGGCAAAACTTTTACCCAAAAATGGTCCCAGCGGAACGTATTCCCAAGCTTGAATGTCTCGAGCCGACCAATCATTAAACAGTACAAATCCGAAAATATAGTCTTCGGCTTCTTCAGTGGAAATCGAATCTCCTAGCTTAGTGGATTTTCCGGTAATAAACGCCAACTCAAGTTCAAAATCCAATCTTCTGCTTGGGCCAAAACCGGGGGTTTCCATATCGGGATCTTTAAACTGTCCCTTTGGGCGGTGAATATTTACTCCCGAGGGAATAATTGAAGATGCACGCCCATGATAACCCACTGGTAAATGCTTCCAATTGGGAAGCAGTGCATTTTCAGGATCCCGAAACATTTTACCGACATTGGTGGCATGTTCCATGGAGCTGTAAAAATCTGTGTAATCTCCGATTTTGACAGGCAAAAGCATCTCCGCCTCTTTGCGATTGACCATGACTTTGCCACGTATGGAATGATCCCTCAGCTTTTCATTATCCGCTAAAAGTAATTCCTGTACTCTTTCCCTGATCTTTTTGGTTTGCACTTTTCCCAATCCGATCAACTCATTGAGCGAATCGGTGAGAAAAATTCCTTCGGGTAGAAACATATCCGAAAAGAAACCCTCCTGATCCAGAATACTCAAATCCACGATTTTATCACCAATGGCAATTCCTACACGAGGACTCAATCGCTTATTTTTGAAAATCCCAAAAGGAAGGTTGTAAATCGTGAAATCAGAACTTTTGGGTACTTCCACCCAAGTTTCCAGGGTGTTTGTCTTGGTATCACTCATGGCAAAAATTATTGAATCGCAAATTTAGCCTTTAATGAGGAATTCGAAAGCAAAGCTCGAGACTATTCCGAAGAAAGTAGAAATTTAACATCTTAACTTAGGTCATTTTCAAGTGAATGCAAGTTTCTTATTTTTTTGATTGAATTTTTTTCTAAGTAAAAACCAACCATTCATCAATCTTGGGACAAAAAATTCAAAGGCAATTTTTATCTTAATAGAATCAATTGCTTAAACTATGATAAAAACACAAACCTTTAAATTCTTTGCTCTTTCGTTGCTGATTTTCCTTCAAATCGAAGGTTTTGCTCAGGAAAAATCGATTTTGGAGCAACTGGATGAAATCGCCATCATTGACCAAAAAGTCATGATGCCGATGCGTGATGGAAATCGACTCGCCACCGATATTTATCGGCCAAAAACCGATGAAAAAGTACCCATCGTATTTTCGCGAACACCTTACAATTTCAACTCCTACGGAGATGGAGAATTGCGCACCAGAACCATGCAGAGCGCATTGGACTGGGTTAAAAAAGGCTATGCCTATGTCGTTCAAAACGAACGGGGAAGATTCTTTTCCGAAGGGGAATGGGATATTCTCGGCACCCCGCTAACCGACAGTTACGATGCCTTTGATTGGATGCAAAACCAAGCCTGGAGCAATGGCAAAATCGGATTATTGGGCTGCTCCTCTACTGCCGAATGGCAAATGGCGGCGGCTTCCCTTGACCATCCCGCTTTAGCTGCTTTAGTGCCCCAAGGATATGGGGCAGGAGTAGGAAAAATTGGGGAATTTGTCGAACAGGGCAACTGGTACCGCGGAGGAGCGGGTCAAATGCTTTTTACCGCTTGGCTCTACAGCACCCAGCATGATCCGATGGCGCCCAAATTGCCTGATGGAATCGGCCAGGAAGATTTGCTACGATTGCAACGGTTTTATGACATGGCTCCGGAGTACCCGAGAGTAGATTGGAAAGAGGGATTGGCACATTTGCCCGTACAGGACATCATCAAAAATCAAAATGGACCGAAAGGTATCTACGAAGAAATGATCACCCGCAAACCCAATGATCCTCGGTGGTTTCAAGGCGGACTTTACCATGACAACATGCCTTTTGACAAACCAAGTATGTGGTTTGTGTCTTGGTACGATGTTTCTTCATCTCCCAATATTGCGCTCTATAATCACGCACGGGAAAATGCCATTAGCCAAATGGCCCGGGACAATCAATATTTGGTCATCGCACCGGTTCTTCATTGCTCCTACACCCGCGCAACAGAAAACACCATCATTGGGGAGCGAAGTGTAGGTGATGCTCGCTGGAATTATGATGAAGTCATCACCGCATGGTTTGATAAATGGCTAAAAGGTGAAGAGAGCAGCACAATTGACCAATTGCCCAAGGTCACTTATTTCACTATGGGAACCAATGAATGGCAATCCTCGGATGTGTGGCCGCCTGCTGAAGCAAAAATGACCGAGTTTTACCTGGATTCTGAGGGCAGTGCCAACACTCGAAATGGCGATGGAAAATTAGTAGCCAAAAAGCCAAAATCCCAAGCCAAAGACACGTTTAAATACGATCCGATGAATCCGGTCAATTCCTACGGTGGAAATGTCTGTTGTACGGGAAATGCCGTCCAAGGCGGAGCATTTGATCAAAGTGAAATGGAGCTCAGAGATGATATTTTGGTCTATACTTCAGAACCCCTCGAAGAAGGAGTTGAGGTTTCTGGATTTATTGAGAGCTACCTTTACCTTTCTTCTGATGTCAAGGATACCGATGTCACCATTAAATTGATCGATGTTTACCCAGATGGCAAAGCCTATAATTTGGACGAAACGATCCAGCGAGTACGTTATCGAGAAGGATATGATAAAGAAGTCTGGATGGAAGATGGAAAAGTTTATGAAATCAAAATGACTCCGATGAGTACTTCCAATTATTTTGAGAAAGGACATCGCATCCGCATCGAAGTCAGTAGTTCCAATTTCCCCCGATTCGATCGAAATATGAATACCGGAGGGAATAATTACGATGAAACTGAGGCTAAAATTGCCACCAATTCTATTCATCATGGAGGCATTCATCCAAGCCGAATCGTCTTACCAATGATTCAGAAATAACAAGTCCTTAAAGAAATCAAATCGAAGACCGGTAAAATGCCGGTCTTTTTTTTGCCTAAAAGTTATCCTTTGAATCCTAAAAAATGATTTTGATTAATCGAAAAGAGATTGTTCAACAGATTTTTAAAAAATTATCCAAAAAGTAATGTTTTTAAAAGATAAAGTAACAATTACGGATAATATCGACCTGTTTATATCATATTTAACTCAAATCCTTAAAATTTAAATTGGAATATGATAGATTTTTAGGAAATTAAGGTCATCAATTAAATCAAACAATATGACCAGATTTTACAAACTATCACTTACCCTCCTGTTCCTATGGTGCTCCGTAGGGTGGGCATGGGCACAGTATACCGTCTCAGGGACGGTAAAAGATGAAAGAAATGGAGATCCGCTGATTGGAGCTAGCCTCCTGGTCAAAGGGACTACCACCGGTGCCGTTACAGATTTGGACGGGAATTTCACAATCAATATTCCTACCAATGAAGGGGCCACTTTAGTGGTATCTTCCATTGGTTACCTCTCAAAAGAGGTAGAGGTTTCTTCTTCCTTGAGCAATATTGATATTACGCTTCGGGAAGATGCCACCAATCTAGATGAAGTAGTGGTCACAGGATTGGCCTCTTCAGTAAAACGAAGTAATCTCGCCAATGCGGTCTCAACTGTTTCGGCAAAAGACTTAACCGGTACGACGACCATCCAAACCACAGACGGAGCCCTATATGGTAAAGTGGCAGGAGCCACGATCCGATCCAATGGTGGAGCCCCAGGTGGTGGAATGTCGATCCAATTGCGGGGAATCTCAACCTTGACCGGTGCCTCACAGCCCTTAATCATCGTGGATGGGGTTTACATCAGTAATGCCACCCAGCGTACCGGCCGCGCCACGGTTTCGGGTGCTGGAGGAAGCAACCAGGATGATGGAGCCAACCGACTGGCAGATTTAAACCCTGCCGACATTGAGACAATCGAAGTATTGAAAGGCCCTTCGGCTGCTGCCATTTATGGTACTCGTGCAAATGCAGGGGTAATTATCATTACAACTAAAAGAGGTGCTGAAGGTCGTACCACGGTTTCACTTTCTCAGGATATCGGATTTGCCCAGCCGCTCAGATTACTGGGAACAGATGACTGGAGCGAAGAAAAAATCAATTTCTTTTTTCCTGAGGCTCGAAGACCAATAGAACTGGAACGATTCAGAGCCGCCCAGGCTTCCGGAAATTTCATTGACTACGAGGATTATTTTTACAATAATCAAGCAACCCTGCTCAATACCCGGATCAATGTTTCCGGAGGCAATGATAAAACCAAATTCTTCGTATCCGGAAATATTTCCGATGAAGAAGGAACGGTGAGAAATACCGGTTTCAAAAGATACTCGGTGAGAGCCAATATCGACCATAAAATCTCCAATAAAATCAGATTTGGTGTCTCCTCAAATTACATTCAGACCGATGCGGACCGAGGGTTTACCGGAAACCAAAACAACAGTGGTGCATCCATCGGATACAGCATCGCCTATGTTCCCAATTACTTTGACTTGCGAAGAAACGAAGACGGTACCTACCCCACTAACCCCTACTTTTCAGAAAATCCAGTTGCGGTCACCGATAATGGAATTAATAATGCTCAAGTGAATCGCTTTATTCAGGCCTTCACCTTGGATATTGATCTACTCCAAACCAGCAATAGTTTCCTTAAGGCTTCCTTCTCAGGTGGATTGGACTTCTTACAAAACCGGACCATGGTATACCTCCCTGAATTCCTGCAATTTCAACGAGCACAGGCAAATCCTGGGGATTTATTGAAAGGAAAGCAAGAAAGCTTTAACACCAATTTCCAGGCTGCCTTAGTTTACAACTGGAACCTGGGAAGGGTTAACATGAATTCTCAAGCTGGATTGGTGAGATTGGATTTCAATGAAAACGCCTTGTTCAATCGAGGTCGTGGACTTGTCCCAGGGCAAACAAACCTGCTTCAAGCGGCCATTCAGCAAATCAACCAGGAATTTATATCGGAAGTACAGGAAGCTGGTGTCTTCTTACAACAGGAAGCAAATTTCGAAGATAAAATTATCGGAACAGTCGGTATACGTTGGGACAAATCAACATTAAATGGCGACCCCAATCAATTCTACTCTTTCCCCAGGGCATCCGTGGCGATCAATTTGGCGAATTTTGACTTCTGGAATTCTTCTTTCATCAATCAACTCAAACCACGAATTGCTTACGGTGAAACCGCGGGGCCAGTAACTTTCGGAGCAACGTTCACTCCGTTGAATGGTGCAAACATCGGTGGCCTTTTAGGATCGGTAGTTTCTACCCAAGTGGGAAATACCAGTATCCGGCCTGAAACTGCTACCGAACTTGAATTTGGCGTGGATGCTAGTTTCTTTAATAATCGATTGAGTTTGGAAGCGACCTATTACGTCAAAAACTCTCAAAACAACTTCCAAAACCTCAATCTTTCCCCATCCACCGGTGTAAACACCACACCAAGTAATGAAGCTGAGCTTCAAAACAAAGGGGTAGAAATCGGACTCTCTGGAACAATCCTAGAGAAGTCCAATGTCCGTTGGTTTTCCAGAATCTTATACTGGAAGAATGAAATCGAAATGACTCGATTGGGAATTCCCGTTTATACAGCGGGTGCATTTGGAGCGGGACTGGGAACCTTCCTGTATGCAGAAGGCTTTTCTCCGACTACTATCGTGGGTACACCAGCTGACCCTGACACTCCAGGAGGATTTACGATTTGGGGAAATTCCCAACCAGATTTTAACCTATCCTTTTTCAATAGCATCAACCTATTTAAAGGGCTCGAGCTTTCAGTTTTGGTCGATTGGAGAAAAGGTGGGGATAATATTAACTTGACTTCCTTCCTCACTGACGGTGGGGGTACTACCAATGGTTGGTTTGACGATGACAATGGCGATGGAATTCCCAATGGACGTCAGCGCGAACCAGAACCCTACAATAATGCGGCAAGATGGGTTCAGGATGCCTCTTTTGTCAAAATCCGTGAAATTGGTCTGTATTACACCATTCCAAGAGCAACTATTAATGACTGGTTTGGCAATGCCGTTCAAAACATCCGGGTAGGATCTTCGGTCAATAATGCCTTCCTATTTACCGACTACGAAGGGTATGACCCAGAGACCTCTACATTTGGTGCTCAGGCGGTTGCCAACAACGTCGACATCGCACCATATCCAACGCCGAGAAGGGTGTTCTTCCACTTAACTATTGACTTCTAAACCGGCAAAATCATGAAAAATACACTAAAAAATATAAGTAAAGCCATTGCGATAGCAGGCACATTAGTAGCTTGTAATCCGTTTCAATTGGACGAAATACAGGATCCAAACAATCCATCCGTAGGGTCCGTATCCAATAACGCTAGTCGAGAACAGATCCAATTTTTAATTACTGGACTTGAATCCAGACACCGAGGATATGTCACCAACGTTTCTCAGGCTTGGAACACCTTCGGACGTGAAATTTGGTACCTCAATGCCTCTGACCCGAGATTTCAGACTGATTGGTTAGGACAAAATGGCCGAACACCAGACCGATCCTATTTTGGATTTGGAAATACAGGAGGAGGCTCTTGGGCGGCTCCTTATCAAGCCATCAAACAAGCTGATGTCTTGATAGCCGCTGCTGAAAACACCGAAAACATCCAAGCTCCGGCAAGAAGCGCAGTAACGGGTTTTGCCAAAACCATTCAAGGGTATCAGTTTATGATTCCGGCGAATTTTGTTTATGAAAACGGAATCCGAATAGACGTAGCCGACCCATTAAATCCGGGGCCATTCGTTCCCTATTCAGATGCTTTGGATGCCATCAAAGCCATTTTGGACGAGGGTGATGCGGCTCTACAGGCAGCAGGATCAGGGGCCTTTCCTTTCACTTTGACCAGGGGATTTGACGGCTACAATACCACTGAGGGATTGCGTCAGGTCAACCGGGCGATTACAGCCAGATTAAATGCTTATCGTCAGGATTGGCAGGGAGTTCTCAGTGCCTTGGATGCTTCCTTCATGGATTTGGGAGGAGATTTGAATGCAGGCCCATCCCATCCTTATGGAGCTTCTCCTGATATATTTAACCCCCTCTTTTATGTCCCAAATGCCGCTGTAAATACAATCGTTGTAGTGCATCCTTCTGTCTTAGAAGACGCTACTCCGGGTGATTTACGAGTGGAAAACAAGTTTTTGGAGCGAGACCAACCAGTTATCGTCACCACTGATGCAGGCGCATTGGAAGGAACACATCAAGACGCACGATGGGAGAGCAATACTGAATCCATTCCTTTCATTAGAAATGAAGAATTGATTCTACTGAAAGCTGAAGCGCATGCCAATTTAAACCAGACTGATGAGGCAGTTGAAGCAATTAACATCATCCGCAATGCCGCAGGACTTGGAGATTATGAGGGAGCGACTTCCCAAGATGCGTTGATTGATGAAATCCTCTACCAAAGAAGGTATTCACTCTGGGCTGAGCCTTGGGGCCATCGTTGGATCGATGCTCGTCGATACGGCAGACTGGATGAAATCCCTACTAGTTTTGACGGAGGCACAATCTTCCAACAATTCCCCCATCCTCAGGCAGAATTGAGTTGGGATGAGTATGTGGGTAACTAACTCAATGATCTAATTTTGTTAAAATGACCGGCAGAAATACCGGTCATTTTTTTCTTCAGGAAATTGTCCTGCCCTGAATAAACCTTAATGATTTAACTGAAAAAAAATTGAAAGATTGAATGTTCATTGGAAGCACTTTTATTTTCATCGAAAAAGCATAGGTTTTAATGAGTGATCATTTTTATTTTCGATCAATTCTATTCGCTTAAGGTCAGTTCCTCTTTTTCCCCTATTTTTGCAGATCGAAAATCAATCACTCATTTATGTCTATTGCCAGCAAATATGACCCCAGTTTGGCGGAAGCCAAATGGTATACCTACTGGATGGAGCACAAGCTTTTTTCCTCCAAAGTAAACCCAAGCAAAGAACCCTATACGATTGTCATCCCTCCGCCAAACGTCACAGGAGTCCTCCACATGGGACATATGCTGAACAATACCATTCAGGATGTGCTGATTCGTCGGGCACGGATGCAAGGGAAAAACGCCTGCTGGGTTCCAGGTACGGACCACGCTTCGATTGCGACAGAAACCAAGGTCGTCAACCTGCTGAAAGAAAAAGGGATTGAAAAAAAGGATATTTCCCGAGAGCAATTTCTCAACCATGCCTGGGAGTGGAAAGAAAAATATGGAGGGATCATCCTTGAGCAGCTCAAAAAACTAGGGGCATCTTGTGACTGGGATCGGACAAAATTCACCATGGACGCGGACCTGAGTGAAGCAGTCACGACTGTCTTTGTGGACTTATATCGAAAAGGTAAAATCTACCGTGGAATCCGAATGGTCAACTGGGATCCCAAAGGACAAACCGCCCTGTCGGATGATGAAGTAATTACCAAAGAAATCGCCTCCAAACTTTATTACATCAAGTATAAAATTGAAGGGACAACGGATCAATTTTTAACCATTGCGACTACACGCCCTGAAACCATCATGGCCGACGTAGCCATCTGTATCAATCCCCAAGATCCACGATTTGCCCATCTTAAAGGTAAAAAAGCAATCATTCCTTTAATCAATCGCGCTATCCCCATAATTGAAGATGATTACGTAGACATGGAATTTGGTACGGGTTGCCTTAAAGTCACTCCGGCCCATGACATCAATGACTACGAATTGGGAATCAAACATAAGCTGGAGGTAATCGACATTCTCAATGACAATGGAACCCTCAATGAAAAAGCCCAGATTCTCATTGGAGAAGACCGTTTTGTAGCCAGAAAAAAGGTTGCCAAACTACTTGATGAAATCGGGCAACTGGATAAAGTGGAAGATTATAAATCCAATGTCGGTCACTCCGAGCGTACCGATGCGGTAATTGAGCCCAAACTTTCCCTGCAGTGGTTTCTCAAAATGGATGAAATCACCAAACCGGCCTTTTCCTCGGTCATGGAGGATGTCATTCAACTTCATCCACCCAAGTTTAAAAATATGTATCGGGCTTGGATGGAAAATGTCCGAGACTGGTGTATCTCCCGCCAACTCTGGTGGGGACATCGGATCCCTGCCTTCTATCTTCCAAATGGAGAATTTGTTGTTGCAAAAACAGCACAGGAAGCCCTTCAACTTGCTAACAGCCAATTTGGAACCAACTACGTCTTGGCAGATCTCAAGCAAGACGAGGATGTACTCGACACCTGGTTCAGCTCATGGCTTTGGCCCATTTCGGTTTTTGATACCGAAGTATTTTCAACGGGCAAGCCTAACGAGGAACTCAACTATTACTATCCGACCAATGACCTGGTGACTGCACCGGAAATCCTGTTTTTCTGGGTCGCTCGGATGATCATAGCCGGATATGAGTACTTGGGTGAAAAGCCCTTCAAAAATGTCTACCTCACCGGAATTGTGCGGGATAAATTAGGACGAAAAATGTCAAAGTCCCTCGGCAACTCTCCCGATCCACTTGAGCTCATCGCTAAATACGGAGCCGATGGAGTCCGTACCGGAATGCTCTTCTCGTCCCCTGCAGGAAATGACTTGCCCTACGATGACAAGTTAGTCGAGCAAGGACGAAACTTTGCCAATAAAATCTGGAATGCCTTCCGCTTGGTTCAAGGCTGGGAAATCGACCCCAACTTGTCGGGAAGGTCGAATACGTCTTCAATCGGCTGGTTTGAAAATCGGTTCCAGCAGGCTTTGGCAGAAATCAACGAGCATTTCGAGAAATTCCGCATTTCAGATGCCTTAATGGCAACTTATAAACTGGTTTGGGATGACTTCTGCTCGTGGTATCTGGAAATGATCAAGCCTGCCTATCAGCATCCGATCGATCAGCAAACCTACGACCGGACCATCGAACTATTCGAAGACGTACTCAAAATCCTCCACCCGTTCATGCCCTTTATTACCGAGGAGCTTTGGCATCAAATCAAAGAAAGAAGTGTCGGAGAATCCTTGATTTTAGCTCCATGGCCAGAGGTAAAAGAATTTGATCAGAAAACCATCGATGACGCGGCACAAGTCTTTGAAGTTGTCTCTCAAGTTAGAAATCTCCGGGCTTCCAAAGGAATGTCTCCAAAAGAATCCCTTGAACTGACGATCAACACAAAAACCCCAGAACTTTACCATCAATTTGAATCTGTGCTGGTCAAGTTGGCCAATCTTTCCTCCTTGAGTTTCTCCGAAAAAGTAGAAAATGCGATGAGCTTTGTAGTCAAATCCGACGAATGCTTTATCCCGATGAGTGACTCGATTAATATTGAGGAAGAAAAGGCGAATCTTCAAAAAGAGATTGAATACACCAAAGGATTTTTAGCCTCTGTGATGAAAAAGCTCTCCAATGAGCGATTTGTTGCTGGCGCTCCTGCTCAAGTCGTGGAAAATGAGAAGAAAAAACAAGCCGATGCTGAAGCCAAGATCAAGGCTCTGGAGGAGAGTTTGACGAAGTTGGGATAATGATAACAAATCAATTGCTGAGTTATTCAAAAAATCCAGTGTCGAGAAACGCTGGATTTTTTTGAAATATCGTGGTATGGAGCGTTTCAGATTTTTAGGTCTAAGCTGAAATACGAACTCGAGTACATGTTAGCCTGTACTGCTGACTAATCATACGAAGCGCTTCGGTTCTTGGAAAATGCTTTTTTGCTATCCAATTGCTGGGAAGTATCCGATTCAAAAGGTCAAGGAAAGGCTCAAGATGGAGAAGGCCGGATGGAGAGGTTTAAAAATAGAAATCAATCTTCACATTCCTTTAATCAAGGAATCGAAGAGAGCATAGTTTCAAAGATTTTTGAGGCTTATTTTCAACTTTTTAACGCTTTAAAAAGAAAGAAGAAAAAAAATGTCTCAACTCAACGATGAAACCTGAGTTTAAATTTGGTCTCAAGACTGAAACCCTCGATGAAATTCAAGCCGTTTTCAAAACGTTGGGAAAGGTGGGAAAAGCTACTATTTAGGTTTTTTCCAAGATAATGCAAACAAATCCGACATGGATCCTATTTTGGCAGAAAAGCAATTTAGTCTCAAAAAATTGTCAAAAATTGAACTGAGTTGGATGACATGCTATTGCCTTCCAAGATCGATCTTTCGTACTGCATCTGATTGATCATCCAGACTTGGGAAACATCTCAATAAAACGAGGAAAATCCCATGATATGAGAAACTCTATCCTTTCATCCTGATCTTTTTCAAAAGGAATTATCTCAGTATTTAGGATCTGATAGGGATTTATAAACCCTTTGAGTATTAACGTAAATAATCAAAGCTCCCGAATTCTAATCTCCCGAAACAACACCCCCTGTCCCTCGCTTTGCAACCCGATATAGCCTGACTTGAGTGGGGTCCCATCGACTTTGATGGCAGGATTATACCGATTGGCGACACCACCGCCGATTTGAGGTTTGCTGTACGTGAGAACTGTATCGCCATTGACTAGGTGATGCACGATAGAGTCTCCGTATACGATTAATTCTGCTTTCACCCACTCATCCCACTGGAAAGTCGGCGAAGTGGAATTAATGCAATGCCGCTCATCGATCTGTCCATCAAAAACCACATCAGTCCCCGGGCTACACATGTTTCCCGTAGGTCTTGACTGTCCCGCATTCTCTTCAGCCAGCATCTGATACTCCACTGAAATCGGCCAATCCTGTTCCTTTAAAATCGTTTCCGGAGCCTGAGAATGAAACATGATCCCCGAATTGCGGTAGGTATAAATTGGGGCATCTTCCAGCCACTGTTCCGTAAATCGATACTCCCATTTCAAATGAAAATTGGAAAAGGGTTTTTCAAAAAACAAATGGCCATATCGCTCTTCGAAAGCATCGTAGTCCTCGTAATTCACTTCGATAATTCCATCCTTCACCCGAAACGTTTGGGCATAATTCTCCCCTGTTTCGTGATGATGGATTTTCGGAATCCACCCCTCTAAATTTTGACCATTGAACAGCTGAATCCAATTCGTCTCTTGGGTAGGCTCCTGCATTGAGTTACCCGGTTTTTGCGTACAAGAAACACTGAATAAAAAGAGGAAAAAGGTCAATGTTGGGAAAAGGGAAATCTTCATAGTCTTCTTAGTGGGTAAAATTAAGCAATTCAATGGACTGAAATAAGCGAGATTTTTGGCTTATGGTCTGGTGATGAATTGAAAACGTCCGGGATCTATTTTTACTTCGATTTCCTCTGGATTTCCTTTCAATTCCCCGTCAATCTGAAATTTCACTCCTGCAGTGTTTTTGATTTTACAGGAAGTGAGGGACCAGGATTGAATTCCATCCCCATCACCCATTTCTCCCGAAATCAGACTTTTTGACACATCCAGAAAATCCTCCAAAGATTCGATGTTAAGTGAAATCAGCTCAAACTTTCCATCATCCAATTTTCCAGTTGGATTAATTACTGCTCCAGTACCAAAACGATCCCCATTGGCAATTAACAGCATCCGAGTCTTGACCTCCCATTGTTTTTGCTCTGTCTGAATCAAAAAAGTGGATTTTTCTGTTGAAAAAAGCTGTGAAAACGAACTTTTTATATACCCCAGCATTCCCCGCCCTTCTTGCTGCTCAAACTCCTCAATCAGTCTGGCATTGAATCCAAAATCAGCCAAATGCAAACACAACTCCCCATTGATATCTACTGCATCCATGGAGATTTTCTTCATTCTACGAAGCGAATCCAAACCATCTTCCAGCTGATCAATCCCTAAGCATTTGGCAAGGCCGTTGGCGGAGCCCAGTGGCAAAATCGACATCAGAATGGGCTCCTTCAAACTTTCGGCGACAAGCTTGACCGTACCGTCACCTCCGGCGATGAGGATCAATTCAGGCAGAATTTCATCGATCTGATGCTTTATTTTCAAGGCATCATTTTCACCTGTGGTTTGGAAATCAAACAGGTCATAGCCAATCAGATTTGCTGTTATTCTTTCTTTTAAGTCCGTTAAGGTAACTTCTCCGGTGCCTGATTTGGGATTGAATACTAAGAGTGCCTTGAGATTCATGAGGAAAAGAGCGCGAGGTTTTTGGCGAGTTGAATTGCATCATGGGTTGTTTTCACAAAGTGAAATCCCAAAGTAGCTTGAAGATAATCTCTTTTTTCTTCAATAAAATGATTGGGTTTGATTTCACGGATAAATATCGTTTTAATCCGATCTGGAAATTCCTCCTTGAGTTGAGCATAAATCTCCGGATCATGCTGTCCACTGTCTCCGACTAAAATAAAGTTCATTTCGGGAAAGAAGGAAAAAAGAAAGCGGATTTTATCAAATTTATGGTCGTGGCTTCCTCCTCCGGAAGTCCAGATGTTTTTGAGGTTAATATGTTTGTCCTTTAATAAAATCGGGCCCAATGGGATTTTTCGAAATTCTAAAAAATCACGAATCAAATCAAATAAGGACCAATCACTACTCGAAACATAAAACACTTCCGTATTACCATGAACAGATAGCTTTTGGTAAAACTCGGAAACCCCTGGAAATGGCCGACGGGTATAGGCATTTTTGGAAACGGAAAGCCAAAACTTTTTTCCAATTTGAGTGGCATGGGAAATCAAAATTGTATCGTCAATATCAGAAATCACTCCATTAGAGGAATGAACCTCATAGATCGGAATTTCTGACTCTTGGTAGTTTATACCTTCTTCTTTTTCAGGGAATGAAAACTGCACTTGAGTTTCACCCGAACTGGGAAGTACGCATTCGAAAACCCCATCCTGATCACTGGTCACTTTTTCCTCGCTATCACCTTTCGAAATGAGCACGGTAGTTTCAGGGATACTCGTCACGGCATACCGCCTAATGGCAGCCAAGATATTTTTAAAAGAATTATTCCGGGCTTTTGGGCGGCTTTGTTTATAGGCTGAAATCACCCTTCCCTTGATGTAAACCTGAGTTCCATTGCTAAGTGCCAAAAAAGGCTCAATCTGAATCAAATCCAGTTTACCGATCCATTTCAAAAATTTATTTTTAAAAACCATGTTAAAAAGATAGGAGATTGTATGATAAAAAAAAACCCGATTATTCGGGGTCTTTTTATCAATGCTTCCAATCAAAAGTATCCAGGTTTTCCAGACAAGTCACCAACAATTCAATGGAGTCCGCGATATCCTGTTTATGTGCCATTTCAATTACTTGATGAAGGTGTCGGGTCGGAATGGAAATCGCACCTGCAATCGCTCCTTGTTTTCCCATTCGCTGCACGCCTGCCGTGTCCGTTCCACCGGCAGTAAGTATTTCAGGTTGCCAGGTGATTTTTTCCTTTTCGGCCATTTTCTTCATGAAGTCCACCATTCGATAATCACAAATTGTCATGGCATCCATGATTTTAATTGCAGTTCCTTTTCCGAGTTCGGTGACTTTTTCATGAGCTTGAGCACCGGGCACATCAAAAGCGATGGTGGTGTCTAACGCAATTCCAAAATCCGGGTTAATTCCATGTGCGGCTACATTTGCACCTCGAATTCCTACTTCTTCCTGTACAGTAAAAGTGGCATAAACATCGTAGGCCGGATTTCTAAGTTTTTTTAGCGCTTCGATTAAGATAAAAACTGCCACTCGATTATCAATGGACTTACAATTCACACAATCGCCCATTTCGATCAGCTCCCGATCGCGGGTCACCGGATCTCCGATGGAAATATACTTTTCCACCTCCTCTTTTGGCATTCCCAAATCGATAAAAAAATCGGAAGTCTTGGGTAATTTATTTTTTTCTTCCGGACTCATCACGTGAATTGGCTTGCTGCCCATTACTCCTACGAGATCTTTTTTGCCGTGGACGATTACCCGCTGAGCTGTCAAGGTTTTAGGATCGAACCCACCTAGGGTATGAAATCTCACAAAGCCATTTTCATCGATATGGGTGACCATAAAGCCGATTTCATCCATGTGGGCTGCCACCATGACCCGCTTCCCATCCGGATTTCGAGCTCCCTTTTTTAACGCAATGACATTTCCAAGATTGTCTGTTTTGACCTCATCGGCATGAGGAGTGACCAGTTCAATAACCAAATCCCGCACTCTCTTTTCAAAGCCCGGCGCACCGGCAATTTCACAGATTTGCTTGAGCAACTTTACATTTATATCCATCCTATTCGTTTAGCAATTCAAGGCTAAAAATACAATTTTTATCCCTAACTATTTTTTTAATTGATTAAAAAAGGCGCTAAGTTTTAATCCTAGCGCCGCGAGTATGGTAATGTAGAATTTAATATGCTCGAACCGTCTTCCCTTGCATAAAATTGACAAAGGCTCGATTTACCACCTGTGTACCTCCATCGGTTGGATAATCTCCGGTAAAATACCAGTCTCCGAGATGATTTGGAATACACTTGTGCAAATTTTCCACCGTTTGATAAATGACACAAACCTCAGCTTTCAGCTCGGGCGCTGTTACTATTTCTGCTATTTTATCGGAAATTTCATCGTCAGTAAATGGGGCATAGACCCGCTTGATAAAATTCTCCGTGGACAGGGGATTAGCAATCGCCAAGTCATACACTTGATCCAGAATGGGCTCCATTTTTCGCTCTTTGACCAATGCCAATGCTGCACGGAAAGCGATAAATTCTTTCATTCGAGACATGTCAATTCCATAACAGTCTGGGAATCGAATCTGAGGAGCAGAGGAAACGATCACAATCCTCTTGGGATTTAGTTTATCTAAAGTCGTGAGAATACTTTTCTCTAAGGTTGTACCCCGAACGATGCTGTCGTCAATCACCACTAGGGTATCCACCCCCGGTCGAACCACCTCATAGGTGGTGTCGTAAACACTGGATACCATCGTATCCCGATCATCATCATTGGTGATAAACGTTCTTAGCTTGACGTCTTTACTGACCAGTTTCTCCACTCTAGGACGGAAACTGAGCAATTCATCCAAATCCCCAACATGGGGTTTCCCGTCCAACAATACCTCTTTTCGCTTGGCAACCAAGTATTCATCCAACCCTTCGATCAAACCCAAAAAGGCTGTCTCGGCGGTATTGGGGATATAAGAAAAGACTGTATTTTTCAGATCAAAGTCAATGGCTTTAAGAATCTGGGGAATTAATGCTTTTCCTAAATTTTTTCGCTCTTGATAAATATCCGGATCCGTACCTCTTGAAAAATAAATCCGCTCAAAACTACAGGATTTCTTTTCTCGGGCTGGCATCACTTCGGATTCCGTGTAGGAACCGTCTTTATTGATCACCAAAGCATGACCTGGCTTGATTTCTTTGATCGCTTTAAAATCAATATCAAATGCTGATTTGATCGCTGGCTTCTCGGAGGCCACCACGATAATTTCTTCATCGGCATAATAATAAGCAGGACGAATACCCGATGGATCTCGAACGACAAAAGAAGAACCGTTTCCAATCAATCCGGCCATTGCATACCCACCGTCAAAATCCCGGCAAGAACGCCTTAAGATTCTTGCTACGTCTAGTTCGTCTTCAATGAAGTGGGTGATCTCTTCATTGGAATATTGATGTTTGTATTTGTCAAAAATCCGCTGATTCTCTTCATCCAAGAAGTGTCCGATTTTCTCCATGACGGTGACTGTATCGGTTTTTTCTTTGGGGTGCTGCCCTAACTCAACCAGCTTGCTAAAAAGATCTTCCACATTAGTCATGTTGAAGTTCCCCGCCATGACCAGGTTTCGACTTCGCCAGTTGTTTTGCTTCAAAAACGGATGACAGGTCTCGATGCTGTTTTCACCATGGGTTCCGTAACGAAGATGTCCCAGCCAGACTTCTCCTGAAAAAGCGATGTTTTCTTTAAGCCACTCCGCATCGCTAAGGGCATTTTCCCCACCTATTTTCTTCGCCTTTTTGTACTTTTTATTAATCTTATCAAAGATGTAATTTACGGCTGAAGGCTCAATAGACCGATACCTACTGATGTATCGCGTACCGGGTTTGGTGTTAATTTTTACGTTAGCTACACCTGCTCCATCCTGTCCGCGATTAATTTGTTTTTGCATCAGAATGTACATGCGATTGGAAGCGTAGGCCGGTGTCCCATATTTATCAATATAATATTGGGGTGATTTTCGGAGCCGAACCATGGCTATGCCGCATTCGTGTTTGATGGCGTCACTCATTGGAGAACCTTTCTGGGTTTATATTTGAGAGTTCAAATTTAAGCTTAATAAAAAGATAATCCCTCGAAAAAGTTCCAATAAAATTATCACAGAATTAAACCAGAATTTTAGTCTTTATACTTTGAAGTCCAATTGCTTAAAAGCGAAGCATCACATAGCCTTGAGGCACATAGGTGGTAGCCGTCGTGAGCATGGAGTGCGCTAGCACAACATCGGGCCAAAGATCCTCTTTGGTAAACCCTCTGGCTATCAGGGACTGCCCACAAACCAAAATTTCGGCCCCACCTTCTTTTAAAGCATCCAATACTTTTAAATTGGGATTATCCGTCTTAAAACGCTCTTGATATTTTTCATGGTTCAAAATACTAAAAACAGCTCCACCATGAACCACTACTTTGACATGAAGTCTTTCTTTTGGAACGCCAGCCAAGCCATGTAAATTCATCAGACGGGCAACATTATCGACATACCGATTAATTTGAGCAGGATTATCTGCCCCAGAAATTAAATCAACCAATATTTTATATTCCAAACTGGGATCAGGTCGCTCAGTTGCATCCGGAATTTCAAAAATCCCTCCATAGCCTTTGACTATTGGGAATTGTGCTACTTGAGCCCATGTTGGAAAACTAGCCAAAAGCAGGAAGTAAGCAAAGAGCAATAGGTTCTTTTTCATAGCAATGGTTTTGAGAAAGGAAAAGTAAACAAAAATCCAAATCCCTTAATACCTTTAATCAAAAAAAGCCTCTCCAATTTAATCGGAAAGGCTTTGTGCGCACGAGAAGATTCGAACTTCCACACCCGAAGGCACCACCCCCTCAAGATGGCGTGTCTACCAGTTTCACCACGTGCGCAGATTAGGGTTTGCAAAAGTAGAAAGCTAGAACTTTCGAAGCAAACCCGATTTGGGCTTTTTCAATAAATTTTAAGACCTAAGGATAAATTTTCTTCTCTGCCGCTTGCAGGGTATTGTAAAGTAAAGACGCAATTGTCATCGGTCCAACCCCTCCCGGAACTGGCGTAATTGCAGAAGCTTTTTGGGAAACCTCATCAAACTTCACGTCACCGATCAGTCTAAAACCGGATTTTTTGCTGGAATCTGCTATGCGATGAATCCCCACATCGATAACCACCGCCCCTTCCTTAACCATATCTGCAGTCACAAACTCAGGCTTCCCAATGGCAACAATTAAAATATCTGCAGTTTGGGTGATTTCTTTCAAATTCTGCGTCCGGCTGTGCGTCAAGGTCACCGTGGCGTTTCCAGGGTTACCATTTCGAGCCATTAAAATACTCATTGGGCTACCGACAATATGACTTCTACCAATGACTACACAGTGCTTACCGGAGGTCTCAATTTCATAGCGCTTGAGCAACTCCACGATTCCATAAGGTGTGGCAGCCACATAAGCCGGCCAATTCAAGGTCATCCGTCCAACATTTGCCGGAGTGAAACCGTCCACGTCTTTTTCCGGCTTAATCTTGTCAGTTACCTTTTCAACAGAAATATGGTTTGGCAAGGGTAGTTGAACAATCAATCCGTCGATGTCAGGGTTTTCATTGACCTTTTCCACAACCCGAAGCAATTCTTGTTCTGATACGGTTTCCTCTAACCGGATCAACGTGGACTCAAAGCCAATTTCATGACAGGATTTTACTTTAGCCCCCACGTAGGTTTGGCTTGCTCCATCATTTCCGACCAGAATTGCCGCTAAATGCGGAATTTTCCCTCCTTCCGTTTTGATCTCAGCCACCCGTGCTGCGATTTCACTTTTTATATCCTGAGAGGTTTTTTTACCGTCGATTACTATCATGGTTATTATTTTTTAAACTTGGAAACTCACCATTTGCTGATCGTGATTCACTAGTGAGTCATTGTTATTTCTTTCCGGAGTTTCCCTACTGTTTCCCATCGAAAATCCATGAATAACACTCCAATGAATCGAAGGCATCCCGTCTAACTCCTTCTGGAGATTTGTTTTTTAATTATTCAAAAGGCAACTCCAGGTGTTCTGTATTCGAAGAAAATAATTTTCTTCAAATGACTAAACATTCACTGATGACTACGGGATGATGAAGGAAAATTAATGAGGTAGGTAGAACTATTAGTCCAGCTTCAACACCGCCATAAAGGCCTCCTGAGGAACTTCGACGTTTCCGACCTGCCTCATGCGTTTCTTACCTTTTTTCTGTTTTTCAAGAAGCTTACGCTTCCGGGAAATATCACCTCCGTAACACTTCGCCAAGACGTTTTTACGAAGCGCTTTTACGGTTTCACGCGCAATGATTTTAGTACCAATGGCCGCCTGAATCGCAATTTCAAACATCTGACGAGGTACCAGTTCTTTTAACTTTTCGCAAAGCCTCTTTCCCCATTCGTAAGCTTTATCTCGGTGCACAATTGCTGAAAGTGCATCGACCGCTTCTCCATTGAGCATCACATCGAGCCGAACCATATGCGAAGGCTGATAGCCTTTCAACTCGTAATCCAATGAAGCATATCCCCGGGAAATGGTCTTCAGCTTATCAAAGAAATCAAATACGATCTCTGCCAAAGGCATATCAAATTGCAATTCCACTCGTTCGGCTGTGAGGTAAACCTGATTTTTGATCTGACCCCGTTTGTCCATGCAAAGCTGAATGACCGGCCCCACGTATTCGGAGGCTGTGATAATGGAAGCTTTGACGAAAGGCTCCTCGATGTGTTTGAACTTGGTAGGGTCAGGCATATCTGAAGGAGCATTGATTACCTGATAGGTGTCATTGGTCATGAGCGCTCTAAACTGCACCGAGGGCACTGTCGTAATCACGGTCATGTCAAATTCCCGCTCCAATCGCTCCTGAATGATCTCCATGTGAAGCATTCCCAAAAATCCGCAGCGGAAACCAAATCCTAAGGCTGCAGAAGTTTCAGGTTCCCAAACCAAGGAAGCATCATTGAGCTGAAGTTTTTCCATAGAAGCCCTCAATTCTTCATAATCAGTCGTGTCTACAGGATAAATTCCCGCAAAAACCATCGGCTTGACATTTTCAAATCCCTGAATGGCTTTTTCACAAGGACGCTTAATATGGGTAATGGTATCTCCAACTTTGATTTCTTTGGCAACTTTCACCCCCGAGATCAAATACCCCACATTTCCGGCAGACATGGTTTGCTGGGGAATTTGATTGAGCCCTAAAATTCCGATTTCGTCTGCCTCGTATTCTCGACCCGTATTGACAAATTTAATCTTATCTCCTTTGCTAAACGTACCGTTGAAAATCCGGAATATCACCTCCACGCCTCGGAAAGGGTTATAAACCGAGTCAAAAATCATGGCTTGAAGCGGTGCATCAGGATCTCCGGTAGGAGCAGGGATACGAGTCACGACTGCTTTTAGAATATCGTCAATTCCAATTCCTGCTTTCCCGGAAGCTAAAATGATTTCTTCCCGGTCACAACCGATTAAATCGATCACCTCATCGGCTACTGACTCCGGGTCTGCACCAGGAAGGTCAATTTTATTCAAGACTGGAATAATCTCCAGGTCATGTCCTAAAGCCAAATACAGATTGGAAATGGTTTGAGCTTCAATGCCCTGCGAGGCATCCACGATCAACAATGCGCCCTCGCAGGCCGCAATGGACCGAGACACTTCGTAGGAAAAATCTACGTGCCCGGGAGTATCAATCAAATTGAGCGTGTATTCTTCCCCTTCATGCATGTATTTCATCTGGATTGCATGAGACTTGATGGTGATTCCCCGCTCCCGCTCCAAGTCCATATTATCCAACAACTGATCCTGCATATCCCGATCTGCGACCGTATGGGTCTCCTGCAACAATCTATCCGCCAATGTACTCTTCCCATGATCTATATGGGCGATGATACAGAAATTTCTAATGTTTTTCATAAGCATTTGTGCCGCAAAAATAGGGAAAAAGAAGGAGAATATTCCTTGAAACTAGGGGAAATAGCAGAACAGCAAAATGGTAAATGATCTGATTAGCTTTGCAAACTATCTTAACGAAGCCTTGTCTTTTACCCCCCGGCAAAACTATTTTTCTGCATTTCTTAACTTTGTTTCAAAATCTCAGGTAATCATGAAGTCAGTCGCCGAAAGCAAAAAATCCCAAAACATCGCCGAATACATTATTTACCTCTACCAACAGGAGGATCTCATCCGGTCTTTTCAAGGAAATCTGGAAGAAATTAAGCAATATGTGGTTGCACACTTTCCGGTTTCGGATCGAGAAAAAGAGGGGATTTTTCATTGGTATCAGGACTTCAGAAATCAAATGAAAAAGGAAGGAATCCAGGAAAATGGCCATTTGGAAGAAAGCCAAAAACTAGTTCAGGAACTCTCTCAAATTCATTGGCAACTCGTTAAAACTGACAAAACCTATTTCGAAACCTATCAAAAAGCAAAGCCCTATATTTTGCAGGCAGTGAAGGATGCGGAAGGGCAAAACTTAGGAAACGAAATCCAGATTTGCCTCAATGGCGTTTACGGGCTACTCCTTTGCCGGCTATTGGGAAAGAAGGTATCCGATGTGCAAGTGAAATCTGCGGAAGCTTTTGGAGAAGTGTTGAGTTTGTTGAATTTGGTCTATCAGCAGGAACGAATTTCGAAGAATTGACTGCAGTTGGGAGCCTTGAAAATTATTAACTGGAATGCTAAGGGGTTCAATCAAAAAGCATTCAATTGTTCAACTTTTAATCGGCCATAAACTCCCAAACACTTCGATAACCTCCCTTTTCCTCAAAATAACCCAGTAAAGAATCGAAAAATGGATGGACAGCCAAGGTGCTACTATCTCCGATCAAAATCAGCTTGCGCTTGGCACGGGTCAGGGCCACATTCATTCTACGTTCATCGGCCAGAAAACCGATCTCTCCCCTCTCATTGGATCGGGTAAGGGAAATCAGCATCAAATCCCGCTCCTGGCCCTGAAATCCATCCACGGTATCAATCGTAATCAAGTCAGCGAAAGCCTTGAGGTTGGGAAAATCATAGCTTTCGAAAATCAAGGAACGCAGATACCTCACCTGTGCTGAGTAGGGCGCAATCAGACCGATGGTCCAACCATTTTCTTTGAATTTTGATAGCCCAATCCGCTTGATTCCTTCATTCAAATAGGTACAGGCGAATACAGCTTCTTCAGGATTAAAAGTACTCAGACTTTCCTCCTCCTGCCGATCGGTGTAGCCCGCCCCCGCAGTATCGATCCACTCCAATACCGATTCATTTTCAAAGAAATGCTGCGTGGTATTTTCTGCCGCATGCAATTTTCCTCCGTAAAAATAATCATTGGAAAAGCCCATGATTTCAGCTTTCATCCGATATTGCACTTGCAGGAGTTCAGCTACCTGAGGCTTTCGCTGGATCACTTTTTCCATAAGCGTCATAGCTAATCCCTCTTTTGCTGCATGGTAGGACTTGATCGTTGGAGGAAGTTGCAAGTGATCTCCCGCAAAGACTACCTTTTTTGCCTTTAAAATGGGGATCCAAGTGGCCGCCTCCAATCCCTGTGCGGCTTCGTCGATAAAGACCACATCAAATACCATCCCTTTCAAATGATGAGAAGAGGCTCCGACTAGGGTACTGGCAAAGACCTGAGTCTTTTGAAAAATATCAAAAGAAATATATTCTTCCAGATGCTTGGCCGCTTCTCTAATTCGTCCTACTTCGTCAAAAAGTAATTTGCGTTGTCTACGTTCTTCGGGACCAAAATTTCGCTTGTATTGTTTAGCCAGTTTGAGGTAATGATCGATGTCTTTGCGAAGCTTTTTCAGGTCTCGGTACGATTCATGATAGGCTGTTTTTGCATCCAGGGTCTGATTGAGAATCTTCTCCTCCACCCGAGCCGGATGGCCCAGCCTAAGGGTGGAAATCCCCAAATCGGTCAACTTTTCAACTAGCAAATCTACCGCTGCATTACTTGGAGCGGAAACAAGAATAGACCTGCCCGCTTCCACGGCCTCTTGAATGGCCTGAATAAGCGTGGTGGTCTTACCGGTACCCGGAGGGCCATGAATGATGGCCACATCCTTGGCCTGGGCGATTTTGGCACAGGCTTGATTTTGGGAGTCGTTGAGCAAAGGGCTTTTTGCTCGTGTTTTTTCACTGAAATGGGGCTGTTGATCGCCTAAAAGGATTTCTCTGAGCTCTTTGAGCCGTTGACTTTCTGGAGAAATCACTTTTTTCAAGGCGAATTCCATCTCCCGATAGCTTGCCTCATCAAAGAGCAAATCTACTCCCAAGCGGCTACTCTCCATCCATTCGGGCAATTCATCTGCTTGAAGCGTCACAATCATCCCGTCCTTTTTGACCTGATTGATTACGGCATTGATTCGAGTATCCTGTTGGGCATAGCCCTCTTGTGTGGAAAAGAAGGCGACAGATTTTCCGGATTGAAAAGAAGAATTCTGGCTTTGATCTAGTCTTACGATTTCGACCAAAAGTCGCTCGCCCATTCCGATTTTCACTTTTTTAACTTGAATGGGGTGCCAGGTGATGCCTTCCCTTTTTTTATCAGCAAGCGAAGTGGTTAAAAATTTCTTCTTGTATTGAGCCAGGTCCTCTTGCCATTCCTGCTTTAAAAGTTTCAGTCCTTTTTTTAATTCCTCGGTGACTTTGTCCATCAATGTGTAATTTGTCAACGAAACTAATCAAAAGCACTTGTGTTTTTGTAACAAAACTACGTATGAATTTCCTCGCGCATGCCTTCTTATCTTTTGGACAGGAAAAAATCCTGGTAGGGAATTTTATTGCGGATTTTGTCAAAGGAAAACAAATCAATGAGTTCGAAGATGAGATTATGTTGGGAATTTTACTTCATCGGGAAATTGATTATTTCACCGATTCCCACCCCTTAGTAAAGGCCGGACAATCTTATTTGCGCAAAAAATTCGGCCATTACTCCACTGTCATCACAGATGTGTTTTTTGATTATTTTTTGGTCAAAAACTGGAAAAATTTTTCCAGCAGACCACTTCCGGAGTTTATTCAAGACACCTATTCCACGTTAGATCGGTATTTAGAGGTAGTCCCTGAGCGATTTTCTTACATGTATTCCTTTATGAAAAAAGACAATTGGCTGCTCCACTATGGAGAGATTGAGGGCATCCAGCGGTCATTGACAGGAATGTCCAATCGGACCAAATTCGAATCCAAAATGGAGGTAGCCCATTTGGCACTTGTGGAATATGAACCTCAATTTCAGGTGATTTTCTTCGCTTTTTTCAAGGAATTGGAGACTTTTGCATTCGCAAAACTTCAAGAAATCAAAAACGCACATGGTCGTCATTAAACCCAAAGGCTCCACTTATTTCTCACTTGGATTGATTGTCATCGCTTTACTGGCGGGCCTGATTTTCATTCTCAGAGACTTCGCATATACCGGTAGCTTTGGGCTTTGGTTTTACCTCATCGCAGCTTCCTTAATCACTCTGGTGCTGCTGATGCTATTGGTGAAAATGCTGGCTGGATTTCGTTTTATCACCGCGGGCAGAGATCAGATTATTGTCAAACTCCCCCTTCGAGGGTATCAAAAAGCCTATCCCATCGCCGATATTTTGGCTTGGGAGGAAGAGGTGGTTCTGGCCAATAAAAAAGAATTTAGACAGCTGACGGTAGCTTTTTCGGATCATCAGTCTATCAGGGTATCCAATCATGAACATGAGGCCTACCTAGATTTGGTGAAATACCTTCGAAAAAAGGTGGCTAAAAAAGAGGTAAAAAACAAAAAAGCCTGATTGCTCAGGCTTTCGGTTAGCGTTGATTTCGGAAATTTTTATCATACAATTCAATACTTTCCCGAATGATCCGTAAAGCATCTTCCTTTCCCAGAAAGTCCTCTACTTTGACCTCCTTATTTTCTAATTTTTTATAGTCCTCAAAGAATCTGTGAACTTCCTTCATCAGGTGCGGAGGAAGCTCGTCAATGTCATTGATGTAATTGACCGATTGGTCACCGGCTGCCACGGCAATGATTTTGTCATCGGCCTCGCCACCATCGACCATCCGCATGACACCAATCACTTTAGCCTCAACCAAACACATGGAAGGAATATCAATTTGAGAAATAATTAAAATATCCAATGGATCATGATCCTCACAGAAGGTCTGTGGAATAAATCCATAATTAGCAGGATAATGAACGGCTGAAAACAATACACGATCCAGCATCAGCATGCCTGATTTTTTGTGCAGCTCATATTTACCTTTACTGCCTTTGGGTATCTCCACCACGCCCATGACAATTTCAGGGGCGTCTTTGCCTATATTGACATCATGCCAAGGATTTATCATAATTTTTTGCTTTTGTTTATAAAAAGTTAGGCTGCAAAGATACGCTTTCCTTTAAAAAATCCCCATTATACCGGTCATTTAAGGCTTGGTAGAATCACTCGAAAAGTAGTCCCTACATGAAGCATGGATTCCAACGAAACAGTCCCTCCGAGTTGTTCCACGGCTTCTTTGACCATATAAAGCCCCAAACCCGTGCCTACATTTTTTTGAGTGGCGCGCATAAATAAATTAAAAACCTCAGGATGATGCTTGTCATCTATCCCTATTCCATTATCCTCAAGCAAGATCGTCGCTTCATTTTCGCTGACATCTACGGTCAAAGCAATCCGTTTTTCTCCGGGTTCATGCTTTTGAAACTGCACAGAGTTGCTAAACAGGTTATTTAAAATCACCCGGATCTTGGAATCGTCACAATAAAAGGGTACCTGTTGATTGATCTGAGTTTCGATATGAAAATGGCTCAAATCAAACTTAGCTTGATAGGCCTCCATCTGCTGATTGATTACCTCGGCAAAGTTGATTTCGGAAATTTTATGCTCAATTTTTGTGGAACGGTAAAAGTCCAGCATTTTATAAATAAAATCATCAAGCTTGGTTGTTGCCGTGTCGATCATGTCAAAATATTCCAAAATCTGAGGATCGGAAACTTCCATTTTGGCCAATTTGGAAACTCCTGAAATACTCATCAGCGGACCTCGTAATTCGTGTGAAAGACTGTAAACAAATTGATTCATTTCACTATGCAGCTTTTGAAGACGAACGTTCTTCTCTTTCAATTCTTGGCGCATAAAAAAAATATCGGCCGCATTCTTAATTGAATTTTTGATCTGCTCAATATTCCAGGGCTTGTCGATAAACCGGTAAACCTCACCCTTATTGATCGCATCGATGACACTGGCAATATCCGAATAACCCGTCAATAAAATCCGAATGGGATCTGGGTTAATTTCGATGAGCTTTTCAAAAAACTCCGTCCCCGTCATTCCTGGCATGCGTTGATCTGCAATAACCACATGGATATCCTCCTGTTGGGCTATTTTCAAGCCCTCCTCTGCGTCTATGGCAGTAAAAATCTTAAAATCCTTTCTCAGCGTGGCCCGAAATGACTTGAGATTATTATCCTCATCGTCAATGTAGAGCACATGAATGTTGCTATTCATACTTAGATGTGCTTTGATAAATAGGTAGCGTTATGATAAAAGTAGTCCCTTTGCCCACCTCAGTTTCCACCTCCAGTGTGCCTTTGTGATTCTCAATAATAGAATAAACAATCGAAAGCCCCAAACCTGTCCCCTTTCCTACAGATTTAGTAGTAAAGAAAGGTTCGAAAATCCGCTGTCTAACATGCGCTGGCATACCCGGTCCATTGTCCTTTATTTCTACTACCACCGCATCACCCATAGACCTGGTTTTAATTTCTATCTTCGGATCATTGATTTCATCGATGTGATCACTCAAGGCATGAACCGCATTATTGATTATATTCATGAAAACCTGATTGATCTTACCTGCAAGACACTCGACCATGGGGAGCTCAGCAAATTCTCGAACAATCCGGATTTTCCCGGGGATAGAGCTATTCAACAGGATCAAGGTACTGTTGATGCCGTCATGCAAGTCGACTTTTTTGATATCCTGCTCATCCACTCGCGAGAAAAGTCGCAATCCTTTTACGATTTCAACCGTACGCTTTGCTCCTTCCTCCATCCCTTTGAGCAATTGATCCACTTCCTCAAGCACATAATCCAGCTCCAGATCCTCTTCGAGCTGTTTGGCTTTTTTGATGGAGTCTGGGGTAAACTCCTTAGTGGCCGTATTTCTATAAAAATCTATCACTTCCATGATATCGGCCACATCACGTTTTAGTGGCATAATATTGGAACTCACAAAATTAATCGGATTGTTAATTTCATGGGCAATACCTGCGGTTAACTGCCCAAGTGAAGCCATTTTTTCCTGACTGACCAGCTGACTTTGGGTGTTTTGAAGGTTTCTCAAAGCTTGCTCGAGTTCATCAGTTCTCAGCCGGACTTTATCTTCTAGCAAGGTATTTTGTTCCTTGATCAGGGATTCATTTTCTTTCAACACTCTTAAACGCTCAAGCTGTTCTGCTTCTTTCTCTTTCTTCAAAATGTTGATTTTATCGGCTAGTGCAAAGGAAAGGAGTAACGCCTCAAATGCAGAACCGAAGGTAAAAATGTAATTGGTGATAAAGTTATGGGGCAAAATATTTAGATCACTTAAAAGAAAAATAATCATACTGCAGATCAATAAAAACCAGGAAATCAAAAAGAACTTTGCGGGTCGATATCCTTTCTTGAGTGAATAAATAGAAATAGAAAGCAAAAACAAGGGAACTATCCCCAAGAAAATCTGAAGTAATCGGAATTTGACCTGACCAATGCCAAAATCAAATAAGAAGGCCAGTAATATGAATAAATAAACCGAAATGATGCCTTGGCCGATTTTATAAACTTTCCGATTGAAGGATTTGATTTTTAGAAATTTCAGTGAATAGTAAATCCCCACTATATTGACCAAAACTGTACTGATATAAAAACTGTATTCTCGTAAAAACAAATTATTCGGCCAAAAGTAAGAGTCTACATATCCGCCTAATATTCCCTGGGTCAATCCTACAAAGAAAATATAGGTGATGTAAAGCCCATAAATCCAGTCTTTGGTAGATGCCCAAAGGAATAGATTATAAAAAAACATGGCGATCACAATGCCAAAATATAAGCCAAATAAGACATTCCGCTCATCCAAGGATAATCCCGAATCTGACTCCTTTATCAATTCTATGGGGATATTATTATTCCCAAAACTTTTGACCCTGACGTAAAATACTTTACTGTCAGTCTCTGAAATGTCTATCCGGTTAAAAAATGAATTGAAGTCTGTTTTTTGAAAATTAATCCTACCCACTTTTTCCAGCAGCCGTCCCTGTTGGTCATAAACATCGATTTCATTCAACATGGGATTGCCAAATGAAAGAAAAACCCGTTCCTCAGCCGAATAATCACTTTTTAATTGGATTTTAATCCAAAAACTTTCATCCGAATACCCTAAAGAAAGAAAATCTCCGTCCACAGAATTGAACTCCTCATTGGGGAGTGTGATGACTTCACTTATCGCTCTTTTTTCCTGTGAGGAGGGAGTCCAGCCCAAATAATGAAAATCACTTCCCTTTTGCCCGCATGATACTGCCAACAGGACGACAAGCAGTAGGTAAATTTTATCTAATTTCATTCGATATAGGAGGTATAATCTAGTGTCACATCTTTTCCTCTGTAATTTTCCCGGATAATCAAGCGTTGGTTATTTCTAATTTCAAAAATTGAAGCCCGTATCTCATCGGCCATTTTGGGCAATCCTACCGCATCATGAAGTTTCATTGCTGTGGCAATCAAGTCTAATTTCGGGTAATAAAAGGTCCCATTATTGCCGACCTGAGTCAAAATTTCATAGCCCATTTCCAGACCAAGCCTAACAGTGGTGGGCGCAAACAAGGCATAGAGCGAAGTTAGTCCTAATTTTGGAGTCAAGGCCAAGCAAGCCTTTGACATAAAAATAGCTCCAATACCCAAGCCTGTGATTTTGCGTGAATTCCAAAGACCGCAAATCTCTCCGGTACCCGCATCCAAATCTTTGCTGATCACATCCTTGATGGTATGGTCCAGCTCTTCTATGGCTTCAACCATCGGCAATGGAAATCGCTCATTCGCTTTGTGAATCCTGGCACCTCCATAAATCAATCCATCCTCCTCCGATTCAACGATCACCACGATAACATCCGGGTTATTCACCCATGTGTCACTCGCTGAGGTGACTTTTTTTACCCCGATACTTTCCAAAACTTGACGATGTCCTTCTATGAACTTTTCACATCGCTCTGGATCATCCACCGCCTTGAATGCTATCAGCTTAAACATAAAATCATAAAACAAGTAAGGTTTCACTCAAATCTCGCCGATAAGACCGTACGGATGGTTCTCCGGCAATATTTAACCTAAACATAAAGATTTCTTTGTAATCTAGGTTTTTATTAAACAAGGTATTGAATTCTTTTTTGTATTGATGGATTAATTCAACCTCCTCGTCCCCAAACCCATGATTTTCATCCATAGCCAGTTTATGAAAGATAAACATCGCTGCGGTCACCGGCTGAAAGCTAATCCCCTCCATATTGGCCTTGATCCAAATCCGCTGCAACACCTTTCCGGCATTCAAAAATGTCGAAGGGCTGAAGTCCTTCGCTTGTAACAAAAAAATCCCAGATGAACTCATCAAGGTTTCTTGAGAAATTTTGGTCAGACCATAGCCCATCAGGAATTTTCTAAAAAACCGGACCGTCCTCGGATCTTTTAACAGACTCATTGCGGCCCGTTCCGCTCCAGATAATTCTAAGGTGGCAATGTCGATTCCATCTCCGGTATCTTTGGCTTCTTTTTCAGTCCACCGGACTTCTTGTATAAAATCCTGCAATCCCTGCTCATGAAAGAGCCGCATTCGATCCATCCCCCCAATAACCTGGGTTAATTTTTCCAAATCTTCTTTCGAATCCAAATTCTCCAGAATCATATTTTCCTCAGTTGCCATGGTGATGAGGTCGCTAACCAATCCGGGATCCAAAGGCATTCTTTTGGTATTTTTTCGATTGGTACAGCGTAAAGCCACCCCATCTACCAGATTCAGGTATGGGGCCTCAATCACAGAATCCTGTTTGGAAACAAAACGGATACTGGCAATACATTCCTGCTCAAATTTCTCTATTTGGGAAATAACCTCAATTTCCAACCCCTTTTTCCCGGCAAAAAGACGGATATTTTCAAGAGCTGCACCAAATGCAATCAAAGAACCGGTTCCTTTAAAGTCCAGCAAAGAATGACTCCGGACTTGATCATGGATCAAGTGTAGAACCCCCTTTTGATCAAAAACCCATATCCACGGCTGAATATTTCCGCCAGATGGGGCTAAGTTGGCAAAAGTGACTAATTCAGCTAATTCAGCCTGGCTGAGCAAATAGCCGGAAGGAAGTACATTGGTTGCAATTTTATCTTTTACTTCCCCTCCCACGACCGGGGGTGCAGGAACAGGCATGGTCTCAACGGGAGTCTCAATTTTTACGAGTTCATCCAGATCTACATAATATCTACCCGACTGTACCGTTTCTCCCAAAAGTAATTTTCGGCCTACATGAGCAACAGTTGCTCCTCCAAGATACACCGCTGAGGCCAACTGTGGCCAGCTGCTGATCGATTGGCCTACCTCCAGAAGGGAAGCTTTCATCCGAGGCGAAAGGGTATCGGTTCCGGTGATTTTTAACCCAATTCCTACTTTTTGAGTAGTGGATAACCCCTTTAGAGATTCCAGGTTAACATTTCCCAATAATCCATGGAAAACCGGTCGATTTGGCTCTAGGTCAAACCGCTCTACGTCAAGCATGCCCCGATCTGAGGTCTCCATAATCACAGGGATCCCAGTTGCTTGCGCTTTTTTTCTAAGCAAAACTTTAATATCCAGACTATCACATTCATCTATCAACAAATCCAACTGCCCGTCCTGGGTTAAGAAATCATCGATATTTTCCTCAGACACACCTTTCCGATAAAGCTCAATCTCCAAGTAAGGATCAATCTCGCTAATTTCCCGGGCTGCAATGACCGTCTTTTCCAGGCCCAAACTTGTCACTCCGGCTTTGATTCGATTCAGATTACTAAGCTCCAGTGTGTCAAAATCCGCTAATCGCAAAATCCCACAACCTCGCTCCAGCGCTATGGCATAGGCCACACTTTGCCCCACGGACAACCCAACAATTCCAATTCTTTTGGAAGCCAGATTTGCTTGCTCCTCAGGTGTTATTTTATAATTGTTTCGGGAAGTACGAACCTGGATAAAGTCCTCTCGATGTAACAAATGGACCAGGGTGGATTTCCAGGGAAAATAGACCCAATTTCCAAAGCGCTCTTTTTCCTTAGATTCAAAAAACGAGGAAATTTTCTCTTTAAGTTCCTTTTCTTCAAAATTTTTAGAAGGGTTTCTAGCTTTAATCAAGTCCCCAACCTGACTTTCGATTTGGTCCAAAACTGTCACAGAGGGGTTATTTTTCAACTCCTGGAGTACTCGATACTCCTCTGGATTAGCTGGATCAAAAAAAACTGGCTTTACCTGATCTTGGGGATCATGGTGGAACAATGGAAACATATGAATAGGGTACCTACTGGTGATTAGCCTTGTAAAGTTAGTTTTTGATTTATAAACTCAACTATTTTTAGTGATAATTTATCAATTATTGTTGATTTTTTCATTTCGATCAAGTTTTCGGGTTAAAAGAAATAGTTTGTTTTTAAGTAAAAAAAACAATTATTTAGTATAAGTTTTTAAAATTTTATTTGCCGGAAATAAATGGAAACCACATCAGAAGAAAAAATAAAGATTCTGTACGTAGATGATGAAGAAAATAATCTTCAGGCATTTAAGGCTACTTTCAGAAGAGATTACAAGATATTTTTGGCAATATCAGCTCAAGAAGGAGTGGATATTCTTTCCAAGGAAGACATCGATATCATCATTACCGACCAGCGCATGCCAGAGAAAACCGGGGTGGAATTTTTGGAATCTATTATTCCTATTTATCCCAATCCGATTAGAATTTTACTCACTGGATACACTGATATTCAAGCGGTGATCGATGCGATCAATAAAGGTCAGGTATACCACTATCTCACCAAGCCATGGGAGGAAGATTACCTCCGCACCGTGATCAAAAACGCTTATGAAATCTACACCTTAAGACGAGAAAACGAACGGCTTACTCAGGCACTGATTAAAGCAAATGACCAGCTTGAATTTCTCCTTCGACAAAATCTCCTTTCCTAAATTAATACCTAGCAGCCAATAGCAATTGTAACTCTTTATGGTTAAGATTAAATCTTTTTGCTAAATACGCATTGGTCAAGCTTCCTCTGTAGGTATATACGGCTCGCAAAAACCATCGGTAATTAAATATCATTTCCTCTGCTCCCCCCAGATCGGCCATTTGTAAAATAATGGGCGTAAAAATATTGCTCAACGAACAAGAAGCCGTCCGAGCTACCCGAGAAGCGATATTGGGGACACAATAGTGAATAATGTCATGCTCCTTGTACACAGGTTCACTGTGCGAAGTCATCCGAGCGGTTTCAACGCAGCCACCCTGATCAATAGAGACATCAATAATGATACTCCCATGCATCATGTTTGCCACCATCTCCTCTGAGATAACGATTTTATTCCGGCCTTTTTCTGCTCGCAGGGCCCCTATGACCACATCCGCTTCGGAAAGCGCTTGGGTTAGAGTCAAATTATCAATCGTAGAAGTATAAATTTGCTGACCCAGCAATTGCTTCAATCGGCGGAGTTTATAAATGTGATTGTCAAAAACTTTAATATTTGCGCCCAAACCCAACGCTGTACGTGCGGCATATTCAGCCACCGTTCCTGCCCCGACGATCACGACTTGAGTAGGTGGTACTCCTGTAACCCCACCTAAAATCAGACCCTTTCCCTGATTGACACTGGACAGGTATTCTGCAGCAATCAACATTACCGTACTCCCTGCGATCTCTGACATGGCACGGACTACCGGCATACCTCCTACTTTATCCTCTAAGTATTCATAGGCCAAAGCCGTGATTTTTTTTGAATTGAGCGCTTCAATAAATTCCTTGGACTGCCTTCCCACTTGCAAGGCCGAAATCAAACAAGCTCCTGTTTTCATTTCAGCGATTTCCTCAAGCGTCGGGGCGTCCACCTTGAGTACGATTTCTGCTTCAAAAGCTTCTTTTGAGCTATAAACCACTTTTGCCCCAGCATCTGAATAATCCTGATCGGTAAATTTAGCCTGAAGGCCTGCCCCAGTTTCTACTACCACCCTCAATCCATTATTGGTCAATAACCCCACTGACTCAGGGGTAAGAACAATTCGCTTTTCTTCCGAGGATTGTTCCTTTGGCAAACCAATAATTAGAGCTTTATCTCCTTTTTTTACTTTGGCCGGAGCCTCCTTGGGGATCAATCCTACAGCGGGGATTTCATTTATTTCTGTGGGCATAGTTGAGGTGTTGGTAGGTGATCTTTCTTTGGTCTTCAGATAGAACTTCCAATTTAATCAGAAAAAATTGCTCCGGGATAAATCCACCGAGATTCTCAGCCCATTCAATCCAGCAATAATTTCCACTATAAAAATAATCATCTACCCCGATTTCCAATACTTCCAATGGATCATCGATGCGGTAAAAGTCAAAATGGTACAAGGGCTGAAAGTCTTCCGTCTCATACTGATTTACTATCCCAAAAGTGGGACTACTCACCGGGTCTACTACTTTCAACTGTCTACTCAAGGCTTTGATTAGGGTAGTTTTCCCTGCCCCCATTTGCCCCTGAAAAACCCAAATTCGCTCCTGTCCTGCTGCAATGACCAATTCCTTTGCAATTGAATCCAATTCCCGAAGTTGATATGTTCGCTCGACCAATTTAATTTCTATTTAGGGGTAAGGTACACAATCGGTACAATCATTTCTTCCAAAGACACCCCGCCATGTTGAAATGTATCTTTGTAGTAATTGACATAATAATTATAATTGTTCGGGTAGGCAAAGAAATAATCCTCCACGGCAAACACGTAGGTCGAGGAGACGTTGAGTCGGGGAAGTTTGGCCTCTTCCGGTTTTCTGATTTCAAATACTTTTCCGGACTCAAAATTCAAATTTTTTCCTTGCTTGTACCGAAGATTTGTGGTGACATTTTTATCTCCGATAATCCGATAAGGTTTATTGACTCGCTTGGTCCCATGGTCGGTAGTGATGATGACCGCTGCCCCAGCCTGATGAATTTTTTTCAAGAGTTCGAATAAACTCGAATGCTCAAACCAACTTTTGGTCAAGGACCGGTACGCTGATTCATCGGGGGCCAATTCCCGGATCATCTTCATGTCTGTCCGCGCATGGGAAACCATATCCACAAAATTATAGACTAATACATTCAATTCATTGCCCAACATGGCATGAAATTGATCCAATACGGATTTACCCTGTTGGGTTTGAATAATTTTGGAATAGGAAAATTTGTACGGAATCCGGTTTTTTTCCAAGTTGATTTTCAGCCAATCGGGTTCAAAATTATTTTTTCCTTCATCAGAATCCTCATCTTCCCAGAAATTGGGATAAAATCGCGCCATATCCGAAGGCATCATCCCACTGAATAAGGCATTTCGGGCAAAGGCTGTCGTGGTGGGCAATATACTATAGTAGGATTCCTTTTCTTGGATGTTGAAATAAGGCACGATCAACGGCTCAATTTCTTCCCATTGATCAAATCGAAGATTATCGATCACGATAAAAAACAATGGGGTCTGTTCTTTTAATCGAGGAAAAACTTTTTTCTTCATCACTTGATGTGAAAGCAAAGGTTTATCCAGATTCCGCTCCTCCATCCAATCGAGGTAATTTTCTTTGATAAACCGGGCAAAAGAAGCATTGGCCTCCACTTTTTGTGTTTCAAGCACCTCCTGCATACTTTTATTTTCGGTATCATCAATCTGCAACTCCCAATAAACCAATTTTTTATACAGATTCTCCCAATCCTCATGATCCACTGCATCGCCGAGAGCCATGCTGATTTGCATAAACTCCTGCTGATAGTTAAGCGTGGTTTTTTCCTCGATCAATTGTCTGTTTTGCAAGATTTTCTTGACCGAGAGCCAAATTTGGCTGGGATTGAGAGGTTTGATGAGGTAATCGGCTATTTTACCACCAATAGCGTCATTCATGATATGCTCTTCCTCACTTTTGGTGATCATCACCACAGGAATTTGAGGCTTAATCTGTTTGATTTGCTGCAGAGTCTCCAGTCCTGTCATCCCCGGCATCATTTCATCAAGAAATATGACATCAAAATGATGGGACTCCACCTCCTCTATGGCATCCACCCCGGAGTTTACCGTAGTGATTTCATAGCCTTTCTGTTCTAGGAAAAGAATATGGGGCTTAAGCAGGTCGATTTCATCGTCTGCCCAAAGGATCTTTGATTTTTGGGACATTTCGGTTTCCGTTTCTTTTAAAATTATAATTACTTTTGAGTAAACAAAAACAGGCCTTCATTGAAAAGCCAGAAAATACTGAACGACCCCGTATATGGTTTCATCACTATTCCGAGTGAATTGATTTTTGCCATTATTGATCATCCTTACTTTCAGAGATTACGCCGAATCAAGCAGCTGGGTTTGACTGATTTTGTCTATCCAGGTGCTCACCATACCCGCTTTCACCATGCCATCGGAGCCATGCATCTGATGAGTATCACCCTAGATCACTTACGCAATAAAGGTACCGAGATCAGCGATGAAGAATACGAAGCTTCCCTGATTGCTATTCTTCTACATGACGTGGGGCATGGACCGTTTTCCCATGCCCTGGAGTACAGCCTGTTAAAATCCGTACCTCATGAGTTGCTTTCTCTACTTACCCTAGAACTGCTCAATCAAGAATTTAGTGGCAAGTTAACCCTAGCTTTAAGAATCTTTAAGAATCAATACGAAAGAAAGTTTTTTTTCCAACTCGTTTCCAGTCAGCTGGACATCGATCGCTTGGACTATCTTCAGCGGGATTGCTTTTTCACCGGGGTATCCGAAGGAACAATCGGTGCGGATCGAATCATCAAAATGATGGATGTCAAAAATGATCAAGTGGTCATTGAGGAAAAAGGAATTTATTCGATCGAAAACTTCTTAAGCGCCCGTAGGCTAATGTATTGGCAGGTCTATCTGCACAAAACCACAGTCAGCGCTGAGAAAATGCTCATAAATCTGATCACCCGTGCCAAGCACCTCAGACAATCCGGGACAAACTTTATGATTTCAGATGAGTTTGACTATTTGTTGTCCCATGAGCTTACCTTAGCGGATTTTCAAAGCAATCAAGGCTTATTGAAAATATTTCTGGAACTCGACGATTTTGACATTTGGGGAGCAATTAAACTCTGGAAAAGACATCCCGATTATATATTGCGAAATATTTCACAGATGTTTTTGACTCGAAATCTATTCAAAATCAGGCTCAGCAATGAAAAACCTAGTGATGGTGAAATTGCCGAGCTTCAGGAAAAAACCCGGATGAAGCTGGGAATACCCGAGTCTGATTTGCCTTTTTTCTTCTCCAGTGGAACGGTAAGCAATTATGGTTACTTGACCCGAGACCGGATTAATATTTTGACCAAAAAAGGAGAAGTTATTGATGTCGCTCAAGCAGCAGACCTTCCTAATATCAAAGTAATGAGTAAAATCGTTGAGAAACACTACATATGTAAGGCAAAAAGCCTAAATTTAAACTCCTAAATCCATCAGAGAAACTATGGAATTTACCACAGGACAGATTGCCTCTCTTCTAAACGGAACAGTGGAAGGAGATACTTCCCTTAAAGTCAGCCGGCTGGATAAAATCCAAGAAGGAAAGTCAGGGGGCATCTCCTTTCTTTCCAATGAAAAATATGAACCCTACCTCTACACCACAGAGGCCACGGCAGTGATTGTTTCAGAAGGGTTTAAACCTACCAAATCATTTCGCACCAACTTGATTCGGGTAAAAGATGCATATACCGGCTTTACGCAATTGTTAGAAGCCTATGTGCAATTATCCAAATCTGCCTTGACAGGTGTAGAAGAACCCTCTCATTTGGACCCCAGTAGCAAAATAGGACCAAACGGCTACAGAGGAGCATTTTCCTATATTGGAAAAAACTGTGAACTAGGCGAAAATGTAAAAATACATCCTCAAGCTTACATCGGGGATCGGGTCAAAATCGGGGACCATACCGTAATTCATGCTGGTGCAAAAATCTGTGCTGATACGGTAATCGGATCTCACTGTGAAATCTCCCCCGGAGCAGTTATTGGTTCAGATGGATTCGGTTTTGCCCCCCAGGAAGATGGAAGCTACAAAGCCATCCCTCAAATCGGAAATGTAATTTTGGAGGATTGGGTCAGCGTCGGGGCCAACTCCACCATAGACTGCGCGACCATGGGATCGACGATTATCAAAAAAGGAGCAAAAATCGATAATCAAGTTCAAATCGCACACAATGTCATCATCGGGGAAAATACGGTAATCGCTGCTCAAGCCGGTATATCGGGATCGACCGAAATCGGTAAAAACTGCGTTATCGCCGGCAAAGCGGGAATTGTAGGCCATATCAAAATCGCAGACCAAACCACCATAGGTGCCAATTCAGGCATCAGTAAAACCATTAAAAAGCCTGGTCAAACTCTTTTTGGCTACATGGCCATGGACATGAAAAACTTCCTGAAATCCTACACCATTTTCAAAAACTTGGAGGGACTTGAAAATCGAATCAAAGAACTGGAAAAAAAGCCTTAATTTTGCGCCCCAATGCATTTGAAAAGGCTGAAGAAGAAATGAAAGTAAAACAACACACCATTAAGAAGCAAGTCGAACTATCGGGAGTTGGGCTCCATACCGGAGTAATTTCCAATATGACTTTTTTACCTGCCCCGCCTAATCACGGGATCAAATTCCAGCGAATTGACCTGGAAGGCAACCCCACCGTGGATGCAGATTGTGATTTGGTGGTGGATGTTTCCCGGGGAACCACCTTGGAGCAAAACGGCGCAAGGGTTTACACCGTGGAGCATGTACTGGCAGCTTTGGTGGGAATGGAAATAGACAACGTCTTGATTCAACTGGATGGACCCGAACCCCCGATCATGGACGGCTCATCCATCCAATTTATTGATGTTTTAGAGGATGCCGGACTGGAGGAGCAAAATGCATTGAGACGTTTTTTTGAAGTTCAGGAAAGCATTCAATACAAAGATCCCTCGCGGGAGGTAGAAATGGTTGCACTGCCTACCGATAATTACCGAGTGACCGTTATGGTGGATTACAACTCCCCAGTTTTAGGAAGCCAACATGCCTCGATCACAGACATTTCGCAGTTTAAATCCGAAATCGCTTCCTGTCGAACATTCTGTTTTTTGCATGAACTTGAAATGCTGTATAACTCCAATCTAATCAAAGGGGGAGATCTGAATAATGCCATCGTGGTGGTGGATCGAGTAGTAGAAGAAAAAGAGTTGGCAAATCTGGCCAAAATGTTTAACAAACAACGGGTTGAGGTAAAAAAAGAGGGAATACTAAACAACGTGGATCTCCGCTATCGAAATGAACCTGCAAGACACAAACTGCTCGATGTGGTCGGAGACTTGGCTTTGGTCGGAAGACCACTTAAGGCCCAAATTCTGGCTGCCAGACCAGGTCATGCAGCCAATGTTGCTTTTGCTAAAAAATTAAAACGAGCAATGGAAAAAGCGGGTGCCTCGCATATCCCGCATTACGATCCGAAACTTCCTCCGGTAATGGATATCAATCAGATAAGTAATATTCTTCCTCATCGTTACCCATTTCAGTTGATTGATAAAATCATTTATTTAGATGACACTATCGTGGCGGGAGTAAAAAATGTCACCATGAATGAGCCGTTTTTCATGGGCCACTTTCCCGGGAACCCTGTAATGCCTGGTGTACTTCAGGTGGAAGCAATGGCCCAAACTGGAGGAATTTTGGTTTTGAGCACAGTAGATGACCCGGAAAACTATTGGACCTATTTTCTTGGAATCGAAAGTTGTAAATTCCGAAAAATGGTTCTTCCAGGAGATACATTGATTTTTAAATGTGAACTTTTAGCTCCGATCCGAAGGGGAATCGCAAAAATGAGGGGAGAAGCCTATGTGGGCAACACCTTAGTCTGTGAGGCTGTAATGACAGCAAGTATAACGCGAAAAGAGTCATGATTAGCCCATTAGCACATATTGATCCGGGGGCAGAGCTTGGGAAAAACGTATCCATCGACCCGTTTACCATGATTCATGATAATGTGATCATTGGCGATAATACCTGGGTGGGCCCCAATGTAACCATTTTCCCGGGGGCCAGAATAGGTGAAAACTGCAGAATTTTCCCAGGAGCAGTTATCGCAGGAATCCCACAAGATCTGAAATTTCAGGGGGAAGAGTCCACCGTAGTGATTGGAAACAATACAACCATTCGGGAATGCGTCACCATTAGCCGGGGAACGGTAGATAAACAAACGACCGTCATCGGAAGCAATTGTTTATTGATGGCCTATGTCCATGTTGCTCATGACTGTGTCATTGGAAGTAATGTTATTATCGCCAATTCAGTACAAATTGCAGGACATGTTTCAATAGATGACTGGGCGATAGTCGGCGGATCAAGTGCCATTCATCAGTTTGTAAAAGTAGGAATGCACTCCATGATTTCAGGTGGGTCTTTGGTAAGAAAAGACGTTCCTCCGTTTACGAAAGCTGCTCGCGAACCTCTTTCTTACGCCGGGGTCAATTCACTTGGACTACGCAGAAGAGGGTTTTCCAGTGAAACGATTGCCCACATTCAAGAGGTATATCGCTATCTTTTCCTCAACAGCCTTAACAACAGTAAAGCCCTGGAAGAAATTGAAGTCAACCTCCCTGCCACAAAAGAACGCGATGAAATACTCAACTTTATCCGTTCATCTGAACGAGGTGTCATGAAAGGTTATATCAATTAAGTATGCTGAAAATCCATCTAGAAGAAGCTTCGAAGCGATTTCAATACGAATGGATTTTTAAAAATCTCTCCCTTGAATTAGTCACCGGAGACTCATTGGCCATCACTGGAAGTAATGGATCGGGGAAATCAACCTTGCTCAAATGCCTTGCCGGAGCAATTCCATTGACCTCGGGAAAAATCAGATATACGGAATCCTTAGTTGAAATACAGGATTCGGATTGGTTTTATAAATTGACCCTTGCCGCCCCCTATATGGAACTTCCGGAAGAGTTGAGTTTAAGAGAACTGATTCAATTTCATTTTAAATTCAAACAGTTGAAAGCGGGCATCCAACTTTCAGCCATTGCTCAACTCCTTTATTTGGATCAGCATATGGATAAGCAAGTCGGACTATTTTCTTCCGGAATGAAACAGCGATTAAAACTGGGACTGGCTCTTTTTTCAGAATCACAGATCGTGTTTTTGGACGAACCCACTTCAAATCTAGATAAGAAAGGAATTGCCTGGTATCTGGAAATGATTCAGCAGTTTACAAAAAATCGGATTTTGATTGTTTGCTCCAACGAGCCCCGAGAATTTGAATTTTGTCAACAAAAGATCGCTTTGGAAGATTATAAATGAGCCAAGTCTTTGATCTTCCATCCATATCATTAATTTTATATTCCATAAAAGGAAACTCATGAAAATATCATTGTTTAGATTAGGCCTGCTGGCCTTTATTTTAATCGGTTCTTTTTCTTGCGGAGGAGACCCTACCCCTCCTCCACCCCAGCAGACAGAGGAAGAAATCGCCATAGAAGCGCTAACCGGTTCAGGTTCCCAAACTTGGGAAATTTCAAACGGAGGATCAGTAACCAGAAGTGGGACAGATGTGACTGATCTTTACGAAGGGTTCGAAATCATCCTCAATTCAGGATCCTCTCAGACCTACACCACTCGAAACAACAACGACTTGTTTGACAATTCTGGGAATTGGAGTTTTGCTGGGACTAATTTTGATAAAATTACCTTAACCGGAACTCGACCAGCAGCAGGAAGAGAAATTTCATTCACGGTCAATGGAGATGACCTAAGATTGGAATTTAACATTCCAGCCCCAGAGGCAAGAGTCGGGGAAAACTTTGCGGTTTCAGGTAATTATGTATTCAATCTAGTCAAAAATTGATCCGTCATTTAAAAAAAATAGAATGGGAAGTCAGCGGCTTCCCTTTTTTTATTTAAGGGTCACCAAAGTTACGCCCGCACCACCCCGGTCGGCATGCTCATCCTCCATTTTTCTCACCGGAGCCATAGTCCGCAGCAGATTTCGAGTGATCTCCCTTAAAATCCCATCTCCTTTTCCATGGACAATCCGAAGATCCTTGACACCAAGCATATTCCCATCATCGATAAAATTCTGAACTAAAGGCAAAATCTCCTCTCCTCTTTTCCCTCTTAAATCAAGATTGGGAGAAAAGTCCATCATCTTTTGCGTAGTACTAAATCCTGTACGACTATTTGCTGATTTTTGCTCCCTTTTTATTTGAGTATTGGAAATCTTTTCCAAACGTGTCAACTTCACTGTGGATTTTAATTCACCGATGGAAATATCTGCTTCTTTGGCTTTCAGCTGCAAAACCTGGGCAATCGCTCCATTATCCTTTAATCGTACCCAGTCGCCAACCTCAATTTTCCCTCCCAGAACCTTAACTTCAGGGTCCTTTAGAGTCGTTTTTTCGGGCTTTATCTCCTGTTTAAAAGTTTCCAGTTCCTTTCTCAACTGAAGCGTTTTTTCTTTCTCGGCTTTGCCCTCCCTAATTTCCCGTATCGTCTTTTCGATTTTTTTATTGGTCTCATCCAAAATCCGTTTTGCCTCCAATTTGGCTTCTTGGATGTAGCGTTTTTTGGTTTGATCAATCGTTTCCTTCAACTCATTATACTCTGTCAGACGGGTTTTGAGGAGTTTTTCTTTTTGTTTAACCTCTTGCAGTAACTCAGCATATTGGTTTTTTTCGTTTTCGAGCTTAGTTAACAAGCGATCGTAACGAACCCGATCCTCTCCGATTTGAGCTTTGGCATAATCTAAAATTTCTCGCGCAACTCCGATTTTTGAGGCAATTTCCAAAGCAAAAGAGGAGCCTGGCTTGCCGATTTCCAACTGATAAAGTGGTTCAAGCTTTTCAACATCATAACGCATCGCCCCATTGACCAAGCCTTGATTTTTACTGGCCACCTGCTTGAGATTACCATAGTGAGTGGTAACTACTCCAAAAGCTCCGGCTTTATTCAAAGAAAGCAAGATCGATTCGGCAATTGCACCTCCAAACTGTGGCTCGGTTCCGGTCCCAAATTCATCAATAAAAAGCAGGGTTTTTTTATTGGCAAACTGGGTAAAGTATTTCATACTCATCAAATGAGATGAATAGGTACTCAGATCGTTCTCCAAATTTTGTTCATCCCCGATATCGATAAAGAAATGATCAAAAAGAGAACTTTTGGAGTCTGGATGAACAGGAATCAAAAGCCCACTTTGGAGCATATACTGCAGTAGAGCTACAGTTTTCAGCGTCACTGATTTTCCGCCGGCATTGGGGCCGGAAATCACCAAAAGACGATGCTGACCACCTAACTCAATGGATAAAGGGACCACTTTTTTCCCTTGAGCCTTCAGCGCCAACTCCAAAAGTGGATGCCTTGCTTGTGTCCAGGATATCACTCGCTCTCGGACCAAGACAGGTTTAACACTTCCTGTTTTTTGAGCAAATTTTGCCTTAGCACGGATGAAATCGATCAATCCAAGAAAATTGGTCGCTTTTCGAAGCAATGGAATGGAAGGCCGAAGTCGATCTGTGAGCTGGATGAGAATTTTGATGATTTCCCTGCGCTCCATGTATTCCAAATCTCGGATTTCATTATTGATGTCCAAGGCTTCTTCTGGTTCCATGTAAACGGTTTGTCCGGTGGCAGACTCATCATGGATAAATCCCCGCAATTTCCGCTTATTTTCGGCAGCCACCGGGATGACCAATCTCCCCGATCGGATTGTTATCGCCGCATCCTCCGGGGTCAAACCTTTGGCCCGAGCCTCTTTGAAAACCCGATCCATCACTTTGCGGAGTCTGCCTTCTTCATATAATATCTGATTTCTGATCAGTTGAAGCTCCTTACTGGCAGTGCTGCGTATCTTTCCTTTCTCATCAATTATCAATTCGATCGCCTTGAGCAATCCCATATCCAAATCAATCACCAGTCCCAGCAACTGGCTTAGGGCTGGATAAGATTCCCCATTTTTGGCAAAAAACCGCAAGCATCCCTGAAGGGTTTGCAAAGAAAGTTTGATCTCATGAAATTCTTCCTGATCCAAAAAGGCCCCTTCCAGTTTTGCTTTTTCTAAAAATGGATTCAGGTTTGTAAAATTAGAACTGGGAAAGTGCTCGCCTGAAATCAGTATTTGGAGAAATTCATCGGTTTGATCGAGCAGTTTCTGAACGAGCCTGGGATCTGAAGAAAACGAAACTTTGTCAACGTAATCCATTCCCAAAGCAGAAGTACATTCTTCCTTGAGCAGATCTTTGATCTTCTGAAAATTTATTTTCTGTTCGAGATTATCGGGATATAACATTAACGTTTTTCTTCGCTGGTTGGCTTGGTCTCACGAACGACCAAAGAATCAATCACACGGGCATAAATTCGATCCATTTGGTCAGGGTATTGAAGGTAATATCTCATGCTTTCGTTGAAAACCGAATCTGAGACTTCATGTTTTAAAAAAACATCCCGTTCCATCAATTTATAAAGAGTCTGTGAGGAATCATAGGGAACCGGCATCGCACTGGCGATGCCCTCAGTCAGGTGAATATCTACTAAAACGGTCACCATTTTATCCTCGGAAAGCACACCCTCAATAGACTCCTTCTCACTGCATGAAATCAGGTAAAAGATCGTTAAGACAAGAGCTAAATAATTTTTCACAGTACAAAATTAGGTTTTTTTAACGGATAATCTTCTTACCCTTCCTGTAAGGGAAATTTTATAATTGCTCGCAGAACCATAACTTAGGCTGTTCAAATCACCCAAGGATGAATCAGCTCTTCAGTAAGCTCCGAAAATATGAAATAATGATCCGGAAAGTGGCCAACAATCACTTACAGGGAGAATATCAGTCGATTTTCAAGGGATCCGGATTAGAGTTTGACGATCTCAGACCCTACCAATACGGTGATGATGTACGGACCATCGAGTGGAAAGTTTCTGCCAAGGGCCACGGTACATTTGTCAAAACCTTCAGAGAGGACAAAGATCAATCGGTTTATTTTCTACTGGATATTTCTGGAAGTCAAGATATTGGACAAGCTGGAAACAAGAAAATTGATCAAGGGAAAGTCATTAGCGGAGTACTCACCTTAGCTGCGATATTTGAAGGAAGTCAGGTGGGACTGGTGAGCTTCTCTGATCAAAAAGAAAAAATCATCCTGCCAGCCAAAGGGGGAAAGCAAGGCATCAAGATGATCCGTGGAATTTTTGATCATGAAAATCATTCCTTGAAAACGGATCTGAATGCCATGTTTACCTTTGCACTAAACTTAATTAAGAAGCGAAGTATAATTATTGTGATTTCAGATTTTATCGACGAAGGATACGAACGACCCTTCCGGGCCTTGGCCGAGCGACATGATTTGGTGGCGATTCAGCTGACCGACCCCCGGGAGTCGGCCTTACCAGCTTTAGGGATCATACCTGTTTACGATAAAGAAAAAGGAAAAACAACTTGGGTGAATACGGCTTTCGGTAGCTTTTCCAAAAAAATAGCCGATACCTTTACAACCGAACGGGATCGCTTAAAAGAACTCTGCAAAAAAAATCAAATCAACTACTTGGCGATTGATACTACCCAGGACATTGTTCTTCCTCTTATTGAATTATTCAAGTACCGAAACAAAAGCATGAAACGTGGGTAAAATCTGGTTATTCATTTTTATACTGCTTCCTTTCTCCTCGCTATTTGCTCAGCAACAGGTGCAAATCGACGGCTATTTTATGCAGGATTCGGCAAAACTCGGCGAACGGGTCGGCTTTGTACTCAAGGCTACCTATCCTCAAAACAAACAACTTATCTTTCCGGATTCGACTTTTGATTTTGACCCTTTTGTTTTGCTGGAAAAAAAAACCTACATATCTTCTACCACTGACAGCATTACCCAGGATAGCACGGTCTATTTTCTTTCCAATTTCTCCTTGGAACCCAGTACGTATCTGACGCTTCCAGTCTATGAATTAAACCGATACGATAGCATCGCTCATTTTCCGTTGGAAGCCGAACTGAAGTTAAAATTGACACTGGACAGTATCCCAGAGCAATTGGTTTTTCAGGAAAATAATATCTACCAGCCCATTGAAAAACGCTGGAATTGGATTCTGTTAGGCATTGGGGCATTGATTTTAGTTTTTCTGCTTGGCTTGCTCTACGGGTTGTTTGCCGATCGAATCAAAAAGCTTTGGACCGAGCGAAATACCAAACGACAGTGGGCTAGATTTGAAAAGCAGTGGAACCTATCTACCCAGAAACTGGAAGAACAAAAGACCACCCAAGCAGGTGATGAATTACTGGGTCTTTGGAAAGGCTACCTCGAGCAACTTACTTCCTTGCCAATCAAAGAATGGACTGCAAGTGAAATCGGACAAAATCTTAATGATACGAAGGTTTTCAGCTCGCTTCGTGTGGTAGAGATTCTTATTTACGCTGGAAAAACAGGTGAATATCAAGAAGCCAATGAATACCTTCTTGAAGTAGCAAGGAAAAAATATCAGGAAAAATTAAGCCAAATTAAAGCATGATCGAGCAACTAACTGAGTTTTTTAGCTGGTCGTGGTTTTTGCCGGAGACCTTCAGCACCTACGAGTGGGAAAAACCCCTACTTTTGAATTTGATCTGGGTGGTCCCCTTGTTGATGATCCTTCGAAAATTTATCAAATTTCTTAAAAACCCGGTACTGGAGCTTTCGCTACCCAAACGAATCGCTCAAAACAATCCCTGGACATACCTCAGGCTGATTCCTACCGGAGTATTTCTTTTGGCACTAACCTTATTGATTTTGGCCTTAGCCAGACCCCAGCGAAGCAATGAACGCGTCGAGCAATATACCGAAGGAATTGATATTATGTTGGTGATGGATATTTCAGAATCCATGGACCTGCAGGATTTTAAACCCAATCGACTCGAAGCTGCAAAAAACACCGCTATTGATTTTATAAACGGCCGTCTGGGAGATCGGATCGGAATGGTCGTTTTTGCCGGAGAAGCCTATTCTTTAGCACCCCTGACCAATGACTACAAGTTACTCACAGAACTCATCAGTGAAATTTCTTTTGACATGATGGAGGCTAAGGGTACTGCTATCGGCTCGGCCATTGCCTCGGGAACCAACCGCATGAAAGAAGCCGAATCGGCTTCCAAAGTGATGATTTTGCTAAGCGACGGGGAAAGTAATGCCGGAAATGTAGATCCGCTTTTTGCCGCAGAATTAGCCGCCGCTCTGGATATCAAAATTTACACCATCGCGGTCGGAAAAGACGGAATGGTCCCTTACGGGACAGATTTTTTTGGACGCCCACAAATGGTGGAAAGTTACCTCGATGAAACTACGCTACGAGAAATCGCAAATTTGTCTCAGGGTGAATTTTTCCGAGCCTCGGACGGAAATGCCCTGCAAACTATTTTTGATCAGATCGACACTTTAGAAAAAACTGAAATCATCGAAAACCGATACAAGGAAACTACGGATTACTATCGGGTTTATCTTTTTTGGGGGATTTTATTCTTCTTGGTTTGGTTAATGCTCAAGAGCAGTTTCCTCAACAACTTCCTGTTGGATTGATAGGTTGAGTCTTCTTAAAAAGCAGCTTTAATTGCATTTCCTAGACTGGACACCCAACTAGTGAAGCCAGAAATTCACCCGATAAAAATCCTGATTTTTATCAGGTGATCGGATTAATTTGGTCAGCTTTTTTCACCCTTTCCCAGGTCAACTTTGTCAAAAGCAACCGTATGAATCTCCCCGCTCCGCTCATCCAAAAATACAATACACCTACCCCGAGATATACCAGCTACCCGACAGTTCCACTTTGGGAAAACAACCTAAATGCAGCAAACTGGGAAGAATTGGTGAAAAAATCATTCCAACTTTATGGAAAATCGGAAGGGATTACCCTGTATCTCCACTTGCCTTTTTGCGAAAGCTTATGCACTTATTGCGGCTGCAACAAACGAATTACCAAAAATCATCAAGTTGAGTCCCCCTATCTGAAAGCAGTGTTGAGCGAATGGGAAAAGTACCTAGCCTTGTTTGGTGAAAAACCAAAATTGGCGGGAATTCACCTTGGAGGCGGAACGCCCACCTTTTTCAGCCCGGAATCCCTTCACCACCTTTTGAGTGCTATTTTAAAAAATGTGGAAATCCTAGAGCACAAGGAGTTTAGCTTCGAAGGACATCCAAACAACACCACTCTGGAGCATTTGAGCGTTTTGGGCAAGTTGGGTTTTGACCGGGTAAGTTATGGAATTCAGGATTTTGATCCCAGGGTCCAAAAAGCGATCCACCGATTGCAACCGGTGGAAAAAGTTGAAGAAGCAACTCGTAATGCACGAACAACAGGCTACACTTCGGTTAATTTTGATTTGATTTATGGGCTTCCCCATCAGAGTTTACAGACCCTTGAGGCTACTTTTGAACAGGTAGCCAAGCTCGCTCCAGATCGGATCGCTTTTTACAGCTACGCTCATGTGCCGAGCGCTTTTCCTGCACAACGGAGTTATGAAAGCTTCCTTCCTTCAGAGCAGCAGAAACGAGCGCTTTATGAGTTTGGTAAGGAAAAATTAATCCAAATGGGTTATGCCGAAATCGGCATGGATCACTTTGCTCAACCCGACGATCCACTATGCCTAGCCAAGGCAAAAGGCACACTTCACCGGAATTTTATGGGCTATACCACATCCCCTTCAACCCTATTGATTGGATTGGGAGCCAGTAGCATCAGTGACATTCATCTGGCTTACGCCCAAAACGAAAAATCAATTTCCAGCTACGAAAACAACTTATCAGAGGGACATTGGCCTCTCCAAAAAGGACATCGGCTCAGTGAAGAAGACCTTAAAATCAAGGCGCTTATTTTGGAATTGATTTGTACCGGTAAAGCCTATATTCCAGAAGAGATTTTAGATCAACTTCCCCAAGAGAACTTGGAAAAATTACAAGAAATGCAATTCGAAGGACTCTTAGAATTCACAGGAAAATCAATCCGAGTTTCTGAAATGGGAATGGCATTGATCCGAACAATTTGCATGCAATTTGATCTGAAGTTGATTCAAAAAAGCTCAAAACAGCTTTCGTTCAGTAAGGCGATTTAACATAAAGTTTCATTCAAAATCCCTGAAAAATCACGATGACCCAATCAATGGCACATCGTGATTTCAAATTGGGCCGTACCATAATTAAAAACTTCCAAACTCGGACTCAATCCCGGGATCCCCAAACCCAAGCCTCTGAAGATGAAAATCAAACCAATCAGCACTCCTACATAGGGGATGGCTTTTTGAAAATTCATCCGAAGTTTTAAGGGGATGATACTTCCCGAATACATCAAAACCAAAAGCAAAGGAATAGTCCCCAAGCCAAAGAAAAACATGTAGGTAGCACCCAGCCATGGACTTTGCAAACCCAAAGCAGCGATCAGTGCCAGATACACCATTCCGCAAGGCAAAAGTCCATTGGCCAAACCGGTAGCGAAAAAGGCCCAGGATCCACCTTTCTTCAACAAGAAAGAAAGTTTGTTTTTAATCCATTTGACTGTTCCCGAGAAAAGTGGATGAGTGAGAAGTTGATCGGATTTTTTATAACTAATGGCTACTCCTAAAATGACAATTCCCATCAAAATGGAGAACCACTGCTGAAAACCTGCCAAGGAAAGCGTAAAGCCCAGGCTACCGATGATCCATCCCAACATGGCATAGGTGGCGCTTCTTCCCAGATTGTAAAGAATTTTATTTAGCAGATAGGAATGGGCTTTGGTACTTCCGACTGCCATAGCGATCGGACCACACATTCCCATGCAATGGAAAGAGCCGAGAAACCCGAGCAGAAATGCAGTCCAAAATATCATCACAATGTAATTTTCTTTTCCTGATAGTAATTTTTGCCATGTTCGGTCCAGGAAAGCTGAATTCGCCAATAGCCTGGTTTCAAATGTCTAATGGAAACTTGTTTTTTCCCACGCTCCTCAATTTCCACAGTCATTTCCTGATCCAAGGCTCTTTCTGAAGGTCGGAAAAGATTAAGCTTTCCTTTGGAACCTACCGGCAAATCCAAAATCACCGACTTGGTATCCGGGTCAAAAACCAGCACCGTTCTTTCCAAAGCCAAGGTCAGTCTTTCTTCATCGATTCGATCTTGGTATTTGATTTCCTGTTCGTAATAATTATCGGTAACCAATTCAATCCCATCCATTCGTACAGAAATTACAACCATCGTCATCACGATGGCTATAAATCCGATGATGGTTAGTACAATTCCTTTTCCCCAATTCATACCCCTAAATTTTATTTGTATACGGGAGCCATAAAGCTCGTTTTGATTTGTTCGACTTCTTTTCCATCATGGGTAAGAGACAAAGGAACTTCCTCTTGCGGTAAATCTACCGAAGCCTGATCTTTCACTAAAAAGAATCGCCCCTCCATTTTTGACTGTGGCTCCAAAACCCAATTCTGATCACCAACTTTTTCCACTCGGTACCCAGCGAGCAGGGAAGCTAAATTCACCTCTTGTGCTTCAAAGGTTTTATTGATCAAGGTGATTTGGTACAGATTGGACACAGTTTGATCATCTCGCAACTGATAGGTCATCCCCGGAAACCGTGTGATCGTAGCCTCAAATACATCCCGTGTAGCAATCAAAGTAATGAATGCAGCAATGAGCAAGATCAAAACCACCGAATAGGCTTTTACCCGATTGGTAATCAATTTCTGAACACCTTCTTTAATACTACTCTCAGAAGCATATCGGATGAGCCCTTTAGGCCGGTCTACCTTGACCATGACTTCATCACAGGCATCCATACAAGCGGTACAATTGACGCATTCCATCTGTATGCCATTTCGGATATCGATTCCGGTGGGACAAACTTGAACACAAAGCGTACAATCCACACAGTCGCCTTTGTGAACCTCTGCCTTTTCATTTTTCCGGATGGGTCCACGAGGTTCCCCCCTGACATAATCGTACATCACATTGATGGAATTATTATCCAGCAACACGCCCTGCAATCGACCGTAAGGACAGACAACAATGCAGGCCTGCTCTCTAAACCAGGTGAAGACAAACATGAAAATACCTGAGAAGGCAATTAGGCCTATAAATCCAGCCAAATTCTCAGCCGGCGGTCGGGAAACAATCTCCAATACTTGATCTATTCCGATCAAATAAGCCATGACCAAATGACCAATAGCCAAAGAAATCAATGCAAAAACACTCAGCTTTATTCCCTTTTTTGAAATTTTTCCTGCTGTCCAAGGAGCTTCATTGAGTTTCCGCTGTTGATTGGCATCTCCTTCGATTAGGTATTCTATTTTACGGAAAACTAGTTCCATAAAAAGGGTTTGAGGACAAGCCCAACCACACCAAATTCTGCCAAAAACAACGGTAAAAAGAATAATAAACACAAAGAAGATCAGCAATAAGAAAATCAGCAAATGGGTATCCTGTGGCCAAAAAACAGCACCAAATAGGATAAACTTTCGCTCAAAAATATTGAAGAGAAGCCAAGGTCGACCATCCACCTGAATGAATGGTCCGACAAATAAAATGGCCAATAAAACCCAAGAAAGATAGGTTCGGTAGCGATAAAAGAAACCCTTTACCTTTTTAGGATAAACCCAGTTTCGCTTACCATCTTCTTTGACCGTGGCCAGGGCATCCCTGAAAGTTTCCGGATTTAAATGGGGGTTATTTTTTGCCATTGCTGACTAGGAGTTAAGACATCGGGAATAAATTCCCGATGTCATCAATTTATTACAAACTAACCGCTTCACTGGTACCTTCTGTCACTTCCTCTGGTTCAGAGGAGTTTTCTTCTGGGGCATAAAGCTCCCCCTGAGGTTCTTTTGGGTTGGCAGGAGCAGTGCCTTTCAACCTCATGATATAACTGGAAACTTGCTGAATCTCCAGGGGCGTCAATTGGTCTTCCCAAGGAACCATTCCTTTGCTAACTACCCCATACTTAATTACTGAGAAAATAGACTGGATCGAGCCGCCATGAATCCAATATTCATCGGTCAAATTGGGACCAACGCCTCCTCCCCCGTCGTTGGCGTGACAGGCAGCACAATTCACCTCAAAGATGGATTTACCGATACTGAAGGCTTCCTCGGAGCTGTCAAAGGTTACATTTTCTTCATCAATTGAAGAGGCCATGTTTTCTTGTCTTTGCTCGGCCACGATAGCCTCAATACGTAATTCTTCCTCATACTCCTCTATTCCTGTTTTTCCAGTACCGAGAACCGAATAATGGACAAAATAGAGAATTGCGAAAACGGTCGATAATGTAAATACCCACTGTAGCCAGGGCGGCATAAAATTATCCAACTCGGTAATTCCATCGTAAGAGTGATCGGACATCATTTTTTTTCGCTCTTCCAGTCCTCCGACTGCATCCATTTTACCGGTGACGAATCGCTCCTTAAACTTCTCCCACCAGCTGGGCTGCTGGGCTGCTTCTGGGTTTTCTTTACGAATAATGGCTTGCATGAATGACATCAAGTAAACCATCAAAACCAAGAGTAAAAGGATGACACCGAGAACTATTGCCAGAATGATTAACAGCGTCAATTGGCTGGAATCCATCGCCTGAAGATCCGTATACCAGGTGGAGGATTCGCTTTGAGCCCATACGGCATTGGCCGAAAGGGAGCTTACAATCACAGTGAGGAACAATAACTTTTTCATGGCTTTTCTGTGGTTTGGTCCTCGTCTTTTTCCATAGGCAAAGACTTCAAATGATCTACCAAATCTTTTGGCATTGTTTTCACCCAAATGAATACACCGAGGAAAAACAGCACAAAAATGAGCAGGGAAATGATCGGGTAGATTTCTATATTTTCGATTGATCTTAATACTTCCTTATACATGATTTCTGGAGTTTAATTGGATGCTGAAGTTTTAATATCGGTTCCTAGGCGCTGCAAATAAGCAATCAGAGCCACAATCTCAGCATGGGGTAAGACCTCAACACCAGACTCCTTGAGGTTCTCGGTAATCTGGTTGGCTTGCTGATCGAGATCCTGCATGGCTTGCTGATCGTAGCCCTCAGGATAGGGTACACCGAGTTTCTGAAGAGTTCGAATTTTTGCTGGGAGATCCGAATAATCCATCAAATTGGTCGTCATCCAGGGATAAGGCGGCATCAAGGAGCCGGGAGACATCGAGGCCGGATTTTCCATATGGAAATAATGCCAAGAATCAGGATATTTCCCGCCGATTCGGTGGAGATCAGGTCCTGTACGTTTAGAGCCCCAAAGAAATGGTCTGTCATAGACAAATTCACCCGCTTTGGAATATTCTCCGTATCGCTCGGTTTCAAATCGGAAAGGTCGAATCATTTGAGAATGACAACCCACACAGCCATTAGCTATGTAAAGATCCCTTCCTTCCAATTCTAAAGGAGTGTAAGGTTTCACTGAAGAAATCGTGGGTACATTTGACTTGACCAAAATGGTGGGTATAATCTCAATGGCCCCCCCGATCGCTATAGCAAGGGTCGAGAGGACAGTGAAGAATATCGGCTTTCGCTCCCAGGCCCGATGCCAGAATTCCCCGGTTGCATTGTAGCTTTTGGTCAGGGCTGGTGCCTGATCTTCTTCATAAGCTTGAAAAACTCCTTTTTTGGCAGTCTTGTACATGTTGTAAACCATGATTACCGCTCCAGATAGGTAAAGCAAACCACCAAAGGCTCTCAACATATACATGGGCACCAATTCAACTACTGTCTGAAGAAAATTACCGTAAGCTAATCTTCCCATTTCATCAAATTCTCTCAACATCAAAAATTGAGTAAATGCAGCCACATACATGGGCAAAGCGTAGAAAAGAATGCCTAAGGTTCCGATCCAAAAGTGTGTATTGGCCAGTTTTTTAGAATAAATGGTCGTATTGAATAACCTTGGCCACATCCAGTACAACATCCCAAAGGTCAAGAAACCATTCCATCCCAACCCTCCAATGTGCACGTGAGCTACAATCCAATCGGTATAATGCGCAATGGCATTTACATTTTTTAAGGAAAGCATCGGCCCTTCAAAAGTCGCCATCCCATAAGCGGTAATAGCGACTACCATAAATTTCAATACAGGTTCTTCCCTCACCCGGTCCCAAGCTCCTCTTAAGGTCAACAATCCATTCACCATCCCTCCCCAAGAAGGAGCGATCAGCATTACCGAAAATGCGGTTCCCAATACCTGAGCCCACTCAGGAAGGGCCGTATAAAGCAAATGGTGCGGTCCTGCCCACATATAAATGAAGATCAAGGACCAGAAATGGACAATTGAAAGCTTGTAAGAGTAAACCGGTCTATTCGCGGCCTTGGGAAGGAAATAATACATCAATCCCAAGAATGGCGTAGTCAGAAAGAAGGCCACCGCATTGTGCCCGTACCACCACTGTACCAGGGCATCCTGTACTCCGGCATACGCTGAATAACTCTTCCAAAAATTAACCGGTAGCTCAAAAGAGTTGAAAATATGCAACACCGCAACTGTCACAAAGGAGGCCAGGTAAAACCAAATAGCGACATACATATGGCGTTCCCTCCGCTTGATAAGGGTACCAATCATATTGGCACCAAAAGCTACCCAAACTACCGCGATGGCAATGTCAATGGGCCACTCCAGTTCGGCATATTCTTTAGACGTAGTAAGTCCGAGCGGTAAGGTAATCGCCGCTGCTACGATAATTAATTGCCATCCCCAGAAGTGAAACCAACTCAGGGCCTCATTCCACATGGGAGTTTTGAGCAATCGTGGCATGGAATAATATACCCCGGCAAAAATCGCATTCCCCACGAAAGCGAAAATAACCGCATTGGTATGAAGGGGCCTTATCCTTCCAAAGGTCGTGTAAGGATTGCCCAAATTGGCCTCGGGAAGAAATAACTGGGTAGCGGCCAAAACCCCTACCAGCATCCCGATGAGGCCCCAGATAATCGTTGCAGCTCCAAAGTATTTGACAATCTTATTGTCATAATGGAACCTATCCAGTATCGTATCATTCATAGGACTTAGGTTTTGTTGGTTGATCTTTTTTAGTTGTTTTCTTATGATTATCGAATAAAATCCTAATGGAGGGAGTGTAGTCGTCGTCAAATTGTCCACCTTTCATAGCCTTGAAAAACAAGACTAAAAATGTAATGGCCAAGACTAAACTGACGGCTATTAAAAGAAAGATGACTTCCATATCAATTATTTTTTGGGGTTAACAATCCACGTTTCCACGCCACCACATTGGTTGCCAAGGTGGTAAATACCACCACGGAAATACTGCTCAAAGGCATCAAAACTGCACAAATCACAGGACTTAATATGCCCTGCACCGCCAGTGAGACTCCGGCCACATTGTATAAAAAACTCAGACCAAAGCTCAATTTGATTATCTTCCGACTCTGCTTTGCAAATCCCAGAAAATTGGGAATTAGATGAAAAGCAGTAGCATCCAAGATCGCATCGCTGGCTGGGGAAAAATGGGTAATGGTGTCAGTCAGGGCAACCCCAACCCTACTTTTCTGTATCGCTCCGGCGTCATTCAACCCATCTCCGACCATCAACGTCTGTCGACCGAATTGATTCAATTTTCCCAAATAATCGAGTTTATCACTTGGGCTTTGGAGAAAATTAAAATGAATCGAGGGGCCAAGCTTCTCTTTTAAAGAAGCCTGTTCATGAGGATGATCTCCTGAAAGTAAATGTAGTTCATAAGCTGGGTCGAGCGATTTCACTACCTGACCAGCCTCTGCCCTCAATCCGGATAGAATTCGGAAATAGCCTATTTCAAACCCTTCAATCACCAGGTAAACATAGTTGCCTATTTCTTTAGAATGACTGGAAGAGAAGCCGGTGAAGGCTGCAGATCCCAATCTGATTAATTGACCCTTGTAATACGCCTGAATCCCCTTCCCCTTTTGTTCCTCGGCTCCATCCAAGTTGAGCGAGGGGATTTCTCCTAACCAAAAGTTGATTCGATGACTCAAGGGATGGCTGGATCGGGAAACCAAAGATTTCAAGATCGATTTTGTTTCCTCCGACAAGGGGTCACCCTGATAATCAACCTTCGCTCTTTTAGGGTCGGTCAGTGTCCCGGTTTTGTCAAAAACAACCGTATCAATCAGCGCCATTCGCTCCACCACACTGGCATTTTTCAAGTAAAATTTGCTCCTGCCAAAAATCCGAAGGGAATTTCCCAACGTGAATGGCGTGGACATCGCTAAGGCACAGGGGCAAGCTACAATCAAAACTGAGGTAAATGCCTTTACCGCCAAAGGCATATCTGAACTTGCCCAAAACCCGAAAGCCCCAGTAGCTATGATCAAAACGGTCCAAGTGAAAACACCGGAAATCCGGTTAGAAAGAGGTTCCAGAAGTTTCTCTTTCCCCTTTTCAAATGCCTCATTATTCCAGAGATCTGTCAGATAACCCTGAGAAGGAGACTTTTGAACTGTCAGGATCACCGCTTCCCCTTTTTGCTTTCCCCCTGCATAGATCAACTCACCCTTCCTTTTTAAAACGGGGACTTCCTCACCGGTCACAAAACTGTAATCAATTGAGGCAGAGGAACTCATCAAAAGAGAATCGGCGGGAATTAGTTCTTCATCTCGTACTAAAATCAAATCTCCCACCTCTAGCTTGGTCACCGGGATAACCTCTTCTCTGTCCTGTACTAATCTGGTCACCGCGATGGGAAAATAGGATTTATAGTCCCGGTCAAATTCCAGTGTGGCAAATGTTTTTTGCTGATAAACTTTTCCCAAAAGAAGAAAAAACAATAGTCCTCCAAGACTATCCATGTATCCGCCATTTCCTAATGCAAATATTTCCCATAGGGAATAAAAAAATAAGGCAATAATTCCCAATACGATGGGTACATCCATGTTAATCTGTCGCTGTTTAAAGGCATTCCAGGCAGATAAATAATAGTCACTGGCCGAATAAAGAACCACTGGCAAAGCCAAAATCACATTTAAGTAATTGAATAGTCCTCGGAAATTTTCAGCTATCAATTCGGCTTCAGAAAAATACTCAGGGATACTAAATAACATCATATTTCCAAAACAGAAGCCTGCCACAGCCAGCCGTTTCACCGTTCGGCGGTCTACCGTTGATGTTTTCTTCTGGTCAATGGCCGCCAAGCTGATTTTAGGTTCATAGCCGAGCATGGAGAGCAACCCCACCAATTCCTTAAGGCTTATTCCTTCATTTAAAAACTTGACTTGGACTTTCTTTTTGATAAAGTCTACACGGCTTGAAATTATCCCTTGATGCACCTGATAAAGATTTTCAAGAAGCCAAATGCAAGATGCACAATGAATCAGGGGAATATAAAAGCTAACATGACTTTCTCTTTCATTCTTAAAATCCAAAAGTTGATCTACCGTACTTTGGTCTTCTAAATAATCAAAGCGGTTTGCCCTAGACGTTTTGGATTTTTGGCTTTCGCCCGGAAAAGACTCAAGATCGTAATAGGTACAAAGATTATTTTCAGCCAATACCTCAAAGACAAGCTTGCATCCTTGACAGCAAAAAATCTTCTCACCTATCGCCAGGCTATCCTGCTCACACTGTTCACCACAGTGGTAACATTTGAGTTCGGATTTTTGTGTGGTAGTTGGCATTGGATTCCTTTTTTTTAAAATTAGGGTATAAAACGCATGAAAAACATGATGAAAGTCATACAAAAGGATATTTAAACTGAGAGATAGAAGGAAAGCTTAGCACTCCACATACTCCCTTTATAAAAATGAAAAAGCACTTTTGCCAAATCTGCTTGGTAATTTTTAGTAGTAACCAAAAGGGTACAACTGTGCTTCACGGCATAAGACCAAAAGTCTCCAATCCGGGTAAAATTAAATTTAATAAAACTGGTCTCCTGAGTGGCCTGAGAAACAAGTTGGATAATTTCTTGTTCTTCCCTGATCTTGGATTTAGGAATAAAACTCGGGGAAATAATAGTGGCTTTACTCTGTTGGATTAGGTTTGCAAAAAGGTGAATGAATTTTTTGATCAGATGAGCGGATTCTGGCGTCCCATCATAATGGAAAAGCAGGTGCTGGCTTGAAAAATCGGGGACATATAGCAAAACAGGAATAGTACAAACCTCTTTTTCCAAAGGTTTGGGTAAATCACTCCCATGAAGCCAATCTAGGACCTTATAAAGATCTACACTAATTAAGAATGGATTTCGCTCTGTACTGCAAAAAGCTTTTTCCTTGGCTTTCGGAAAAAAATCAACCGCTAACTGAGGACAGTAATATTCAGTTAAAATTTCTTCGGGAAGATGGAATTGAGCAGCGTACGAGGTTTTGATCTCCATGGCAGTAATTTTGATCCAAAACTACCAGGAAGCCATTTCATAGGGCCTGACTAAATCCAGCAGAAAAACTGATAAAAATCAGGTAATTAAAAAAAACTAGAACCAACCGAATCCATTTCCATGAAAAAATAATGAATACCCAGCATCTTTTTTCCAAGAAGACAGCGACTGGTTTTTGGTTCTATGATGCTTTTGTCTTTGGATTTAAAACACCAAAAGCCAACATTGCTGTTGGCTTTTTAATAATGTGGCGGCGACCTACTCTCCCGGGTGTAACCCCAGT
>NZ_JAMWZB010000002.1:0-45306 GCF_024305035.1 Algoriphagus sp.
CATTGGATGATACGTATCGAGCTAAAATCCTTAAAATCTAAAAGCGATTTCCCTGGCGGAATCTACGCTTTTTCGATTTTTTCCTGGATGGATTTAAGCATTACCTGAATGATGGAAAAAGTAATCGGCTTTTCAAAAAACTTGATCACATTGGGATACCGAGTGGCTAATCCATGATTGGTTGAGTCAACTGAGGAAGTGATCAATATAATTTTGGAAGGGTCTTTAGTTTTTTCGATCACCGATAAAAAATCCCACCCGGTCATATCCTTTAAATTTATATCGACTAGCAAAAAACGGTTTTCGCTTTTTGGGTTTTCGCCCAAATATTGAAGTGCCTGCTCTCCGGATTTAAATTCTTTGATGTCAAGGCTAGGGTCTGCTTTTAGGAACATCCGGTGAAGAATCATTAGCAATACTTCATCATCGTCTACTAATAAAAGTTCGAGTTTATTTTTCGTCTGCATAGACTATGTTTTCTGATTTTTTGCTGATGTCACGAATGATTTCATCCAATTCTTCAGCAGATTTTTGGATAAAATCCAAGATTTGTTTGTTTTCTGCGCTGACTTCCATTTCTGTTGATTCCAACAGATTAATCAACCCCATCATTCGTGCCAAAGGAGCTCTTACCACATGGGATTGGATCCAAGCGATTTCTTTGAAGGTTTTATTCTGTTGTTCAATCGTTTGGATGTGACGTATTTTATCTGTTATGTCGTTGGCAACGACCATTTTTGCTTTTCGGTCATGGAAAAGGATGGGGGCGGATTCGATTTCGACATCCAAGATTGTTCCCGATTTGGTGAGATGTCGAAAGAGATTAGAATAAACTACTTTTTCCCTTTTTTCCCCATTTGTTATTTCCTCTAATTTTTGAAGCTGTCCTTTTTCCAACAGATCTTCCATGGTCATTTGTTTAAACTCCTTCTCCGTGTAGCCATATTTAGTAATCGCTGCCTCATTTACGTCTAAAAATGCAAGAGTGTTTTCCTCATATACCCACATGGGGGAGGGGTTGAGGTGAAAGAGTTCACTGTAGCGTTTTTGGGAATCCTGGAGATCTTCGATGTAACGGTTTCGTTCAATCGCGTAGATGACACTTTTGTAGAGAAATGGGGGGGTGAGTTCGTCTTTGAGCAAGTAATCCGAAATACCTAAGGAAAGTGACCTGATGCTAAATTCCAAGTCTGAAAATCCCGTTAAGGCGATCACAGGAATTCCTTTAGCAAGGCTGATGATGTCTTTTATTAAGTCCTCTCCTGAGTGATCAGGAAGCGAAAGATCCAAAAATATCAAATCAAATTCCCCGTTGTTTTTCAGGTTTTCTTGGGCTTTTTCAAAGGTTACCACATGGGTGGTATGAGGGTCAAGGATATATTCTGAGAGATACTCCTCAATCAAAACATAGTCGCCAAGATTATCTTCAATGATTAGAAAATTATAGGTTTTGGAGTCTTTCCGCATAGGGTTAGTTATTAGGTAATTTCACTATACTAAACCAAAATTCCTCAATTTTGGAGACGATCAAAATAAAATCATGCACATCTATGGGTTTGATTATGTAGCAGTTGGCATGCTCACTATAGGCCTTAAAGATATCCATTTCTGAGGAGGATGTAGTCAAAATGATAATCGGAATGTGCTTGATCGCCTCGTTGTTTTTGACAATTTCCAAAACTTCATGCCCGTTCTTTTTAGGAAGGTTGATGTCCAATAAAATTAAATCGGGGAGAAGATCTGGGTTCTGGTGGGCAGTTTTTATCAGGTAATTGATGGCCGCGTCACCATCCCGCTGCACGATGACTTCGTTTTTTAATTTGGCCTCATCCAGGGCGTCCAAGGTCAAAACGATATCACCTTCATTATCCTCGATAAGCAATATTTTTACAAGCTGTGGTTTCATGTTTTGGGTATAGTAAAGAAGATTTCCGTTTGGATACCGACTGTGGATTCTAACCAGATTTCTCCTCCGTGCTGTTTGACTATTTTTTTACAGATGGCGAGTCCCATACCACTTCCGGAATATTTTTCTTTGGAGTGAAGGCGTTTTAAGACTTCAAAAACGGTGTCATAGTACTCTTTTTCGATTCCTATTCCATTATCCTTGACCGAAAATCGCCAAAAATTTTCAAACTCCTCACCTTTTATCTGAATTATTGGTTTGGTATCTGCCTTAGTAAACTTCAGGGCATTCCCGATTAGGTTTTGAAATAGCTGTTGAATGGGAACCTGAATGGCAACAATCTGCGGCAAGGTTTCGATAATTATTTCGGCGTTCTTTTCTTCAATGAGCCGTTGATTGAGTTTAATTACATTAGTGACGATTAACTGTGTATTAAGTAAGGTCTTGTTTGCAGAGTCAAAACCCATTCTGGAATAATCGAGTAAATCCCCGATTAAAACGCTCAGGCGTTTGGCACCATCGACTGCAAAATCGATGTATTGGTTTCCTTTTGCATCGAGTTTATCGGAATAGTTTTTTTGTATTAGAGAAAGAAAGGAGCTGATCATTCTCAGCGGTTCTCGCATATCGTGAGAAGCTACCGAGGCGAAGACTTTCAGTTCGGAATTGGTAGCCCGCAGTTTTTCATTGAGTAGCTCCAGCTCTTCCTCTTTGATTTTTTTTTCTGAAATATCAATGTGAGTTCCAAACATCAGCAGGGGTTTGCCCTCATCGGTCCAGCTGAAAACCCGTCCTCGATCCAAGATCCAAACCCAGTGTCCGTCCCGATGCTTCATTCGGGCTTCACATTGGTAAAAAGGTGCTTTTCCTTGAAAATGAGCTTCCAGCGCAGCACCAGATTTTTTCAAATCATCCGGATGTGTATGCTGAATCCAAGTCTGTATAGTAATAGGCTCCAACTCGTCTAAGGTGTAGCCGATCATATTTGCCCATTCTTCATTAAAAACGGTTTCACCCGTTTGTACATTCCATTCCCAAGTTCCAGCCCCGGTTCCCTCAATAACCCGACTGAGTTGGCTTTTTTCTTTTGCCAATTCCAGCTCAGCCATTTTTCGATTGGTAATCTCCTGGATGGCACCGATCATTCGAATGGGTTTTCCCGATTCATCCCGGATGATATAGCCGTTGTCAATAATGAAATGATAGTTTCCGGATTTATCTCGAACTCGAAACTCGTATTTCCAATAAATAGAATCACTCTCAAAAGTCTTTTTTAAGTTGGAGTGTACTTTTTCTCTTTCCTCAGGATGGATCAACTCTAACCAGAAATCAGCCCGAGCTTGTTGATCCTCCTTGGTAAAACCAAAGACTTTCTCAAAGTTGTCGGCACGGTAAATTTTATTTTTGACCAAATCCCAATCCCAAATTACGTCAGAGGTGGCTAATGTGGCATATTGAAACCGTTCGTTGGATTGGATCAGATCCTTGGATTGTTCCTTGATTTTTTGATTGAGTTTGGCAGGTTGTGCGGCAAAACTATAGGCTAAAAAACCAAATAAAACCGCGGAGAGAACCCGGATAAACAGTAGCGGAGACCACTCTAAAACTGGGAAGGGTTCTAGCTGAGCGATGCTGATTTCCCAATTGGCTGAGGGAATAAATTCTTTTTCAAGGATTCCCTTTTCTTCAGTAATTCCAGGGTGAGTGGTAAAAAATATTTCTCCAATAGAATCAGTCTCCGAATTTAGTTTTTGGAGCTGAATTCGGGTATTGGGGATTTTTAATTCTTCAAACACAGGCTGATTCAAAAGATCATCCAGGAAAATAATGGCAGCGGCAAATCCGGTAAATTTTTCAGATTGATAAAGCGGAAGACGACCAACTAACCCTTTCCCTCCTTGCTTCAGGTTAAGGGGGCCTGCGAAATAAATGTCATTTCGATTAATGGCCTCTAGGGCTTCACCGCGCGTTTTTTCATCAACTAAAATGTCATATCCCAAAACAGCTTCGTTACCGTTCAGCGGATAGACGGCAATGATTTTCCCACTGTCCAACAGCTGAACCACATCCACATAGGGGTGACTCTCGAGAATTTCCCTTCCGGCTTCTTCAAAATTGCTCTCAATTTGATAATTCTGAGAAAAATAGGCCAAGGTTTTGATCGCTCCATTGGCATCGGAAAGTGCGGTTTTGATTTCACTACTCAGTTCGGTGAGTTTGGACTTGATTTGCTGCCGGGTAGAGGATACTCGAAGTTGATGCTCTTTGAAAATAATATTGCCCGAAACCAAAATAAACACCAGAAAAACAAGGATTCCTACTGCTTTCGGGTTGGAATAAAAACTGGAAACAATTCGATTTTTTGCAACCTCACTCATTGATCTCCTCTCGTTTTTTGATGGTAAAATAAAACGTACTCCCTTCTCCTAGTTTTGACTTCACCCAGATTTTCCCGCCGTGCATTTCAACGATCTTTTTACAAATTGCTAGTCCTATTCCCGAACCGGGATAGTGTTCTTTGAGGTGCAATCGTTGAAAGATGATGAAGATTTTTTCCAAATAGATTTCTTCAATTCCTATGCCGTTATCTTGAACTCGAAAACACCAGAAATCCTGATCTTCCTCTACACCTATGGTAATTTCGGGACGGATATTTTTGTTTCGGTATTTGATGGCATTGGATACCAAATTATGTAGAAGCTGAATCAGCGGACTCTCATGGCCATGAATGACGGGAAGGGCTTGACTGCTGATTTTGGCTTGGGTGTCACGAATTGATTTTTTGTTGAGCAAGGTAACCTCCTCAAGGATCTTAGTCATGGATACCCAGGTTTTTGCTTCGGAAGAATCTCTGAGTCTGGAGAAATTCAACAAATCTAGGATGATATCCCTCATCCGCTTTGCCCCATCTACGGCAAATCGGATGTACTGCTTTCCTTTATCGTCCAGCACCTGGTCGTATTTCCGTTCAATCAATCCTAAAAAGCTAGAAATCATTCTGAGCGGTTCTTGAAGATCGTGAGAGGCTACATAGGCGAACTGCTCCAGCTCTCGATTGGAAATCTCCAAGTCGTGATTGGTGTTGAGGAGCTTTTCGTTCAAAGCTTTAAGCGAATCTTCGTAGCGTTTGCGATGGGAGATGTCTTGGATCGCGCCAACCATTCGGATGGCTGCACCTGATTCATCGCGCAGTACGGTGCCTTTATCAATGACGAAAATAGTCTGATCCTTATTGAGAATTCGGTATTCGGATTCAAAGAAACTCTGTTTGGGATCATCTAAGAGTTCATATAGATAGGTTTGAACCCGGTCTCTGTCTTCGGGATGAATGGCCCGGAGCCACCTGTTGTGATCTTTTTGTAGCCCAGCAGCCTCTTCACCTAAGAGTCGATTGAAGCCAACACCCCAATAATGTTCCTTTTTGAGGATGTTCCAATCCCAGATGGCATCGTGCGAGGCATTGGAGATGATCGTAAATCGCTCATTGAATTCGGCAATTTCTTTTTCGGCTTTTTTCCGTTCGGAAATATCTTGAATAAATACCGAGAGTCCTTTTTTTCGTGGATAGACCGAGACTTCCAGCCAAGCATTGAGCCAAGGCTCAAAAGAATCGAAACTGATGGGAGTCTGCGATTCAAGCGCTGCGTTGAGGTTTTTTTTAAAAATAGGGTTGAGGTCGTTTTTCAGGACCTCCCATAGGTTTTCGCCCAATACCTGGTCACGATTTAGCTTGGTGAGGTTTTCGGCTTGATTATTCCAATACGTGATTTTAAAATCCCGGTCTACCGAATAAAATGCATCTCCAATACTTTCCAGGATATTGATGTTAGCCTCCAAAGCTTCGGCCAAACGATCCAAGTTTTCTTTTCGCTCGATAGCAAAAGTCAAGTTGGTGACAATAGACTGGATGTATCCTTGTTCATCCTCAGTCCAAATACGTTCTTCAAAGCAGTCATCAAAACCTACATGGCCGATGTACTTATTATTGGCATAAATCGGGACATGAATGATGGATTTAATTCCTTGTTCTTCGAGGATTTTGCGAGTGGGGCCTTCGGCATTTTTGGTCAAAATCATAAATGGTTTGCGTTGAAGCATATCTTTGACCAAAACCGGATGATCTTTGATGGGAATGGCTTTGTAGTTCAAATTGTCTAGTTCTGAACTGACCTTGCCATTAGTCCATTCATTGTCCTGCCGTGCAACCAATTCGCCGGATTCATCAAGGAAGATTCTAAAAAAATATGCCCGATCTGCTTTGATGGTTTCTCCCATCAGCTGGAGCGTTTTGTCCATGATCGTTTCCCAATTTTTGGCTTCCAAAAAGGACTGGGTAGCCTCTGCTGCCGTTTGAATAAATTGTGTTTTTCGAAGCAGTTCTTCCTCTCGGGTTTTTTCTTTGGTGATGTCCTGCAGGGCACCGACTATTCGGATAGGTTGGCCGGACTCATCACGTTGGATGGTGGTGTTTTCTTTGACGAAAGCATAAGAACCGTCCGCTTTTTTGAATCGGTATTCCCCTTCCCATTTGCTTACTTTTGGATTTTTTCGGGCCTCCAGAATGGTTTTCAAGGTTTGCTCCAGATCATCGGGGTGCACGCAGGATTCCCAAAAGCCCTCATTGACATACTCCATGTCTACTGGATAGCCAAATAGATAATGATAGCCCTTCCCCCAAAAGATTTTTTTTCCGAGGATATTCCAGTCAAAAATAGCATCCGTAATCGCCTGGGTAGCCAGATGAAACCGCTCGTTACTTATTTTTAGCGCTTGCTCAGCCCAATAGCGATCCGTTTCGTCGATCACGGTGGAAATCATCAGATCCTGATCCCACAGTGGGATATTTTTGGCCGAAATGATTCGTTTTTCACCTTTTTCCGTGGTAATGCTAATTTCCTTCCATTCCATTCGTTCCCGATCTCCTGAGTTGATGTCATCGGTGATCATCGTTACCATTTGGGAGCGATAAGCTGGGTCTGGGTAAATGGCTTTAAAAAAAGTGGTGACGTCTTCAAAAATTGATTTGGGCCAACCATAAATTGCACTGAAGGCTGGATTGATGTAGGTGGCCTGGCCGGTACTGATTTTGTTTACAGCGATCCCCAAAGGGATATTTTCCAACGTAGATTCGATGAAATCGTTTCGCTGAATCAATTGGATTTCGATTTCTCGCTGTTTGGTTATATCCTGTACGGTGCCTCGGAGTTTCTTTTTACCCGTGACGGGGTCTTGGTAAAGCTCTCCTCGCTCGTGAACATGTTTTACTTTTTGGTTTTTTAAGATAATCCGATGGCTTTTATCCAAGATGACCTTTCCGGCTATGGCTTCACCTTGATGGTTAAGGTATTCCTCTTTGTCCTCGGGATGGATAGTTTGCTCGAATAAATCTAAGTTGGGTTGAATGTCGGTTGAAACTTCCCAGATATTATAAATTTCATCAGACCAGAAAATTTCTAAGCTTGCCAGGTCGAGTTCCCAATAGCCGATATTTCCGATGGACTGAGCCCGATGAAGTCGGTCTAAAATCTCTTGGGTTTGATCTTCCTCCTGAATTTTTTCAGTGATATCCCGCGCGACAAGAAAAAGGAGTTGGTTTTCCTGATCCACGGTAATTGACCAGTTAAGATGAACAAGTCTACCATTTTTGTGGACGTATCGGTTTTCAAATTCCCCGATTTCTACGCCTTCTTTGGCTTTTTTGGAGGTTTCTAAGGTCTTGGCCAAATCAGCAGGGAAGACCAGGTCTTTCATCAGGGTACCCACCAGCTTTTCTCGGTCATACCCTATGATTTTGGTGCAGGAATTGGAAATATTCAGGATTTTACCTTCCCAATCCAATTCCACTAGCAGGTCTTTTGAAGTGGAAAAAATACTGGTCAGGCTCTTGCTTTTCCGGATCGCTTCAAGTTCAAGATTGATCTCGGAGGTGATGTCTTTAAAAACCCCGAAGAGTTTAATAAAATTGCCCTCTTGGTCTTTTTCAACGAGTCCTTCTGAAATCACGTGACGAATTTCACCTGAAGGGCGAATGATCCGTTTTTGAATTTTATAGGCTTGCCCAGTTTTCAAGGAATCCTCATAAGCCTTAGAAGCCTGATCTCTGTCTTCGGGGTGAATGCAGGAGAGGCCCAGCTCGGTAGAAGCTGTGTTTTTTTGAGGATCAAGCCCTAAAATATTAAAGAACTCATCAGACCAATGATTTTTGCCCGAACGCAGGTCTACTTCCCAGTGGCCAACTTTCGCTATTTTCTCAATAGCTTGAATCAGCGTTTTTAATTCTTGAATTGACTTATTCTCTTGGGTTATGGACTCATTTTTTTTTGCCATGTGCTAACAGGTCGGGATGTGGGGTGAGGCTGGTATAGAGGTCAGTCCATGGAAATGATTTTTCCGGTTTTCACGGATTCATCACAGGCAAAGGCAATTTTCAGACTAGTGAGGGCATCCTGTAAATGTTCACTGAGGTCAATATCTTCGGTAATTGCTTTTAGAAAATAGGTTTGCTCGCGGTCACAAAGCTCTTGATGGCCGGGTTCATCCTTCATGTCTATCCACTGGTCAGATTTTGTGAACTTGTTTTGCTCATCAATCTCGGCATGGTGAATTCGGATGGATTCAGTTTTGGTGTGGCTATCTACATGATCTGACTTTCCTTCTGCACCCGCGTCTTTTGCGACGATGGAGACGGCTCCTTTAGGCCCGAAAACATCTTTGACAAAAAAGGCCGTTTCCGAAATCATCGGTCCCCAGCCTGCCTCATACCATCCAACAGAACCGTCCTCAAATCGAATTTGAAGCTGTCCGTAATTGTAGTTGTCCTGTGCAATGTCTTCTGTGAGTCTCGCTCCGATTGCCGAAACCGTTAAAGGTTTAGATCGGGTCATTTGACACATCACGTCAATGTAATGCACCCCGCAGTCCACAATAGGACTCAGACTTTTCATTAGGTTTCGGTGTACATCCCACATGTAGCCATGACTTTGTTGATTGAGGTTCATCCGCATGACCAGGGGCTTGCCCAGTTTTTGGGCTTCTTCGATAAACCGAATCCAGGAAGGGTGATGTCTGAGAATGTAACCCACTACCACTTTTCTGTTTTTTTCTTTTGCTTTAGCGATAATTCGCTCACAGCCAATCACTGTATCTGCCAGGGGTTTTTCTATAAAAACATGGCAATTGGCCTCTAAGGCTTGGATTGCAAAATCCTCATGGGTATCTGGATAAGTAGAAATGCAAACTGCCTCTGGCTGGGTAGATTTTAACGCAGTTTCAAAGTCATCAAAGAGGGGATAGGATGCCTTCAGCCTCTTATTGAGCATTACCTTGCTTTGGCCGCGAGCTACCAAACCGCAGATTTCAAATTCAGGCATATGATGATAGGCTGTAGCATGGGAGGCGCCCATGTTTCCACAGCCTACGATCAGAATCCGTAGTGGTTTTTTCATAAAAGAGGTTTCCTTATTTTTAATTTTTCAATCGCCAATTGGTCTAAATATAAGATTTCGATTTTCAAATTCACAGCTTCAAGCGGTTCATCTTTTTCATCTCGATCTAAGTGGACAATTTTATCCACAATATCCATCCCTTGAATGACTTGTCCAAATACCGTGTAATCCCCATCGAGCCGATGCAGCCCATTTTTGTTGTGGACAATGTAAAACTGACAGCGTGCCGAACGCTTTCCGGGATTGTCATCACGGCCGGCACCTACTGCTCCATACACATGTTTTAGGTCGGGATGAAATTCCGGCTCTAACAAATATTCTGGATCTGAAAATCCGGCTGGAGTATCTGGACATCCTCCCTGAGCGACAAAATCAGGAATAACTCGATTAAAGGTTAAACTATCCCAATAGCCCGCCTCGGCAAGTTCAATAAAGCTATTCCGATGCGTAGGTGTGCGCTCATCAAAGGATAAATAGATTTCTCCCCATGAAGTGGTGATTTTGCCTACGGGTAATTTTTCTTGACTACTACCTGAAAAAATAGGGGTTAAAAGCAGAAGTAAAAGATGGGTGACTCTTATCATTGGAATGGAAAGTTTTTATGGGTTTAAATTTTTATGCGAACAAAGAAAGTATTTACTTGAAGATAAAATATTTAAAACATTAAGTAAGAAAAAATCATTGAGATAATACCTACTCGTTTTCTTTAAAAAACCTATGCATCCAGAAAATCCACTACCTAAAAATGAACTCGAAAGATTGCTGAAACTATCTGAGCTGGATCTTGATTACAGGGGGTTTAGAGAGTCCTTTCAAGATTTGACCAAGCTAGCCGCAAAAGTTGCTGGGACCGAGATTTCGTTAATTAATTTGATTGATTCTTATACGCAGTGGAGTGTGTCTTCCTTTGGGATAGATTTAGAACAGATGCCTAGGGAGGATTCGGTTTGTCAATATACCCTTGCAGTTGCCGATGATGTTCAGGGCTTTGAAATAAAAAATTTGGCGGCAGATGAGCGGTTTAAGGATAAGTTTTATGTTAAATCAGATCCAAATTTGACCTATTATTTTGGCGTTCCACTCAAAATGGGTGATCAGATTAATTTAGGAGCACTTTGTGTGTTGGATAAAGAATATCAGGAAATCACACCTGAGAAAAAAGAAATGCTGGAATTAATTGCCGGTGAGGTAGTCAATCGAATTCGTATTCACTTTGCCATCAATCAGCTCCAATCTAAAATTTCGGAGAGCAACCAAGTGAAAAATAAAGTTGCTCACGATATCCGAGGTCCAATCGGGGGGATTATTGGTTTGGCCGAAATCATACAGATGCAGGGGGATAGCAACAAACTTGAGGAGGTGCTCGATTTTATTAAATTAATTCAAAAGAGTGGAAAATCCGTTCTTGAACTGGCTGATGAAATCCTTTCTCAAGACTACGGAAAAGAGAAAAAGAAATTACCTTCTGCTCAAGAGCTGACTCTGGAACTCTTAGAGGATAAGCTCCGCGATATGTATGCTCCGCAGGCAATTTCAAAATCAATCAAGCTGGAAGTAAACTACAAAGAGGAGAATGCGGATATCCCTTTTCCCAAAAATAAATTGATGCAGATTTTAGGAAACTTGATTTCAAACGCCTTGAAATTCACTCCGCCTGAAGGAAAAGTCACCGTGTCGATGGAAATGGAAGTTTTGGATTTGGATAGAATCCTACGCTTCGAGGTGGCCGATACGGGTACTGGCATGAGTGAAGCAAAAATTACTGAGATTTTGGAAGGAAGGGCCGAAAGTACGCAGGGAACTGGAAATGAGACGGGATTTGGATTTGGATTAAACCTAGTTATCCATCTGATCCAAAGCCTCAAAGGAAAGCTTGAAATCGAGTCTAAACCCGGGGAAGGGAGCATATTTAAAATCACCATCCCGATTAAGGGATAGCCTAGCTCAACTTTACTTTCTGCTTATTGATCACTGGAAAAGCATACATGGATAGGAAATTTTGTAGTTCCTCCGGACTTTTGCTATTGAGTTTTTCCTGAATTCGTTTTTGGAAATCCTGTTTTTCAGATTCGGTATAGTGGGAGTGATGCGCTTCATTACCCTCCAATAAATCATAGGCAATAAAATTGCTTGGCCAAAGTTTATATCCTTTCCAAATGCTTTGATCGATGATTTCTGCCAGTTGGGAAAGTTTCTCGCTTTGGTTGCTTTCACCCTGTGCGATTTGTCGAATTTCTTGATCGAGAATCCCATTGACTTGGATATGAATCCGCTTTTTGGTACCCATAATTCCCCGAAGCAGATTCAGAAAATCTTCATTTTCTCCTTTTACATATTTTTCTTGCCTTGATTTGGCCAACAGTTCCGGTAATTTTAAAATGTCGGTGGGGTCGTATTCGTAGGAAATGGAGATGGGTACGAGTTTGATTTTCTCAAAAAAGCCGAAGGGATTGTTTCCCTCTTCTGCCAAAGTAAGCATCTTGAGCACCCCTCGATGGGTAATGTCATTTCCGTCTTTGGTTCGTCCCTCGCGCTGTGCGGTCCAAACCGAGCGGTTTTCCTGAAGTAGGGATTTTCGAATGTAGGCCGATACCAATTGAGAGCTCTCCAGGAGTGCCCTCCCGCTTAAGCCCCGACGAATGGCGAAATTCCGATTGAGTCGGGATAAGGTATGGAGAAAAGGTTTTTTGATTAGGTTATCTCCGATAGCCGAGGTGGTCATGACCAAACCATTCTCATATAGGCAAGCATTGAGTAAGGAGGTGTCCAATATGATGTCCCGATGATTGGAAACAAAAAGGTAGGCGGTATTGGGCTCCAGCTGTTCAAAACCTCCTGTGCTTAATCCGTCCGAACTTTTCTCCAATACCCGCATTAATCCCGGATAAATGAAATTGATCTGAAAATCCCGAAGTGAATGGGTATGCATCAGCCGTTCTTTCCAAAGCTTATTGTGGTCGTTTGGGAAAGAAAAATTCATCATGGCCTCGAGCATAGGGTCGTCAATAATTTGACGAATTGCCTGGTTTGCCTCGGCGTCATAAAATGGTCTGATGGAATCGAATTTTGACATAAAGTAGGGATGAACAGGTTGCAAAAAGCAAAAAATCGCTCAAAAAGTGAAAGATTTATGCCTTAAGCTAGATTGATCAAAGGCTAATCAGTCCCGTTTCAAGTACTTACTGATAAATAATAAATGGACAGGCAAAGCTTCGGTCCAATATTGCCAGGTATGTGCCCCCGGCCGCTCAATATAGTCATGGGGTGTTTCATTTTCCAAGAGCAACTCATGAAGCTGGCGGTTGGTGTCGATGAGAAAGTCATCAACTCCACAATCGATAATTAGGGCGGTTTGATTACGCTTTAATTCATCGATTAAACCAACAACGGTATAGGGGTTAAAGTCCGGAGCTTCGTAGTTCAGCCCTTCTCCCAGCATTTCTTTTTGGCCTTTTTGCCGGAGATTTCTAAAATCTTCCGGGACTTTCCACATGCGAGTATCGATATTCATCACCCCACTCATGCTGCCGGCTGCAATGAATAACTCCGGGTGTTTGGCAGAAATCATCAATGCACCGTGTCCTCCCATCGATAGCCCCGTGATTGCTCGAGACTCTTTCTGGGCCAATGTTCGGTAAAGACGGTCTATTTGAGGGATCAATTCCTGCGTGAAATAGCTTTCATACTGAACACTGTCCATCATCGGGCTGTCGTAATAATAACTGGCAGGACCTACCCCCGGGGTAACAATGATGAGATTGTAGGCAGCGGCCATTCGATTAACCAAGCCTGGTTCGGTAACTTTTTGATGCCAGTCATTAAATGCTCCCGAGCCACCGTGTAAGAGATAGAGCACCGGGTAGCGACCGGTTGTAGATTCATAGCTGGGAGGAAGGGTGACGGCAACCTTGAGATTCTTTTCCATTAAGTCACTGTAAACTTGAATCGAATCCACCCTGACTTGTGACCAAGCCATCATCGGGAAAAGGAAAATAAGAAATAGGGATTTTTTCATAGGTCTGGGATCGGATTTAGAACGAGGAAAAATAAGGATAAATTGTAAATTTTTACGCAGCGATTTTACAATCGGGAATATAGGACTTCCGGCAAATTTGTATATTCCTGAATTAAATCTTAGTGATCATTGCGATGCAAAAAACCGCCTATTTCCTGATTTCTATTGTTTTAGGGGCCATAGTCCTGCGTGAAGGCGATTTTTTGCTGGTCCCCATGGTCTGGGGAATATTTTTTGCCTTTGCCTTGACTCCAATTTCCAATTGGTTTGAGAAGAGGAGGTTCCCTCGCAGCTTATCCATTATTTTGAGTATTCTATTGGTTAGCATGATTGTTTTTGGAGTCTTTTATGTACTTCTGGGTCAAATGGTCGGTTTAATTCAGGATATTCCAGAGATCAGTTACAGCTTGGAAACTAAGTTCAAGGTGTATTTGGAAGAAATCTCGCTTTTACTCGGTAGGGAGATTTTAAACGAGGCCACTTCCGGGGAAGTGCTGAATTATTTTAAACCGGAGAATTTGAATACGACACTCTTTGCGACAGGTAAATCCTTAACTTTGGCAGGAATCATTCCCCTGTATATTTTTTTGTTGATGTATTATAGAGATTTTTTCGTTGAGTTTTTGATTCGGTTTTCCTCCAGAAATAAAGACAAAGTACTAGCCTGGGCGGTGGATTCAGGGAAGGTTATTCAGCTTTACCTCAGTGGGATGATTCGTGTGACAGGGATTGTAGCGGTATTGGCAGGATTGTTCTTTTACGTGATAGATGTGAAATACTTTTTACTCTTTGCAGCATTCATAGCTGTGATGAATTTGATTCCCTATGTAGGCGTTTTTATTTCCTCCTTCTTCGGCATTCTTTACGTTTTCCTAACGACTGATACGATGATTTATCCTTTGTTGACTTTTGGTGTTTTGTGGGGAATACAGCTTTTGGAAAATAATATCATTACCCCCTTAATTGTCGGATCTCAGGTTAAAGTGAATGCCTTAGCTGTGATTTTGGCCATATTGCTGGGCGGATGGCTTTGGGGGGTTTCAGGAATGGTGCTTTTCATTCCTTTAGTCGGAGTGCTAAAAATTACCCTAGAACGTACCCCTGGACTGGAAGCGTTCGGGTATTTGTTGAGTGATGATTTACCTAAAAGTCAGTCGAGTGGCTGGAGTTTTTTAAGAATTTTTAACAAGAGAACCCAGAAAAATGAATGAAAGTTAGGCTTGATCTTTTTTCAATACGATGAATGCTCGTCTCCCTTTTTGGGTATGTAGTTGGTGATGTAGTTTGTTTGTTTCTTGGGCCTATTTTCAGGTTGCTGACAGCTTCGCTTAGCGAAGTTTCTCAGTTCTGCCCGAATGATTTTCTACTGAAAAAGTCAGTGCAGAAGGACTATTGAGTTTTGCTGAAGGACAGGGGAAGCCTTTTGTAAAAATCGTTTGATATCGTGTTTTTCCTGGGTTATTCCCCATGTTTTCTGTATCGAAGTGTTGGCTTCATTCCTCTTTCGGAAACTAACCAAATGATGCATCCTAAATCGATGAGATTAAGGGTGCCACCAAAGCTTTGTGATGATGGATATCATAGTTGAATAAGTTTGTTTCGTTCAAAAAGCAGATGCTCATTTTGTTGTACATACCCAAGTTGATTAGTTATCAGCTTTGTATTTCCAATGGTAAACTCAGGGGTATTGGTATGATGATGACCATAGACCCAATAGGCAATTTTGGAGGATTCGATCAAATTATGTAGCTCTACGGCAAAGGCCTCATTGAGAATATCCCCTTTATAGTGCTCAGGATAGTTGAGAAAAGTAGGGCAGTGATGGGTGAAAACTACCGTTTGTTCCTCAGGTTTTGCATTGAGTTCCCTTTGAATAAATGTCAAACTCTCTGCATGCAACCGATTGTAAAGCTCAGCTGAAAAGCGATGGCCTTGGTTTCTAATTAAATGAAAATCATTTAGTCTGCGTTCGATCTGCCATTTATAGCTGGGACTGATTTTGCTCCAAAGGGTGGAAAAAATCAGTTTCGTTTTTTCATAAACCACAGAAATGTTGTTTACTAAAAACACATTGCTTCTCATTGCTTCATTCAGCACCCCACTTTTTTCGGTAATATCAAAATGGTAATATTCATGATTCCCCGGTATCCAATAGGTGGTTTCAAAATGATCACTGACATAGTTGATAAAATCGAGGTGTTGATCCAAGACAGCAAATGGAACAATATCTCCCGCCAAGACCAGCACATTGCCCACGGGATCCAAAGGCTGCAGACTTAAGTATGCTTTGTTGGAGGGAAACTCCAGGTGAAGGTCAGAGGCGAATTGGAGTTTCATTGCCATTATTTTTTCGATTTTGCAGGTTCAAACCGACAAACGATCGTATTGACCAATCAGGTATTTCGCTGTCCATGAAGCCTCATTTTTCTTTTGGGTGGGATGAAATTTGCAATCTCACCCTTTTATCCTTACCGATCTATTTGACTTTTCATTCCCCCAATACAGTCCTTCCATCAGGGGTTGAATCTTCTTAGCCCTTCAGTTTGGCTCAGCTCCCTGACGCTGAACTAGCTTGTTCCTTACTCGAAATTTTTCCCCTCAAAGAATCGGTATGGTGGGATTAGGACCTTTCATTGATCAGTTTCTCATTGAGATCTTCATACCCGCTGTAGAAATCACTGCAATCCTTGATCAAAACATCATCTAAGTGTAGAAGCGAATCCGTTGCTTTATTGCCCGCCGAATCATTATCCAGGAAAAGTAGTACCCGCCCATAGTTCGGAAGTAAGGGTTTAATTCGATCTACAAAGGCCAAGGAATTTAAAATGATGGCATCCGAAGTATTCACTACTGATTCCTCCAAGGTTGCTAAGGACAAAAAATCAAACATTCCTTCGGTGATAATAAGCTGGCTTGAATCATTCTGAATGAATGAATAGGTCTTGGGGCTACTTGAGTTTTTAAGGTATTTATTGCGAAGTTCCCAACCGCCATCAGTATTGCGAAGTCCGACAGCATAATATTGTTTGCCCTGATAGCGATAGCTTACTTGGCTACAGTACTTTCTGGATACCCTTACTGGAATTCTTCTTGAATAGATATACCTAAGTAAGGCTGGGTGTTGCAGCGGTCCAATTTCAGTAATTTGGAGTTTCGACTCTGTGGATAAATTTTTTTTAGAAGGATTAGTTTTAGGCGTTCTAAAAGTGAAGAACTCCATATCATCCTTTAAAAAATCCAGTGCTTCTTTTTCAGAGCAGGATTTTAGCTCCATGATCAGGTCTATGGTTGTGCCTCCTTTTCCTAATCCGAAGTCATACCATAAATTCTTGGATAAAGAGACATTAAACGAGGCTTGTGTTTCTGAGCGAAAGGGACTTAGAAACCAAGCTTGTTTTTCTGAAGTCTTGGTGGGGAGGTGTCCTAATTTGGCCAATGTTTTAACAAGGCAAATCTTACGGGCGGTTTCGAAACTTAAATTTTTTTCCGGGTACTCCATTTATTCTCTTGTTTACCTTCAAATTCATCATCCGGGTAGGATAGAGGTTAGTTTGATGACCAAACAAAAATTGCCCTTGGATCCTGGCTAGTGCTGAGCGGATTACCGCATTGACTCTCTGAGGCCATCTTTTTTACAAAAAAGGAGGGGATCAAACAGGCTTTTCGCTTATACGGCCATCTTCTCTCTAAAGTAAGGAAAAATGGCAAAAAATACATGTAACCGACAGATCTCTAGGTCTTAGGGTTTTCACGAGGTCTGATGGTTTAAAATTTCCGTTTCATTTTTACGCTTAGCTGAGTTCATCCAAGTTTCGGTCAAAGCCTACCGTTGGTTGTCTGTTGATTTTTGACCGATCACCCTGACTTTGCCTAAAGTAAATGATCACTTCGAATTTTCTTAGAGGTTTGACTCGTTTTTACATCTACCCAAAAAGGTTTTGAATAGGTAGATCTTAAATAAATGAAGTAAGGTAACTTATTCAAAATCTAAGCCCTGCCCCTAATTATTCGAATGGATCAGGTGGCATAAAAATAAAAACGGGACAAAATAGAATTTTCTAATTCGTCCCGTCTAGTCGGGGTGGCAGGATTCGAACCTGAGCTTGTAATTTACGGATATACAATTGTTCGTGCTTGCTGTTTTTCTTTATGTCACCGAATAAGGCAAAATTATTTTTTAGTGATGTAACTTATTAAAATACAACAAGTTAATACATTTGCTTGTGTTTTTCAGAAATAATTTCCAAAATAATTAAAATCAGCCCCGCTTTAGAAGTTCTGTAAACCAACAGATTTTAGTTAAATAGCTTTCCAACCTTCTTATTTAGTTGAATTTCGTCGCCTAATTAAGATTGGGGTTCCTGTTTTATTTGATGTCTCACCGGCTGAAGCTGGCGAGATTTTAATCTTAATTGTAACGTGCAGATTATCAGAGGTGATTATTGTACGTTTTCTTGTACTAAATAATTTAAGTAACAGGTAATTTAGTTTATTGTCTTTTATCTACTCTTCCAAAGATTATTTTGTTTTAGAATTGTGCCTGTACAACTGTTTTCTGAATGAACTTGAATTCAAAGACTTAATTTATAAAAATGAAAGGGGTTAGTTAAATTCTAATAAAATTCAATTTTCAGCCTGACTAAAGGCCAAGGCCTTCAACTCTTGCTGAACTCTTGAAATTCCAAGACTAGTGGCTAAGTGCCGCCAGTTTCTTACAGAAGTTTTAACTGTGTTTATTATTTCCTCAGCTTCGCTTTTGTTCAATCGAAAGAATTCGTGAACGTTCATGGCCAACTCTAGGTCGAGAGAGTTGTCATTATCGGAAATATTGAGTTTCAGTCCACGGCCTGTTTCTACCGGATTGATATCATAAGCTGGAGAAAGTACCCAGCCCTCAGTAGTGAGTAAGAAGCCGTGGTTTCTTAAGTGATCATCAGTATTTGACACACAAATACTGAAAACGATTCTTCTCCAAAGCTCCTTCAGGTCATCCTTCACACGGGATCCATGTGTACTTATGAAATCTACAAGATCCAGGTAGCTTACACCTTCAGCGGCATGCTCTCCGTCATTATAACCTAGCTGTGTCATAGCAGAAGAAAAATGAATCCGCTCGCCAATATTTGTTCTATCAAATCTCCTAGTTAAAAAAGTATGTCGATCATTAGAAAATTTGCGTGCCTGTGACTCGGCCATTTCAATACCGGCATTTACCGCCATTATGTAGGTTACCATTTCCCAGGCTCCTATATCTTCATTGTCATTTTTACTGGGAAATTTTGCAATCCATAAATTTCCATTCGGATCGAGGACACTGGCTTTAGGTCTCGCTCCTCCCAACGAGGACCCTGGTGCGACTAGCATATTTAGCCAGTCCAGGTATTCAGGATCATCTATTACATCATCTTCTTCCAGTCTTAAACTTATTTGCTCAAGCTCTCGAATAGATGTCCATGGTGGGCTTGCCAATCTGTCATTATCACTTAGGAACGGTCCCTCATGATCTGTTTTGAACCGAAGCCCCCCATTCGGTGACCATCATAAACTCTTAAAAGAAAGTCTGTTTTAAATAACTTGTTTTCTTTTCTCTCAGTTAGTCGGGCTTCCGCCGCCTCTCTTCTCCGCATCAGTATTCTTCCCCATCTGTCAGGTGATGAGTCTAGGAACATTTCAAAATTAGGCTTCTCACTACTAGACAAATATTGCGGCCCATCATAAAATTGTAAGTTAGGATCAAGGATTAAGGAGACCCCAGACGCCAACCATGATTTATCATATGTAAACGAAAAAACTTATTTGCCTCTTGATTGATCCGCCATAAGAGTTCCCATTAGCTTAGGGGTACCGAGTTGGTGCCAATCGGCATATACATGTATTTCTCTTGTTGCCACTACAATTTCTTTTTGGGTGCCCTATCTTTTGTTACCATTCCTGCATCCTGTAGTTTTCTTCCCAGCTCATCGTCACTAGCCAATTTCAGGATATCCTTTTCTAGTCCTAAGACTTTGAGCACATTTAAATAGTATCCAATGCTTACACTTGATGAACCTTTTTCTATGCTATAAATAGTTCTTCGGCTTATTCCAGTCCTTTCCGCCAATTGATCTGCGCTCAACCTTCTACGAAGTCGGGCAAGCCTAATTTGCTCACCCACCTGATCCATGAGTAGCTGTAATTTTGGTAATACTATTGGTTTGCTTTTTCCCATAACTTGCAAATAGAGTAACAAATATACTATTATTTATGCATTTAATTGCCAGTTATGAATAAACTTATGATGCAGTAGTTTCTTGTATCCCTATGCAGTTACTCAAAATGAGGGTAAAGTAAGGTAGCAAGGGATTGATTCAATTTTAGACCACTAAATTTCACCCGGTCGAATAGTAGACTAGAATAGTTGACCTAAATATTATGGCTACATTTTTTTCTTCCTTGATCCTCCCTTTTTTCTCACTTGCCTCTCCGTAGGTAGGAGGGAAAAGTAAGGGAACAGGGTGGGGGTTACTAGAGAGTTCTATCCCCTTTGCCAATAGGTTGATAGATAGTTCCTCCGATTGACTGGGATCTGTATGTATTATTTACGAAATGTCAATGCCTAAGGTGAGGCTTTAAAAAGCTCGTATTGAGATGAAGCATTTCAACAACTTGGGATTAGATTTATCAGTATTGTAGTAGTCCTAATTATAGGTAAACCTGTCTTTTGATATTTTTAGCAGAGAATTTTTGAATTGTCCGGAATATCGAACAGTTTAAAACTGATTCAATTCCAAACGGTTTGGCATCAAGCGGATCAAACTTTAGAATATAGCTTTGTTAAAAACTACTCGACAATTGTGTAACAATTATTGGCAGATAGAAATACACGTATTTCTTAGAATAGGGAAGTGCTAAATTTAAAGCTCAGCTTTTCCTTGGAGTTTCAGTGGTTAAAATCCCTGCTTCTGGATAACTGAGAATCGTTAAGTTTGGATAAATGACCCTAAGGTTTAAAAAAAACTAGTGAAGTCTTAGACTGTTTTTGACTTCTAATCCTATTTCAATCTGTCTTGTCAGTTCATTCAATACCTGAATGTTTTTGAGATTTCCTGAAGGAAATGAAAACAGTCCATTTTCATTCTTCACTGCCAGGTAAAGTTCCTTATTTTGAAATGACAGATAGATGGAGTTGTCATATTTTTCTTTTAACTCCAAAATTCCCTCCATCAATGAAGTGGATAAAACATACCTTGCCTCAACCTGATCTGTACCATAAACAATAAAGTTTTCCGTAAACCTGGGGTCTTCCAGATAGATTTCCTGCTCCTCTCTGAATTTGAAACTAGACCAGCGATCTAATTTGATTCCCTGATTTCTAGATAATACCACCGTATGTCCATCGAGCTTTTTTTGGAATTTAAGCCAACAGAACATCCCACGAAATGAATAGGGGAGATTTTCTTGAAGCTTGTTTGAAACCAGATTTTTGAATACATAACGATACATTATTACTGCCAGATTCAGGAGCGGAATCTGCATTACTATATCAGTTGCTTTGTTGGACAGGTCATTCTCAATGATTCCTATGTCCGCAAGGTTGAATTCCACCTCCCTTGATCTGCTTCGCAGTTGACCGAAATTATACACAGGATTCTCGCTTTTGAGCCAAGCAAAAAGTTTACTGCTCAGGATTTCCTTTTTAGGAGGGCTGGCTCCTTGTGTAAATTCCAAACTCGGGAATAGGTTCTGAACCATGCCAGCTATGGTTTTCATTTCTTGGGTTTTGAATTTCTGAAATGCCTGGATGAAAAAAGAAGTCGAGAAATAGATCAATACCATCAATCCAGCTAAGGGCAAGATCTGTGCATACGGATTACTGGCCGATGGCTGAGCTTTTGCAAGGATATTTCCTAAAGGAAATTCTGTGCCTGGTAGAAAAAGTGGAGACATCATAAATAGCATACCAAGCAGATATATACCTGTGATTCCCCAAATGATTTTCTGATAAAAATGCGTCCTCTTTCGCTTCAACTGAATGTCTTCCAACGATGCTTGGACATCGGTAAATGTTTCCTGGAGTTGGTGCTGATCCATTTAATTAGGCCAGTTTATGGTGTTCCAGGGACTGTTTTTATCATTCAATACTTGCTTATAGATATGACAGACCTCCTGATAATAGTTGTCATATTTCCCTTTCATGTCCAAGGCAAAACCTAAGGCAAAGCTCTTTCCGAAATCCTCCCAAGAGCTAAACTTGTCTAATGCCAATTTGGTGGCAAAATCAATGACTTTCCAGGCCTCTTCCTCAGAGATGATATTACCTGTAAAGGCTATTCGGGCCTGTCCCACCAACATCCCTGCATCATATCCTGCCAGACTTAGCTCCATGTCAGAATCGAAAGAAAAAATGCCTTTTTGCTTTAAATCATTTAGAACTTCACCAGAGCTCAATAAATCAAGATATTTCTGTGCCCGCTCATTGGTACCGAATTTTTGATCCATCAATTTATTCCAATTTTCCTTTGGCTCAGCTTGGATCATTTGAAAGATAAAGTCAAAATACCAGCGTCTGCCATCTTTCATGAAATACTCCGTCAAATCCCAGTATCCGCTTGGGGAATCAATACCCCAGCCCTCCAAGTAAGGCTGAATGGTTTTTGCGTCCCTGAAAGTCAACGTATTGGTACTTGCTCCCCACCATTCAGAAATAGGGGTAAAAAGGGCTAATGAGAAAAGCCGGTCCAAACCAAGATTCTCCTCTGAAGATTTTTTGAATTTTGCCTTTTCTAAATCAGGTTTGTCGTATTCCTTTTTTCCGATATTAAAATACTTGTAAGCATAGGAGGCGATGGCCAAAGCGAGGATAATATAACCGTACCAAGGCATATTGTCGAACATTTGCATAGTTTATGAATTTAATAGTTGATTGAGATTTACTTCTTTTTGATCTGATTTTGGGATTTCCAAAAGCAGCTCTTTTTCATCCTTTCTGATGTCTGCGATCAGGTTGGAGGGAAATAGCTGAATTTGATTGTTGTATCGAGTGACCGAGGCATTATAGGCTCTTCGGGCTGCAGAGATTTGATCCTCCATTTCACTGACCTCATATTGAAGATGAAGGAATTGCTTGTCCGCTTTAAGCTCCGGATAATTTTCAATCGCGATATTCAGTCCGCCTAAAACCTTTGTCATTTGGTTTGACGCTTCAATTTTCTCTTTTTCGTCAATTGCCTGTTCTACCTGGGATCTGAGTTCGGTAACTTTTAGCAGAATCTCTTTCTCATGTTCCATGTGTTTTTTGACCATGGCGGCCAAGTTGGGAAGTAGATCAAATCTCTTTTTCAGATAGATCTCAATACTCCCATAAGCTTGGGCAACCTGATTCTTTTTGACAATGATTTTGTTGTTGATGATCACAATAATTATTGCCGTCAAGGCTGCTAGGACTAATAAAACTATAATGCTTGTATTCATATCTTAATTAGTATAATGGTCAAATGTGTAGATTCTGAAATAGCCATTGAAAGGGTTTTTTTAATGATTTGATGGTTTGTAATTGAAGCAGTTCGAATTTTATGATTTGCTTGTCAGATGTTTGTTCGTTGGTTTCCGCGTCGCTTTCAATGCTGATGGTGGTCAAAGTACCCTTTTGGAAATCGACCTGATAGGATGTTTCATCCCCGGATATTCTTTGAGTAGTACTTTCCACATAGCTGACCAATTCGAATGCTTGATTTTGGTATATAAATCGATATTCATGAGAGGACCATGATGTACATTCCCTGCATTCCCAGATGTAAAAGTTTAATTGGAGTATCCCATTTGGAAGAATCTGCAGTCCTTTAAAAGGGTCATCCATTGCAGGGGTGCTCCGATTGATGATGAAGGTATTGGATTGCAGTACTTTTTTAAGTTTTTCATTCCTTTTTCCAAAGTATATTCCTAAAACTCTGGGATTGGTGTTTAGGGTATCGCTCTCAAAGCCATCATTGTACTCAATTGTCTCTTGTATAGGGCTTTGAATTGCAAAGACTACATCTGCAAGTCCATCTCCATTCAGATCTCCTCTGGCTTCGGATAATAGTTGCCAACCCATTGGAATTACTTCTTCTATATTTTCCCCTTTTGCAGTCAATTCGGGATAGTTGGATTCGCTTTGTGCATAGAGCCCATGGGCCAGGAGAAACATCCATATTATGTGAGTCTTTGGATAAGTCATGGGGTATTTGTCTTTAAAATCAATTGCCCGCCTTGGTAAGCAAAAATGGCATTGGGGACTTGGATACTGGATTCTTCCCCAGGATTCAAAGTCAATTGGTCAGATTTTATGGAGAAAACAAGGCTGTTTCCTGTCTCCTGGATATCTACCAAATCAGTCAGAAATTTTCCTTCCTCATTCCCTTCTATAGCTAGGGTTCCTATGTGTTTTATGGTGCTTTTTTCAAGGATAAAAACTTCCCCACCAGAAGGATATTCAAAAGCTTTTTGGCATATAATAATAGTTTTATCAGAGGTTTTGGCTCGATAAAAATGAGGTTCAAAGAGATATAGATCTCCAAAACCAAGTGATTGAAAAACGATGTCATTTTCCGAATCCAGCATAAGTAACCTATCGCCCCGATCAAATTGGTTTTCATTGGTTGAGGTATAGAGGGAGTCCTTTTCGGAGGTATAATTGCCTGTTATGATTTTTTGCCCATTTAATTCATAGGCTTGATCTACCTCGAATTGGTCAATTTGGAAGTTTGTCAGCTTCCTGGGGTGGATTTGTGAATAAGATTTGGTATTAAGGCTTTCCTCTACCTGGCTGTAGGTTGTGCCATCAAACTTTAGAATTGAGTTTTTAATGTGAAAGGAATTTTCCGTTTGGCACTCCTCATCCTCATCTTTGTAATCCTTTGATTCTGTGATTCTATTATAGACCAAAAGATCAAAGTAGCCCTCGGTTTTATGGGTGCCTAGAAATACTATTTTTTCTTCGCTTACAAATTCCCCCTCACAATCACCGTCCCATTCTCCTCCAAAATCTTTAATGGAGTAATTGGAAAGAAATTTTTCAAGGGTATCACCTGATTTTATGAATAGGGACCAGGTTTGGTTGGAATAGGGGTTTACTCTAGACATCCCTAAATACTCGACCTGTATTCCATAAGCTTTTGTTTCCTCCGAAAGGGGATACAGCGCCGTGTCGATGATAATGTCCTGCATTTCAATGGCATCAGAGACCCATTGATTGGATTGATGACTTTCAAAAAAATTATGGGTTATTTTTCCTGTGCGTATATCGGCAATTAAAATATGGCTGTTGAGCTCGAAAAACTGTTCTCCTTCATCGATCACTTCGGGGATGACTAGGAACGCTTCATTTGGATTATCAGGGAAAACCCTTGTCTTAAGCATAGCAGTTTTTGTCTGTACCCAATCCAACTCAAGGCCGGTTAAAACCTCATCAATCAGATTAAAATCTGTAAAGAATTCGTTCAAGTTTAGAGTATTTACTTTTTCTATGGTGCCATTCCATCGGATTTCATATTCGATTTGCTCGACTTCTTTGGTATTGCCCCATAATATTCTGTTGACCGTAAGTAAGTTTTCACTGATTCGCGAAACAACCTGTGACATACCTTCGGCGATTTCATCATAGGAAACCAGTTCATGGTCAATGATATCCCCCTCAGCAGTGTAGTTGATAAGAATGCTTTCCATTTCATGCTCATTTTTTAATAGCGTGACAACAACAGAATGAAAGCCATCCCGAATCGGAAGGGTGTACATGTCGATAGCCCTGACTTTTTGATCTTCAAAATTTCTCTCAGGATACACCTGATTTAAGTTCAAAGCCCTTGTATCGATTTGGGCATACTCGCTTTCATCGGTGAAACTGTCAAAGTTGGTTCGCTCTAATTGAGGTAGCTTTTTGGTTTTGCAGGAATTAATCGTTTTAAGAAAATCGGTTGCTACACCTGTGGGAATAGTCTCCTTGGCTCGGTCAATTAATTCAATAGCTCCCGTAGTGCTTTTGTCTTTTTGGGTGCCGGAATCGCAGGAAAAGATGAGTAAAGACAAGGTAAAGTAGAATGTTTTCATAGGGAGTGTGCCGCTTTATCTAAGGTCATTATTGGGCTCATGATCAGGATTCAAATCAATTTCACTTTCAACTAAATCTGATTTTTTGGAATCGGCTAGCATGATATGATCTTGACCATATTCAAACAGGTCGGTCTGTGACCAGGACCTGGATTTTGATTCTCGGAAATTGATTTCGGTAATTATAGATTGGACAGTTATTGTATTATTGGATTCATCCTTTTGAATAAGAATTTCATCAAAAGTGCTTTGAATGGTTGCCGAATTGGGAATAATGGGACAGCTTTTTAGTTTATCTAACGCCATAGTGTCTTTGGAAAACCACTTTCTTAAAAAGGCCAGTTGGGTGTCCGAACATTGATAATCCAAATTCAGGGCAGTTACAATTTGGCAGAAAAGCGCTCGGTTTCCTGCTGAATCATAACCCCATTCACATTCGTTTCCGATATCAAATGCGATGTAGCCCAAAGCTACTCTTTCTGGTGGGCTGATGTTTTGAAGGTAGGATTGGTTGATGACCATTTTACTGACAATGGCCTTGACCGATTCATCATAGCGATCCTCTCGGGTTAAAAATTGAATAAGTAGGTTTCCGGAACGTATCTTTTTTGCATCCAGCACCCGTTGCACCACATTCACAACCTCTTCGTCCCCGGCCATGCGGATGCTGTCCATTTTCCATTCAATAAGGATCAGGTCTCCCGGCATGAAATTGTATTCCTGATTTTCTATCCAGTCCCAATGGTAAACGAATGATAGTTTTTTCCCGTTTTTTTGCCCAATTAGATTCCGATAATCAAAGTCATCGTTGTAGTCTATAAATTCAATGGTGTCGGTCTGGATTTTGGCAAAAGGTCTGGAATCGTACAGAAGGATTTTGCTGTCAAGATGATTTTGGCCTTGTTGGGTTTCTAAAGTATCGCGTTTTTCTTCTTCCGTTTTCCTTTCAAGGATTTCAGGTTCATCTGCGGTTTTCAAATCGCCTCTGTGGGGACAGGCAGAAAGAGTAAGTAAAAATAGGATCAGCTGGTATTTCATTATTCTTCTGTTAAATGACATCGATTACTTTTTCGAGGATATAATGAACACTAGCTACTACTACAGTAATCGTCAATAAGGTGAGCAGCTGTATGGTTGTTTTTTTGGGATTGTTTTTTAAATTTTTCCGGAGATAAAAGACATCCAAAAGGATAAAACAGGAGGCGATAGCCACGCCGATCCAAACCCCAACGTGGAACAGCCCTACATCATAAAATAAATGCAATAGATACCACATGCCTTCTTTGGAGATATCATTGGGTCCTAAAACGAGCCTCATATATCCAATACCCAAAAGCAGGGAAAGGAACATCCAAATGAAGTAGGTCAATATGAGTTTCAAGAAGCGCATCGTTATTGCCTTAATTTATTTTTTATTTGGTACAAAGGGTTTCTCTTTCAGCTTTCTCTGGCATCTCTTTAAGCTATTTAATAAAATGGCTGTCCTTGAGGTTTAATCCTTGTTTTACATCACATATATTGAGAAAAGCATCTTTTTGATTACTACTTTGGGTTCTGTAAACTGTATGGGTCAAAATCCAACTATTGTCTTCAAAGCTTATGGGATGATAGGCTTCCAAAACTCCTCTATCAGGAAATGCTGTTTTAATTACAAAACCGCCTTGCCCGGGTTGGACATCAACAATTTGATTGCCTCCATCCTCTGAAAAATTGATGGTTTTAAGGACAAACTCATACGCATCACCATTTTTTAAAAAGAGATAAAGTTCATCTCCTTGGTAAGAAGCCGCACTCACTAATTTATCCAAAATGTGATCTTGATTTAAGTCGATGTCCCTGATGAAGTAATGTTCCCTATTCTCAAAATCAGCTAACTCATAGCTTATGGGTTTTTCGTAGTCTATAGGGGCCGGATTTTCCTTGTCATCATACCATCCCGATTCGAATAGCTCTTCCAGTATTTCTTTTTTTGCAGAACTGAGATGGGAGGAAAAATCAGCGTCAAACTGGGGATGAGGTCCATCGAAGAGGAAAAAAAGAACTGATTTGGCCTTCTTGGATGGTAATTCATCAATGAGAGGATAGCTATTATTGCGCTTGATGTATTCCATTGCAGAATTCTGAAAGTAATTCACCCCATCTTCTTGCCAAACCCCATTCGCTGCTATGCCTATTAATTTTGATTCAAATTTCCGGTATTTGTCCTGCGGCAGTAAATCAAAGAAGTACACGATGTATTCATAGCTTTCTTCGTATAGTGGGTTGGCTTGGTTACTTTTAGTATTCCCTCCGAAATACGCCATGAATTGCTGAAAGTCTGCCGGAAATTGTTTTAGAAACTGAGTTTCGTTTTTGGTTTTATAGGCTTCTATTAGCTTTTCAATAGCCAAAGTCTGATTTGAAATGGTATATTCTAGCTTTCCGCTTTGATTTACCCTGAGTAGGATTGTTTCATGGCTCAGGGTATCAATGGTTTCCTCCCTGTTTTGAAGGACTGGTCCCCATAGTACTTTGTGAAATGAAATAGAGGAATCTGTGTTGAGCTCGTACGCAATAGTTACACTTTTTCCCTGGTCAAAATCCATGGCTTTCCCCACATAAAAGAAGTCAATGGCCTTGAAATCCTGGTCATGGGTGTAAAGAAAATAATCGGTATGGTAATCTGTACGTTGCAACAGACTCAGGATGCCGGCTCTGTCATGGGAAAGTGGAATCCTTTGCGCAAAGAAATTTCCTATGGAATCAAATTCGTTTAAAATTTCAGGATAATACTTAGCTACAGCTTCAGTATCCAGTACACCATGAAAAGGGAATTTGATGGCGTAATTCGTTTTTTGGGTTAAATCCAAAAGGTTCTGGGTCGCTATGTGAACGGAATTAAGATCTTCCAGCTTATCCACCTTGACATGTTCTCCCTCTTTGAAAAAGTTGATTTCACCACAGACTAAGGAGTTGTCCCGGGGACAGGGTTCATAGTAAAATTCGGCCAGGCGATAGTCTTGGTACATGCCCAGTTCTTCACTGACAAAACCGCCTAAATCCTCTTCATGATCTATAAAATAACCGGTTCCGGCCTCACCTAAAAAGCCAAAGGTCATTCCCCCCAACTCATAAAAGTAGATGGCTTTTTCTCCGGTATAAGAAAGTGGTTTACCCGTTTTATATTCCGAGCTCAGATGTTCCTTTATTTTTTCTTTGATGGCATCTTCCACTACCGAGTAATCCTTGTCAGGATATTTAACCAGATACAGATTGGGGTAAACCTCTGACTGGATAAACCGCATGTTTTTAAAAAAGAAGTGATGGATACCCATTCCTATTCCACTGGCTACCAAAATGATCAGCAATCCCTGAATTCTCCTTTGACTTTTTAAGGTCCATCTGAATAACCTAATGCCCAGTAAAAGCAGAAGAATTAATAGAATAATCAGGATGACTATAATCAGTATGAACACAAGTTTGGTCTTTATATTTTTTTAATTGATCCCTGTTTCCTATTGATCCACAGAGGTTTTATCTATATGAATTGTGTACAGTGGTTTTTCAGCATAATCTGAATCTTCATGAAGGATCCTGATGAGATAAGCCCCTTCCTTTAGCTCATTCCGGTATTGGTCATAAAAACCTGCGTTATTTTTCAGGTATTCGTTGATAGTAAGATATTCTTGGTTTTTAAGTACTGAAAATTTATAATCTTTTCCCGGAGTATTCGATTTGATTTGAATCAAAACATTCATATCTGATTCCAAATCCAACAGGAAAAATGAGGCATCAGCGTAGAAAGCATCTGTGATGGAAGAATAGGATATGGCATCAGTATCCAGGGCATTGGCGTAATAAATGGGTTCTACAAAATTGTAAATCCTGAATTCACCAGAGTTACACTGGTCCTGAATACTATACAGACCTCCCTGAAACCTGAAGGCTAAGTCAACTCTTTGTTCCAGAAAACTTCTTTCAAATAGGATTTGGGTAGGGTAGGGACTGAGGTACCAATTTTCGCCTGCCCCCAAAGGATTGTCCTCATAGAGTTCCTGGTACAATTTCTTTCTGCCGATTTCAATAGGATAGACACCTGCAATTACCTCAAACTCATTGCTGTTTTTTTTCTCCGACTCTTGCTGCAGTTCTTGTTGGGAGGCCCCTTCATAGAGGTAGAATTGATTGGTAAATGCTCCGTTTTTTCTAAAAACCAGGTTTTGAATGCCCTGACTACTCCCCAGACCAAAGTGGATGAACTTTCCTTTATGAACTCTATATATCGGTCTAAGATCGCTGGATTGATCCGTACATCCGATGCATTCCGATTCAAGCAAGCGCTCAGGAGCTCCCAGGGAGTTTTTCCAATTCTTGAGAATCAAGATTTCATCTTCTTTCAAAAAATCGGAAATAGAAGTGTTCCCATTTTTATTTTTGAATTCAGTAAAAGGATACTCGATCTGATTGAGGTAGTTGAATATTTGGGATTCTTCCCCAGTTGCTTTAACCGAAATACAAGAGCTGGATAAAACCAGAAAACTAAGCAATAGAGTAGGGGTCTTAGGTCTCATGTTGTTTGCTGAATTTTGACATGTTCGCTCCAAAATCACCCACGAACCTATTGTCCAGTTCATCTGCTTTTTCAGCCAATTGGGCCAGATTTTTAATCACCTGATCCTCGTAGTCGGAATACAGATCGCTGATATGAACCCTATAGGAAAGGAAAATCTGATTTTCGGAGATGGACAAACGGTGTTCTCCGGTATCCGTTCGAATGATGTATTCGTAAATTTCAGCTAGGTTTTTCCTTGGGAGCTTATTCAGAGGAGAGGTGGCAAATAGGTAATTGTTGTCATAGACAAACATTCTTATTTCAGCACTTCCTAAGTGAAATTTCCAGTATTCGCAGCCTGTCCTGGCCAAAACCGGATCAATCCCCAGAGTTTGAATTGCTTTTTCAACTTTCACACTGAAATCGGAGGAAAGGCTTTCTTGGAAAAGACTCTCTTCAATATCATTCCCACAGTTGGGACAATAGGATGTTTTTTCCTGAATTAAGGAATTACAGGAAGGACAGCCGACGGTGAGCTCGTCTAAAAGTTGGTCAATGATATCAAGCTCTTCTCGGATTGTATCTATTGGAATCGCAAAGCCCATATTGTCAGCATCAGAAAATTTAGCGGTAACGATTCCAAGCAATTCACCCTTTTCATTGATCACTGGCCCGCCGCTATTTCCGGGGTTGATGGCTGCATCTGTTTGAATGTAATCACTACTGCCGATGGCTTGTTTGGGATTGGAAACCGTTCCTTCAGTCACGGTATAGGGCATGCCATAGGGGAATCCCAATACCAATAGTTTGTCCCTTGTAGAAACTGTAGTGGCATGATGGGTAGTGACTGTTTGTATAGGGATGGGAAGACTTTCCGCTTTTAAAAAAGCGATGTCTTTACCAGGGTTTGCGTAGATGACTTTTGCTAAATACCTGTTTTTTAACCCATCTTCAAGACTGACTGATAAACTTCCTGAAACCACATGGAAATTGGTAATAATCACCTTGTCCTGAGCGCTGTAAAAACCTGTTCCTGAGCCAAAGGCGGTATTTATTTTATATACTGAATTTTCTAAATTTTGAATGGTGTTCATTTTCAATAAGTCTTAAAGTTTGCCATCATCTGTTGAATTGCTGCCATGGATTCTTGCATTTGGGTCCCCATGATTTTTGATAAGTCCATGCCGAATTCCTGGCCGAAAAGTGAATCTTCCATGATGGATTCCATCCCGCTCATCAAGATTGGAGCCGCCTGGTTCCATTCCATTTGGCTTGCTTGTGCCAAAGCATCCGTGATGGGTTTACTGATGGATTCATTTACCAAATTGTAATAGAATAGATTGTAGAAGCAGGACTGCATGAGGTTGCAGGCGTCCTCAAACTGGCGGTTGGAGATTTTATCCACTGCATCCTGGTAACTGTCCTCCCAATTTTCTCTGATATTCTCTATTTTGCTGCTGTATTTGTGAGGGACGAACGTTTCTACTTGATACAGATCGGAAAGAAACTTTTCCTTGGGATGGTTTATTAACACTTCAAGACTTGATTTCCCGTTTTGTAGCCTGGTCTGAAACTGTATTCTTCGATCCTGGATTCTATCCACCGCTTTTTCGATAAGAGTTCTGAAATAGCCCTGAGGTTCGGAGTAAAACTCCAGCTTTTTAAAAGTGATGCTAAGCGTGTACCAAGCATTGTTTGCCTGTCGCTTTTCCATGTAATAGTTAAACCGCTCTAGGCCTTCTGAAAGAATTGCCTGACAATTGTCATAAGCCTGCTCTTTTAAATTATCCGGGAAAGGAGAGACGGTTGGTTCCTGAAGGTGGGCTGCACCGAATTTTTCAATTAATTCATCGTCATAGCTGTCGGCGTACAAACAGATTTCACGTAAAACTCCATAAATTTTATAAGGTTCACATAGCTGGATAGGACAAGAAAAAGTGAAAAAGACCCGATCTCCCTCCAAAGTCAAGTTGGCCAAATAGAGGGGGTACATCCGCAATTCCGCCAGACGTCTCATCAAGGGCACTTTCTTGGAATCTTCTATAGTTAAAAAGGGGCATTTGATGATCAGTTCTGTCTCCGTTTGGGAAATGAATAGCACCACAGACCCATGCGCTATTTCATAGGTGTTTTCCTTTTTCTTCGTTCTCAGAGTACTGTCGATGTAGTCCAAAAGTGTTGGGAGGACTAATTCATATTGTCTATTGTTAAATAAGGCTATTGATTCATCCCATTTCTCATCCTGTTTTGTTGAGGCCTTTTTGGGATTGATGGGAGGGAAGTAGCTTAGGTTATTATTCATGGTATTCGTTTTGGTTGGGTTTGCAGTGAACTCTGGCTTTTTGAAAAATAGGGTCACCAATTCAGCGATGATTATTGGAAAGGTTTCCTGATTTAGAATGCTATGTATATCCGCTTTTCTACCAGTAAAGAGGTAAAAGCAATGTCGGATATATTAAACTTAACAAATGAGGCTGCTAGTCTTCGGTCTTCCGTCCAGATAAGCAAAGAATTTAAGGCTACAGACATTATTGTAGATAATCATTTTAGGTTAATAATCCATAGAAATGAAATTCCCGTTTAGATCATACCTAGAGGTGAAGGTGGTTCCTCCGTTTTCCGGCTGAAGTAGGACTAGGTATTCAATCTTTGACCGCACTCCATCTTTGGGGATTTTCACTAGTGCCATATGAAAAGAAGGGCTAGGGATCTCCTTTTCTTCCTCTAATTTCTCTTTGGATTTTTCTACCAGACCACCCAGTTTGCCCAGGTCGATCGGATCACCCAATTGGAACATGAAGTCGGAAGCATTCATGTTTTCTGGTACTTCCAAAGTGATGTCGGAGGTTTGTGTCCAACTGTCATTGGATTGTGTCCATTGTCCCATTTTTAGAGAAAATGGATCATCTGTGACCGTCACTGAGATGATGTTTCCAACTGATTTATTATGTGTGATTGTTAAATCGGTAAAGTATGCATCGGCTCCAAATTGGTCTTTCAGAGCTTCTTCTATGGCCAGGAAGCCATCTTCATTTGCTTCTTGATTGCTCGCGCCACTACCGCAAGAAATCAGAAATGTCAGCAAAAGGAATAGACAAGGGGTATGAAGGCTTTTCATTTTTTTGTGGTTAAAGATTAGTTTTCAATTTCTTCAGTATCCCTGCCGTAGATGTAGAACAGTGCCCCACCAATGACAATCAGTAGAATCCGAATGATCCAGCCCATTCCACTTCCCCAGATATCAATCCAGGCCAATAGCCTAATATTGTAATTGAAAATTGAGAGAAGCATTGAAATGATTCCCATAGCAGCTAACAATAGTCCGCCTTGGCCAAGTTTTGATTTGATGTCTTCCATTTGTTTGATCTATTAAATTTTTTAAAAAACGTGCTCAAGGTTTGTTGTTCCTTGAACTCCTGAAATCTTAAGATCAATTTTGGAATTTTTTAGTGCTGGTGAAATAGCCAGTCTATATCCGTAATGCCTAACTGTATATTAGTAAAAAGTTGACTGCATTTCGTTTTATTGAAAATTGGGTAAAAAGGTGTTTTGGTAAGTAAGAAGAGATTTTAGTGCCTGTTGAATTCTAAAAAAGTAGTCAAAAAAGCATCTTTTTTTCGGAAGGAAACGGGGATTTGCTTCCCGTTTTTTAAATAAATGGTCCCTGATTTGTCGTATTTGTCAATGAACTTCAGGTTTACCATAAAGGACTGATGCGGTCTTGTGAAATGGGCTTTTACAAGTTGTTCCTCATAACTTTTGATGGGTTTGGAAGCTATGTGTTTTTTTCCGTTTGATAAATGAAAAGTGGTATATCCTTTATCGGACTCGCAATACAATAATTCGGATAGGTCAATTACCTGAAAACTGTCACTTAAAGAAAGTACAAGCGTGGAATCATCTTGATACCACACTTTTTTTGTTTGGTTGATCTGCTCTTTTTGTTGAACCGAACTTTTGCTCTGCACTTTTTTCAATGCGATCTGAAGCTCCTCCGGATCCACTGGCTTCATCAGATAATCTACAGCTCCGATTTTCAAGGCTTTGAGTGCGAATTCTTCATAAGCTGTTATAAAGATGACCTTGAAATCCAGATGTTCGGTTTGATCCAAAAAATCAAAGCCTGTACCATCGGATAAATTGATGTCCAAAAATACCAGCCCAGGCTTGCAGGCATTGGCGACGATCACTGCCTCTTTGACAGATTCACATTCACCGATGACATGGATCTCAGCGCTTACGGAGTGGAGCAAATTGATCAGGCCTTTTCTGATGTAGGCCTTGTCTTCAATAACCAGTGCATTCATGATTCTTGGCTTTGTTTAAAAGGGATAGTCAAAGTCACTAGGGTTCCTTTTTCATTGAATTTAGATCTATCGACTATGCTTATTTCCCCTTTCATTTTAAGATCCTTGGATAGTATTTTTAGCCGCTCTGAAGTGATTGTGGTGGCCAGAGATTTTTTTGTTTTTGATCGATTTTCTGTGTGAGAATCTATTCCTATTCCGTTGTCAGAGATGGTACAGATAAGTTGTCCCTGTTTCATTCTAAGAGATATATCAATCTTGTTTTCCCCGGGTTGCCCGTTGAATGCATGTTCAATCGCATTTTCCACAAATGGCTGAATTAGCATAGGAGGGATTTTTATTGCTATTGGATCAATTTGATTAGCTACATGAATTGAAAAGCAGAATTGATTGTCTTCCAGATTATGGAGAGAAAGATAATTCTCCATTGCAGTGATTTCCTTGGAGAGCAAAACCAGTTTATCTCTGGAGTTTTCCAATATAATTCGCAGGAGTTTAGAAAATTTAGACAGGTAGTTCACTGATTTTCCTTCCTCTTTATTAAGGATCATCCCTTGGAGTACGGAGAGAGAATTGAAAATAAAATGAGGGGTCATCTGGGAGCGAAGCAGTTTTTGCTCCACGATGACATTTTTGGTTTTGGATTTTTCGTTTTTCAGTTTTTCTATAAAAATCAATGTTCCTAATGCGATGGAAATCAATAGAATACCAATGATGGCCCAGAGGTAATTTTGCCTTGTTTTTGCCAGATCCTGCGAGGTGTCCAAAACGGTTTTTGTCAGCTTCAGTTCTCTGATATTGGCAGAATCGAGTTCCAACTTGTATTTATACTCGTATTCCAGTTGGGCTATTTTTTCTATGTTTTCCTTATTAAAAAGGCTGTCGTCCAGTAGTTTATATTGCTTATGGTTTTTGAGCGCTTCTTTATAATTTCCCGTTGCTTCATAAATTAAGGAAAGCATTTCTGAGGCTTCTTTTTGATGGTTTAAGAACCCGGATGTTGTGGAGATTTCATAGGCTTTCAGCGCCTTGGACAGCGCCGGCTCATACTTTTTTTGTTTTGTAAAAATTCTCGACTGTCCGATATAAGCTCCGGATAATGTCTCTACGCTTTCAATGTCCCAACTGATTTTTTCTGATTCGGAGAAGTAGGAAATTGCATTTTCAAGGTCATTAAGTTTCAGATAAGTCCCTCCGATATTATTTAGAATAAAAGGGATTTCACCGCTTGCATCTATTTGTTTACTTATTTCTAAAGCCTCAAAATAGGTTTGAAGAGCTTTATCAAACGCCTTCTTTTCCTCGTAGATGGTTCCTAATCCGTTCAGGGTATTGGCTACTCCTTGTTTACTGTTGATCCGTGCATAGATTCCCAATGAGCTTTCAAAGTTTTCTATAGCTCTATCAAAGTTTTTCTGAATCTTATAGATCGCTGCTATATTCCCAAGGTTATGAGCCATACTGATACTGTCCCCCAGTAACTCATTTTTATATAAAGATTTTTTGAAATGCTCTTGGGCGAGGGGATAATTACCTAGCTTCCTATAGACGTTGCCCAAATTGTTCAGACTATAGGAAATCCGTTGTTCATTTTGATTTGCTTCAGCTATGGAAAGCGCTTTATTCAAATTAGAAATGGCTTCATCAAATTCACCTAGTACCTCATAAGCAGTTCCTAAATTTAAGAGGCTTGCTGAAAGATTATCGCTTTCGATTTCTTCTTCAATTTCAATTGCTTTTTTAAAATTTTCAATGGCATCCCTGAGCTTGCCTTTATTTCTAAAAGTGATACCCATGGCATTGTAACTGTTTGCTATTCCCTTTTTGAAATTGATGCTTTTATACAGTTTTTGTGCTTGAAGGTAATAACGCAAAGCTTGATCATAATTGGATTGAATAGCTTCTGTTATTCCTTTGATGTATATGCTTCTTGCCTTTCCTTTTTTAAATCCGATTGCATCGGCCAACTCCTCGGATTCACTCAAATATTCCAGTGATTTTGGAATGTCTCTGCTGAAAAAGGAGAATGCAAGGTCATTGAGAAGGTTGACCCGAATGGTGTCTTGATCTGTGTGTAGGTCTAACTCTGATTGTAAGCTATCAAGGACTGGGTTTTGCCCAAATGCACTTGTCCAAACTAGGTTGGTGAGCAAAAAACCAAGAATAATCCTAAAAGTATAGCACATGGTATTATTATAAATGATTAGAGGCAATCCAAAATTGGAGGATGGTAATAAGCCTTGTTCCTATGCTCATTAAACTCGTTTTTGATTTTAGTGAGCTTCTAATCTCGGCCAAAATAATTGATTTATTCTCTTTTCGATAGAATTGGATCAGATTTCTGGATAGGATTCATCTTTAAAAAGAAATCTCAAAGACTTGAATGAAAATTCGTAATTGTTATTTGACTGGTTCATTCCTTGAGATTTTTTATGCTGTTTTCTAGTTCTTCAAATGGAATTATCGTTTTCACCCCATAGTCCGAAACTGGCCAGGATTGGATGATCGTTTGAACCTCTAATCCCAAATCCTGAATAGCATTATAGAGTCCGATTTGTCGCGGGCTTACATTTTTAGGATCTCCCTCCATGGGTATCCAAACCAAATCATCTTCAAACAGAAGTTTTTCCTTTGGTAAATAGTAAATCAGGTAGTCGATTGTGTGTTTCGATTTTTCACCGATCAGGTAGATGTCCATGGAGTAATCACCATCTGAAATTCTCAAGCTGTTCTGTATTAATTCCATTTGAAGAGATCTAGAATGTAGCGATAGCCTGTCAGGTTTGACAGTTCTTTTGGCATTGACGATATAAGAGAGGTATTCCTGATTATGCTTAGAGACTATGATCTGAGCGCCTTCCTGGACAAAGGGCCTAACTCCGCCCAAATAGTGAGGGTGGTAGTGACCAAAAACAAAGTATTTGATCGGTTTATCAGGTGCTAATTTTTTTGCTTCTGCAATGATTAATTCCCCGTTTTCACTAGTCAAAGGGGATTCTGCAACCAATAGAAAATCAGAGAACTCCACAATCATAGCACGATCATCGGTATGGCCCAACTCCACCAGATGAATATGCTCGTTATAGGAAGAAGTAGAAACAGAAGGGACTTTTGGATCCTCATCGGCTAATTTGTAGCCAGAGGGCCTTTCCAATAATTTCGGGCTTGAGTCCGTAAATTTTGCATGAATGATATCCACATGGTCCAGGAGCTTTCCATTGATTTTTTTGATCGCTATATGTTTGGCGATATAGAATTCTCCAATTTGAAAATAATCTGAATAGGTGTATTCGGTTTCCACATCTCCAAACAGTTCGTCATGACTCAAGGTCTGGATTTTGGAAATCAGAAATGTTCCTTTGTCTATATAGAGCTTAACGGTAGTATGGTTGATTTGAACGCTATAAATAGCGCATTTTTCTTCAAGGCGTTCAATAGGGGTATGGTGTTCTTTTAGGTAGCTCAAAAGTCTATGAGGTATGTATCTCGCGGTGAGATAAATCTGTTCTTGGAAGTGGAGTTTGGTGAGCAGTTCCAGCTGCTCCTTTCCATAGTTTTGTTGAAGGAAATCCTGTTCACTCAGGACTGTTTTTGACAGGTAGCGATCCTGATTTGATCTTATAGTATCTATTTTACTAAAGTTAGTTGCATTGCTCCAAATTTCTCCCGAGGAGGAGAAATGGGTTTGTTGCCACGGGGCAAAGCTGTGGAGTAGTTGGTTGGAACTTTCCTGAAATTCGAAGTTCAAAATCTTGGTTTCCAAAGGTTCAGATTGTTTATGCCAAGATTCCTTTAGAAAATCTGTTTGAGAAAAAGAAAGGAGGGAAGTAAAGGTAAAAGCCAACAAAGTAATTATGGCCTTTAGTTTTTTATGCCCTGACTGATTTTTATAATGCTTCATAATAGGCTTTGATTTCATTTAAGATGGCATAGACTGCTTTATCGTTTTTTTCCATTTCCCTCCGTTTCCAAAATGTATAGGTCCAATATTTTCTATGTAGATTTTCAGAGTTGGCTTTTGGCTTTCTTAAATATGGCTTCAAAATAAGCTTCCCTGTTAGGTTGTGACTCGATTACCTGATGAGCTTGAAGGATATCCGATATTACTTCCTTAAAGACTTTATCATAAAGACTCTTGGGAATTCTTTGAAAAATCTCCCATTTGAATTTTTCAAAAGTTTGGCGAAGGAGAACTGGGTTCCGGTATTTATTTAAGGATACTCGTATGAGCTTTTCGGAGAGGGAGGCATCTTTGTTAAACAGTCGATTCAGGAATGAATAATTCCAAGAAAAATTGTCATAATCGATTGAAAAACCTATGAACGCCTTGATTAAGCCCAATTCCCCAAAGTCCTTTTCAATTAAATCAATTACCCTATTTGAATAGAGTGGATCCAGATCCTCATGGCTGTTGAACTGCACGATCATCCCGGTTACATCCCTATAATCTGACTCGCTTAGTTCCGTGAATTGATAGCCAATAAAATCATTGTTTTGGATTTCATAAATTTCATCTTCAATGGCAGTCTTCTGATATTTATTGAGGATTTCTTTGATAGGATCATACCCCTGATTCTGTTCGATGAACTGTAAGGATTTGAGAGAATAGTAATAGGCAAAACCAAGGAAAGAAAGTCCTATTACTACCGAGATAATGGCCGTCTTTTTCATACTAATTCTGGTAATGGTTTTGGATATCGTTTAGGATTCGGATTATCTCCTGCTCATTTTGTTCAGTAAATCGCCTGTCCCAAAAACTAAAAGGCCATGAATACTCAAATGTTCTGGTAAATTTTTTAGAGGGAAAGTCCAGAAATTCCTCATCGCTTACATCATATTTGGAGTAGAATTCCTGATGAAGGGGAGTATTGACAATCTCCTTATAAGCTAAGATTAAGTCATCTATAAGTTTTTTGCATAATTTTTCCTAACTGGTATTGGAGAAAAAAGTGTAGAAATAGACTTTGTTTTGGTCCCAGAAATAGGAATTCCTTTCAGGGTTGCGGTCAACGGATTGGGCCTTAAGAGCAATATAAATCAGTTGAGATTCTCGCTCGAAATTCGAGTAGTTTTCAGGAATCGCTAAGTCCCCGAAGCCTTCCTCTACACCTTGGTATTGAAAACCAAAAGGAATTGAAAAGACCGCAGAAAAATTCGTTCTTTCAAAATCTGCCAACTTCGGTTCAAAATCAAATGCTATTTCAAAGATCTTTTTCCAATAAGGAGACTCATATTCCTGTTTTTGTAATTGATTAATGATTTCATCTCGTAAAGTGATTTGAAAGGATTTAGGATCATTTCTCTGCCGAGTGGCATCCAGTAGAAAAATCTCGTAACCAAATGGTGCATTTCTATAATCTTGAAAATGCCTAAAAGCAGTGAGCTCGTTTTTGATGATTTCATGCTCCGGCAAATCCTGGCAATCAATGATTTCAATGGTCCCATAGTTAACTTCCCTTTTTTGAAAAGCAACAAACTCTTTAAAAAGCAAAAAAACAGATCCTGCTAAAAATAACAGCGAAAGGAATTGAAAAGACCTCACCAGGGGCTTTCGATTAGAAAAAGCCAAGACTAAGATGGCCAGTGCGGCGAGTATAGCAGAAGTTATCACTATTTGAAGCAAAAAAATCATAGTCTATCCATTTAAGAATTTAGAGTTTTTGTGGTTAAAATTTGGAGCTGAATGAGATTTCTCTTCCCCAGATGTTTAGCCAAGCCAATAGTTTGATGTTAGGGTTGAAGAGGAAAAGTAGCATTGATTTGTTGCACATTGCTGTAAGAAAAAGTCCTCCTTTCCCAAATTTTGACTGAATACCTTCCATTTGGATTGATCTTCTAAATTTTAAAAAAGGTCTCAAGAATATTAATTTTCTTGAAAACTGAATTTCGCAAGACCAATCTTGGTAATTTTTTAGCTAGGTAAAATAGCTAGTTCATATCCGTATTGTCTAATTGTATTTTTGTAAAAAGTGAATTGATTTTCGTTTTGTTGAAAATTGGGGACAAGGGTGTTTGACTAAGTTGGAAGAGCTTTTAATGACTAGTGAACCCCAAATTAAGCTTCAAGGCTGCTATTTTGGGAAAGAAACCGGTATTTGCTTCCAATTTTTCAATAAGTGCTCCTTAACGGACTAATTTTATAGATTGTTTTTGGGCTTGCTTTAATCAATAAAACAACACGGTGCTCTTTTAAAAGATTATTTCATTCAAAATCTCTTTCAATCCTAAGAGGCATAGCCTCATTTACATCAATATTCCTTATTTAACTTCGAATACCAAAATTAGCTTTCACCGAATGAGGCACATTTTTTTAATATTTTTTTTAAGCTAAAGTCTAAAAAAATAAAAAAGCCTATAAATCAATAGATTTACAGGCTTTTGATTTCCCTTGAAACAGGTTTCGTCGGGGTGGCAGGATTCGAACCTACGACCTCCTCGTCCCAAACGAGGCGCGATACCGGGCTACGCTACACCCCGAACTTAGTTTTTTTGATCTTGCTTCAGATCACGATTTAACATTCGGTATGCTAAATCGGAATGCAAATGTATGGAATAAATTGATTTATTATTGAATTGAGATTTTAAAAATTTATTTTTCTTCAGTCTCACACAATCCCACCGATTGGCTTGTTTTTTGGTTTTAATTTTTTTCCATATTGCTGAAGTCATGAAATGCCTAGAAGAATAATTCTCATACAGGGGGATGATTATGCCAGGTATTCTATGTGACCTTTGAAAATCAATGATAGACACATGAAATTCAGTTACCTCGCATTTTTCTTTCTTTATCTGTCCTGTACTGCTTCATTGGCCCAAGAAGTAATGGTTGAAGATGAGCGCTTAAAAATTCTTCGGCTTAGTGAGCATACTTTTCAGCACATTACCTATTTACAAACAGATTCCTTTGGCAAAGTTCCCTGTAATGGAATGATCGTGGTAAATGAGGGAAAAGCATTGGTGGTGGATTCTCCGGCAGAGGAAGAGGATGCGGATAGTTTGCTTAAATGGCTTACAACAGAAATGGGACTTGAAGTATCTGGGGTAATCGCCACCCATTTTCATGAGGATTGCTTGGGAGGCTTGGAAGCTTTTCATCGCCAACAAATTCCATCCTATGGATCTAAATTGACCATTTCTCTTGCAAAAGAGAGCGGTTTTTCTTCCCCAAAGTTGGGTTTTGATCGCTTGTTGAGTTTGAAATTGGGAAGCTTAGAGGTGAGCACTCAGTTTTTCGGGAAAGGCCATACTCAAGATAATATCGTGTGCTTTGTGGAAGAAGATCAGGTCCTTTTTGGAGGTTGTTTGGTTAAAGAGTTGGGTGCAGGAAAAGGAAATCTGGCCGATGCTGATACGCTTTCTTGGACAACCACCATTCAGCGTCTGATCAACGCCTATCCTAAAATTGAAATCGTAGTACCCGGGCATGGTGAAAGTGGAGATCAAAAGTTGTTGGACTATACTGCCGAATTATTCAGATGAATGCCTTGAACTTTTGTTAAGTGGGTAAAAATAAAAAATAGCTGCGTTTCGAATTTTGGTAATCTTTACTAATTGTCACTGGCATGCTTTCAATTATCTTAGCCTTTACGCTACTTTTTGTTTCCCATGTCGAAAAAAGCAAAACCCTGAGTCGGTAATTTTAAGATTGTTTCGTTTGAGCAGTTGAACCATCAGCAATCCTCAAAACTCCGGGTATTTAATTTTTAAGCCACTTCGTGTATCCCTTTTATCCAAGAAATGATTAGTTGTTAAAAGGAGTTCAGCTGACATAACTTTTACGTTCCTTTCTGTTAAGACAAAAGTCAGCAAGTCATCCAAGCCTATGGAGAGACCCGGTTTCCTCATTTCGATGTGCTATACAAGTAAAATGGCAAGTTTTTAGGCAAATACCTCAGGACAATCGGTAGTAGTGAGTAAGATGTCTTCCTAGTCATGGAGACAGTGCATGCAGGAAGAATGGGAAATGAGAAGGAATCATCTTTACCAAAGCCCTAAATTGTACAATGAATTGGGCCAACTAAGTCACGGGTTTTACAGCAGGGCTGGAAAGTGTCTCGGTTTAGGATGCTTTTTTTAGTAACTTAAGCTTGAGCCGGTAAAGAGGAGTTCTCTTCAACCGGATGAAATACAATCGAGTAGTTTAGTGTATCTGATTTTCTTTTTTAACCCAATCACTTCCCATGAAATTCAAACTCAACCAACTCCAAGACCAATGGAATAAATCCAATCCGTATGATTTTTCTGATCTAAAAGCAGTGTTGATTAATTGTACGCTCAAGAAGTCCCCAGAACAATCTCATACGGAGGGCTTATTGACCATGGCTAAAACGATCATGCAGGCTAATGGGGTGAACACCGAATTGATTCGAGCGGTCGACCATGAAATAGCCTACGGCGTTTACCCGAATATGAAAGAACATGGCTGGGAATACGATGAGTGGCCTGAAATTCAAGAAAAAGTAATGGCTGCAAATATCCTGGTTATCGGAACTCCCATTTGGCTCGGTGAAAAATCATCCATTGCCACCAAAGTTATTGAGCGCCTCTATGGGTATTCGGGTCAACTAAACCAGTATGGTCAATACGCCTATTATGGAAAGGTCGGAGGGTGTTTGATTACCGGCAATGAAGATGGAATCAAGCACTGTGCGATGAATTTGCTTTACAGCTTGCAGCATTTGGGGTATAGCGTTCCACCGCAGGCTGATGCTGGCTGGATAGGGGAGGCAGGACCTGGACCGAGTTATTTAGATGAAGGAAGTGGAGGGATTGAAAATGATTTTACTACGCGCAATACCACTTTTATGACTTGGAATTTGATGCATTTAGCTTACCTGCTAAAAAATGGCTTTCCCCGCCATGGAAACAATCGAAAAGAATGGGATGAAAGTGACCACGATCATCCCAATCCTGAATACCGCTAAATTGGGAGGTTCAATAATAAGCCGTTGTCTGGCCATGATAGCTAGCTTTCAAGTGAGAAGTATCCTAAAGCGATAAGTATTAAAGCAGCAAAACCCATTTTTAAATCAACTAGAAATTCCCAAACGGAAGATTTTTCAAAAACTTACCATCAGCTCCCTTTTACCTTTCCCTAGGGTTAAATTAGGGCGTACTTTCCGGATAATCGGAACCGATGATTGCCTCTTGCTTGGCTTATTTGAGGTTTTACCCGTAAAGTCTAGTAGAAATCCTCACTGAAAGAATCAAACTAGCCATGTTTACCGAGTAGCCACTTCTTAAATACAGCACTCCGTTCTTTGCTGATCGGAATGGTGGGAAGTGAGGAAATTTTCAGCTCCACTTCCAGGCCTTTGAAGTTGGATTTAAGTTGTTTTACCGAATCGATTCTGATAATAGATTGGCGGTTTGCACGAAAAAAATAGCTAGGGTCCAAAGTCTTGTCCAATTCATCCAAACTCTGAAAATCTGTCAACAGCCGTTTGCCCTCTGTAGTGATCACATAAATCAGTTCTTCTTTGATAAAGGCTGCGATTTCTTCATCGCTTACTGGGATCAGGCTCTGTTGGAAGGTTGCCAAAATCCGTTTCAAGTAGAGGCTACCGGTTTTGCTTTGCCTGATACTTTCTGTCATATCTGGAAGGGTATAAGATGCCCTACGTTTTCCGAGCTTTTCCAATGCGGATTTTAATTCTGATTTTTCGATAGGCTTGAGTAAAAAATCCACACTATTTACTTCAAAAGCACGAATGGCATAGTGATCAAATGCCGTGGTGAAAATCACCGGACAGGGAGGTTCAAATCGACGAAAAATATCAAAACTGATTCCGTCGGACAGTTGAATATCTGCAAAAATCAAATCGGGAATTTGGGATTGCTCAAACCAATGAATGGCCTTTTTTACACTGGAAAGGACAGGAAGCATCTCAGCACTGGGAATGAGGTCCAAAACATGTTTTTTTAATCCATCTGCCACTAAAGGCTCGTCCTCTAAAATCAGAATTTTCGGTCGATGGGTATAAAAATAAGTACTCATAATTCTTGTGTTTTAGCTGAAATAAGGGGGATAAATACAGAAAAATAGGTTTGATTTTCTTCGATTTTAATGGGTAAGTCGGTCAAAAAACTATACAGTTTCTTCACTTGCCTCAAACCCATTTGATTGGAATCACCCACTTGAACTTTTGGATTTTTATTGTTTCGAACGCAAAGGTATTGACCTTGCGTTTGAAGTTGGATTTTTAAGGTTTGATCCGAGTCGATGACATTGTGCTTGATGCAATTCTCCAGTAGAACCTGAAGGCTGACTGGTGCAATGCACTTGGACAACTGATCTTGTTGAATTTCCATGGTGATTTCAATACCTGCTTTGAATCTGGTTTCCAAAAGGAAAATAAAATGACCGATAAAATCCAATTCCTCCCGTAAACTGACCAGGTTTTTTTCTTCATGCTGAAGAACATAACGATAAACTTTGGAAAGGTTGGTCACAAACTCTGAGGCAAGTCTGGGGTCGTCATAAATTAGGCTGTGGAGTGAGCTGAGTGAATTAAATAAAAAATGAGGGTTTAGTTGATTTTTCAGGTTATCAAACTGAACCTGGGTTTTTTCTTTTTCCAGCCGATTGGCTTTCAAGAGGCTTTTTTTCCACTCATCAAAAAAGTATTTTCCAAAAAACACGCTATTGATTAAAAAGGACATAATTGTGAACGTGGCGTAGGTTGTCATGCTGAATAGAGTGCTAAGAGAGCCTTCCAAGTAGTTGCCGGCAAAAAGGAAAAGGATCCTATTGACAATCAACATGAAAATAGCTCCGAGAATCAGCTGAATAGCGATACGAAGGATCACTCCTTTCGAAAAAGGAAGTTTTCGATTCAACAATGCATTCATTCCTTTAAAAAACTCCCAAGTAACAACCATGAAAAGGAAAGAAATGGGGATGACTTCCAAGGGGAAATCCCCTTTTAATTCCAATTTATCCCAAAGCGAATACCGAACCAGAGAGCTAATCGCGGTGATGATCAAAATGATCCCATATTCTAACCAAAATGTCTTTCTTAATTTCATGTGTTTATCAT
>NZ_JAMWZB010000002.1:45403-226251 GCF_024305035.1 Algoriphagus sp.
CATTGATTTTCAAAGGTCACATGGAATCTCGCAGGGTTGATCCTCATGGCATGGTGTAACTTTTTAGTCCGGCTCGATTTCATGTGTTTATCATTGATTTTCAAAGGTCACATGGAATCTCGCAGGGTTGATCCTCATGGCATGGTGTGACTTTTTAGTCCGGCTCGATTTCATTTCCGAAGCGGTGTTTTGTTCATTTGGGGAACTTCTAATTTTTCCCATTGCCTTACACTTTCTTCGAACGCTCGATGGTAGGCCCGTTGGAAGTCAATGCTGGATAATTTTTGGTTGTGATCTGAAGGTATAAATTTATTGATCGGCGATTTCATTTTCTTGGTGTTTTATCAATTAGGCTGGATGAATGAGCTTTCGCGTTGAAGCAAGTCAGTCGAAGGACATTCGAAATCTGCATCAGAAGGCTTATTTCGGACTAATAGTTCTTTTTTCAATTCTCCATATTCGGTCTACGGTTTTTACGTAGGTTGTAAAATTCTTCCATCTTTCATTTCAATTACCCGGTCTGTTTTGGCCGCGAAATCATCATCGTGAGTGACCGCAATGATGGTTTGACCCAGTTCTTGAGTTAATCGTCTAAAAGTATCAAAGACTATTTTTGAATTGACCGAATCCAAATTACCGGTCGGTTCATCTCCCATGATGAGGAGTGGATCATTGATTAAGGCACGGGCAATGGCTACGCGTTGCTGTTGTCCCCCTGAGAGTTTGGACGATACTTTGTGAGCTTGATCTGCAATTCCGAGGATATCCAGCTTTTCCAGCGCCCTTTTCTGGATTTCTGATGCTGGATATTTCCGTAGTTTAAGTGCTGGAATCATCACATTTTCCAAGGCGGTGAATTCAGGTAAGAGAAAATGAAACTGAAAAACAAACCCGATGTGCTCATTCCTGAATTGGGCTAAAAAGTCCGGGCTTTTTCCGGTCAATTCCGTTCCGTTGATTTTCAGCTTTCCCTCGAAATCCATATCCATGGTACTGAGCAAATACATCAGGGTAGATTTGCCACTCCCGGATTTTCCTACCAAACTTAGGAATTCGCCTTGTCGAACTTCCAAATCAATGGATTTGAGTACCTGAAAGGTTTGTGGATCGTGAAAGTACTTGCTGATCCCTTCGGTTTTAAGTAAGGTCTTTTTCATATCCCTCGGATGATTTCTATGGGGTCAATTTTTCCCGCTTTTCGTGAAGGCATCCATCCGGCTACCGCCGTGGTGGCTACACCAAAAACGATCCCGATCAAATAAAACTGTGGGTCAAAGCTGATGGGAAGTGCATCGATGGAAAGTAAATCTCCTCCATCGAAAGGTACTTGAGCCAAAAGCAATGAAAGAATATAGCCGACGACTAGCCCCATCAAGCTTCCCACTAAGCCAATGATGAGGGATTGAATCATAAAGATTCCCGTCACATCTTTTGCTGCAAATCCGGTAGCTTTTAGGATAGCGATATCTTTCATTTTACTATAGATTGTCATATTCAAGATGTTGTAAATCCCAAATCCAGCAACAACTAGCAGCGTAATGGATACCGAGTAAGTCATGATGTCTCGAATGATGGCGCCAGCCAAAAGAGTGGAATTAGCCGTTTCCCAATCTTCGGCCTTATATCCGAAGGTTGCTTGGATTTTCTCTGCCTTCAGTCGGGCTTCTCGATAATTGGTTGTTTTGATATTGAGATCTGTAATGTATCCTGCATCTTTACCTAATAGTTTTTGGACTGTGGCGATATTGGCGTAGCTTCTCACGTTGTCAATTTCTCCTAGACCAAGCTGAAAAACGCCGACCACCTTCATCGAATAGGTAATTCCCTGTGGAGTAGTAAGGATTAATAAATCCCCTAATTTGGCGGATAATTTTTCGGCAAGTCCGGATCCGATGATCAGTCCATTTGAAGTGGTCATCAAGGCAGAAAGTGATCCTACTATCATTTTGGAGTTCAAATCGAAAAGTTTGTCCTCCTCTAGAATATCTACCCCGGCAACTGAGCCGTTAAGTTTCACCGGCCCGAAGTTATAAAACACCTGACTAGTCAGTCGGGGAGCCACCCCCAAAATCTCCGGGTCCTTTCGAAGTATATCTGCTATTTGACGGGCATTACGGATTTTTTCACTTTCGTTTTTGGGTTTGACATTGTGTACCCAAGTGACTGCATTGGGATTGATTTTTTCCAATAGGGTAGGACGTGGTTCGGTGATGTCCTTGTACATTCGTATATCGGCGGAGGCGATTTTTGTTAAATCTTCGGTGAAATTGTTTAGTCCTGTCATCAGACTCACCATGGTGATAAACATCCCAATCCCGAAGGTAACCCCCAACATGGCGACGAGCGTTTGTTTAGGTTTGGCTAGTAAGTGGGTTTTGGCTATTTTGAAGTTGACATTCATGGTTTGATAAGTTGAGATTTACTAGTTAATCCCTCCAAAATTTCTACTTCAGATAAGGTTCGTATTCCCGGTCTTACCCTTATTTTTTTAATTTCCCCGGATTGATAAACTTGTACACTATCTCCTGGAAGGAGGTAATTGCTTGGAATGATCAAGGCATCTTCTTTTTCTCGAATGAGAATATTGGCCTCCAAAGCCAAGCCGGTAAATGGAGCAGGGAGTTCATCTAGTAGGGCAGCATCCACCCGCAACATCTGATCGGTGGGATCAACCTTTGCATAGATTTTAATCAATTCGCCCTTAAATTGCTGCTTGGGGAATGCATCCATTTCAAAAAGTACTTTTTGCCCCAGCTTGATTCTTCCGATATCTTGCTCGTCAATTTTTAAATTGCCGATGAAGCCCTCCATAGAACCCATAGTTCCTAGGATTTCACCGGGTCGAACTAGCTCTCCAACCTCTTTTTCGGATTGAAAGAATATTCCTTCCCGGTCACTTTTCACTTCGTAAAAATCGAGCTCATCGCTTAAGGAAAGTAAATCCCGCCGCGCAGCCTGTAATTCCTTTTTAACCTGATCCTGTTTGGAAGCAAGCTGATATTGACTTAGCTTCCAGGCTAGGCGACTACTTTCATATGCTGTTTTCACACTTTCGTATTGAGCCTGTGAAGTAGCGCGCTGCTCAAAAAGACGGGAAAACCGCTGATACCTGAGTGAATCGTTTTGATACTGGGTTTTGGAAATTTCCAGTGCGCTCTCTAGTTCTTGGATTACCGGACTTTGGTCAGATGCATTTTTTTGAGCGATGGAAAAAGCGGTCTGAGCTGCGGTGAGCCTGCTATCTAGGGCTTTTCCAGATATCAAAAAAAGAAGCTGACCTGCTTGGACCAATTCCCCTTCCTGTACTTCTTGGCGAATTAGAATTCCATCTGCTTGAGCACGGAGCTCGACTTGTTTTTTAGCCTCTACAAATCCAGAAGCATAAACAGCTTCCTGGACCAGTTTGATTTCAGGATTGCTAGTTTCTGGTTCCGAACAGGCGGAAAAACTTACGATCAGAGCAAGAAAGAGATAGGGGGTATAATTGTTCATTTTAGAGTGTTTATAACTGCTTATCAAGGGCCACATGGAATCTCGTTCAGGCAATAACCCTCCTGTTGTGTGACGTTTTTTTATTATCGATATCATAATTTTAGCGGCTTGTTATGGAGGATTGACTTCGTATGCTAATTAATGCTTTGGCTGTACAAAGCTCAGCGATCGTGCCTAGGTAATGCTTTTGTTGATCGAGTAGCTCTTGCTGAACCTGAAGTAGTTCATCTACAGTGATGAGCCCTTCCACCCATTGGACACCGGCTAGGTGAAAATTGTCTTCATACAGGGCAATGACTTTTTCAAAATTCGCCAGTAGTCTTTGGTTTTGAACCACTTCAGTCTGCAATCCGAGTTTTTCCTCCAGCAGTTTTTCCTGAGTAATCTCCTCTTGTTTTTGAGCGATTTCCCAGTCTATTTTTGCCTGATGGGAGGCAAGGCGCTGTTTCCCACCACTGAAAACATTCCACTGCAAACTGAGTCCGATAAGTCCTACTTCAAAGGCATTCTTTTCCTGTAAATTAAAGTCATTGGAGAGTGTCTGCTGATAAAACCTGCCGAGTCCAGAGAGCGTCGGAAGATAGGCGGATCTTACTTCTTTTAGGCGTTGTGCGCTAAGTTGAGTTTGCTGCTGGGCCAAGCGCCAATCGGGCAACATGTCCAATTCATAATCGATTTGGATAGCCTGTAATTTTTGGTTTTGAAGTTTTTCTAGCAAAATCAAATCTTGATTGGGGGATTCTCCGATTAATCTGAGTAAGTTTTGACAAGCTTTGTTCAACTGACTTTCTTGAAGAGCAACTTGATTTTTACTCGAAAATGCATTAGCCTGTATGCGTTGATAAGGTAGGGGCTCAAGTTCGCCTAACTCAAACCGGGCTTTTGCTGAAGAAAAAATAGAATCTGCAGCCTCGGCGTTAAGTTGGGCTAAGTTGAGGCTTTCTTGGTGCAATAGGATCAAATAATAGAGACGGGAAATTTGCTCCCTCCAAGCAAGTTGTTGGGAAGCTGAATGCAAAGGGATTAGTTCAGCTTCAAGTTTTTGGGCTTTGATTTGATTCCAAAGTTCACTATTGATCAAGGGTAAGGTAGCTTCTATTCCGAGATTGAGTTGGTATTGGGTCCCAAATTGGAGTTCAGTAAAGGTGCCCGGTGTTCCCCCTAGAGCTTCGGAAGGAATTAATTGCACGGGCAACTGTAAATAATCATCCCAAGTCCCATAAGCTCGGATTTTTGGAAAAAGAGAAGACTGGGCTGTTTTTTCTGCCAGGCGCCCCTGTTCGATTTTCAGGGAGCGTATTTGCTCTTCAGGTGATTGGCTTAAAGCATGGTTGATTAGCTCATCCAGACTTTGAAATTGGAGTTCTTGTCCCAAACCTGAACTGCTTGTCAGAAGCCAGACCGAAAGGACCAAAATTGAAAATCGTAAACGAGAGAAAGTCATCGATTTTTGATCAGTTGATTTCCCGAAGTTTACTTTTTGAAACTTTTTGATAAACTATAAAATCGTGAAACCGCCAAAAATTAGGCGGAAACCTAAAATAGGACTGCTAAGACCAGGATGGGTTTGGGATAAAGCTGGAAAAATTTCCGAGACCCTAATAGGATAATTTGTCTGCTTACTTTGACTTTTTGAGATAATAACTAAAGAAATATGTGGAGTAACGTTTGATCGTCATAGATTTAATTTAGGCTGGGTTTAATCGAAGCTGAATTGTTTCCACTAAATTTTTCATGAAATCCTTAGCTTCCTTTGGTTCGATGAGCTGAATTTTGTCCCCCACTGGCAAGAGCCAGCGGATAAACCCTTCGATTGAAGAATTCATAAATCTCATTTCATAATAATTTCCCCACTGGATTTCTTGGACCAAACCCATAGTATACTTGTGGGTTTTAAGGTATTTCTCATTTTCAAGGGGAACATGAAGAACGAATTCGATCAAATGGTCTTTTTGTTTTACTTGAGCAAGATAATTTGCTAGAGTTGGATGACTAGAGGGGTTATAACTTTCATCTCCTAATTTCATTTCATTGACTCGGTCAAGGCGAAAGGTCCTATAATCATTACGAAGTTGACACCATGCGATCAAATACCATTGCTGAAAAGCATAAAAAATGCCCACAGGTTCAACCGTTCGTTTACTTGCTTTCTCCACTTCAAAGGTGGTGTAAACCAAATTTACCGTTAGTTTATCGACTAAGGCTTGTAAAAGCAGATTTAGGTAATTTGGGTGATGAACTGGGTTTAAGGGCTTGCCTTGAGGAATGACCATGATTTGATGGCCCAAGTTTTCCAACAAGTCTTTTTGTTGATTTTTTACTACGGCTTTGATTTTGATCATTGCTGATTGGAGGTGATGACTGCTCCCTTGATCAGTCAGATTACGAACCATTTTTTCGGCAAGGACCAAGGCAACTCCTTCTTCTTGGGTAAACATCACTGGGGGCAGGCGATATCCTTCAACCAAAGAATAACCTTGGCCAGCCTCTCCTAAAATAGGTATTCCTGCTTTTTCTAAGGCTTTGATGTCCCGGTAGACCGTCCGAAGACTGATTTGAAACCGTCCTGCAATTTCCCGAGCCTTAATCAATCGCTTGGATTGTAGCTGTGAAAGAATGGCTGTCAGCCGATCGATCCGTTTCATTTTTTCATGTGTTTATAATTGTCTTTTGGCGGTCACAGGGAATCTCTCAAATCTAATCATCCCGGTGTGTGACGGGTAGATCATGCTTGATTTCATCTTTTTTTTACCAAACAAACTAGCTACTGACATACTGTTGTCACTCTGGGTTTTTTTCTTTGAGCAATCTTTTAAACAAGCTACTATGAATACCTTAAAAAAACACACTGAATACCTGATTTCGAAAGATCAACTTCTTGCACACTGGCAAGGACACCGTGCACTTACCCGGAGGGTAATTGAGGTTTTTCCAGAAGATCAGCTTTTTTCGTTTTCAATTGGGGGAATGAGGACTTTTGCCCAGTTAGTTTCTGAGTTATTGGCCATTGCTGGTCCCGGTGTAGAGGGGTTAGCTACCGATGTTTGGAGGGAATTAGACGAAGCGGATCGATCTGGAAACGAAAAATCCAGGTTATTAGCGCTTTGGGATCAAACCACCACGAAAATCAATCAGTTTTGGCCCCAAATACCGGAAGAGCGATTTCAGCAAAAGTTAGTTGCATTTGGGCAATATGAGGATAAGGGCTATTGTACACTGCTTTATTTTATGGACAATGAAATTCATCACCGAGGACAAGGCTATGTCTATCTTCGGGTTTTAGGGATAGAGCCTCCTGCTTTTTGGGAGCGATAAAGCGGAAACTTACCCATGTTTAAGGGAAAAAGGGGGGAAGACAATCGCCCCTTTTTGAAATTTTACTTTTTGAACTTAGGGGGTTACCGAAAGTAAATTTCATTCCATTTTAATTCGTTTTGAAGCTGTCTTAAGGTACTGTTCTTGTCGATGGTGATATTTTCTATTCTGGCAATTTTTGCAAAATCTTCCAAATGCTGGGTAGTTAAGCATTGACTAAAACAAGTATGATGAGCACCTCCGGCATAGATCCATGCAGCACATCCGGTATTCATATCTGGCAAAGGCTTCCACATGACTCGGGCAACCGGTAAGTTGGGGAGCGATTCGGGTACCTCTACAGCTTCCACTTCGTTGACGACTAATCGGAATCTATTTCCCATGTCCACCAGTGAAGCGTTAAGGGATGGACCAGATTTTCCATTAAATACCAATCGGACGGGATCCTCTTTTCCCCCAATTCCTAACGGATGTACTTCACAGGAGGGTTTATCTTTGGCTAAAACGGGGTCTACTTCGAGCATATGAGCCCCTAAAACCAATGTATTGTTAGGGTCAAAGTGATACGTGTAGTCTTCCATAAAAGCACTACCCCCCTCCAGACCCGTTCCCATGACTTTCATGGCGCGGACCAAAGCAGCAGTTTTCCAATCTCCTTCTCCGGCATAGCCAAAGCCATCTGCCATCAATCGCTGGGTTGCTATTCCGGGCAATTGCTTCATTCCATGTAAGTCCTCAAAGGTATTGGAGAATCCTTTAAATCCTCCTTCGTTTAGAAAACGGCGCATGCCTGCCTCGATTTTTGCGGCATCGAAGAGTGCATTTCTTTTTTGCCCATTTCTCAAGAGGTTTTCTGCCAAATGATAGCTAGCTTCATATTCTTCGATCAGGAGCTTCACTTCCTGTTCACTGGCTGAATTGATGTAGTGAACCAAATCTCCAACGGGAAAAGTATTTACAGAAAAGCCAAATTGAAGCTCCGCTTCGACCTTGTCTCCTTCGGTGACGCTGACATTTCTCATGTTGTCACCAAATCTGGCAAATTTTGCCCCTTGCCAATCTGCCCAAGCCGAAGCTGCCCTGGCCCAGCTGTCAATTTCTGTTTTAACTCTGAGATCTTTCCAGTGGCCTACGACCACTTTTCGTTCTATTTTCATTCTGGATACCAGAAAGCCAAATTCCCGGTCTCCATGGGCACTTTGATTGAGATTCATAAAATCCATATCAATGGCATCCCAGGGGATATCGCGATTAAATTGGGTATGCAGATGAAGAAGGGGCTTTTGGAGTATTTTTAACCCATTGATCCACATTTTTCCCGGTGAGAACGTGTGCATCCACGTGATGATCCCAATGCAGGATTTAGTTTGATTAGCCTCTTGACAAATAGCATAAATTTCCTCCGTGGATTTGACTGTAGGCTTGAAAATAATTCGGACACTGATGGTTTCAGATTGATTTAGTTCTGCTGCTATGATTTTGGAGTGCTCGGCAACTAGCCTCAGGGTTTCATCTCCATAAAGGTGTTGGCTTCCAGTAAGAAACCAAACTTCATTTTGCTTTAACGTATTCATGATTGTTATCAATTAGGTTTGATAGTTAATTACATCCAAAAGAAATAATATAGTAATCCTACAAGTAGGATTATGCCAGCGGCTCCCAGATTAAAAGGAGTAGCCGTATTGTATAGTTCTGGGCTGGTAGACAAGGATTTCCGGTCAGCATACTTCATTTCTAGGTTAGTTAAAAGGATAATCCCTAACATGAAAAATAAAGAAGCAAGCATGAAAATCGATTCGAATCCAATATAAGACCAGACGGTAAACTTAAGTAATCCCACAAAAGCAGCTAAAACCCCCAATCCAAGAAACAGGTAGGCAAACTTGTGACTGTAGCCTTTTCCTTGGGATGATTTAAACTCAGGATTTTGAAATGTTTTCTTCTCCGAAAAACTGATGACCGATGCAATTGCCAAAAGCAGGATAAATACGTAACCCATTCGAAGCAAAAATGGCATTTCAGGGTAAATAATTTTAAAGAAAATTCCCAAAGGGATAGTAGCTATGGCTGTCCAAAGTGCCGCATTTCCAGTAATTTGACGCCAGAAGAGGCCCATGCAAAAAACTGCCACAACGCCAGGGTAAATATACCCGGTGTATTCTTGAATGTATTGGAATACCTGATCCAAGGAGGCTAGCTGAGGAGCTACCAGCATGGCTATTACCAAGGAAATAATTGCCACCATCCGTCCTGTACGTACCAGTTGTTGGTTTGAAGCATTTGGCTTGAAATACACCTGATAAATATCCAAGGTGAAAATAGTGGAGGTACTATTAATCATGGATGCCAGCGAAGAGACAATGGCTGCAGCCAAGGCGGCAAAAGTAAGGCCTCTTAATCCAGAGGGAACAAAGTTTTTCAATAACCAAGGATAGGCTTCATCTGACTTATCAATCGTACCGATTTGATCAAAGGGGACCTTCAGCAAAGCGGATAATTCCTCAGGAGTGGATTTATTGATTAATACCCAAGCCGCTATCCCAGGTAGCACCACCAATACAGGAATTAGAATTTTTAAGTATCCTGCGAAGATCAATCCCTTTTTTGCTTCTTGAATACTTTTAGCCGCCAATCCTTTTTGAATAATGTATTGGTTGAATCCCCAATACCCGATATTGGTTAACCACATTGCGCCTAAAATCACAGCCATTCCCGGGAGGTCCTGGAAAGCATCTCTTACTCCTCCTGAACCATCAGGAACCATGATTTCTCCCTTGGGTACAATCATCACAAAATGATTTCTAGCCTCTTGATAAAGATTGCTAAGCCCAGCCCAGATTCCATTTCCATCACCCACCGCATTTAAGGCCAAAAAAGTGGTGATCAACCCTCCGATAATCAGAACGATGACTTGGATGACATCTGTCCAGGCTACCGCTTCTAAGCCGCCATAGATGGAATAGATGCCTGAAAAAATCAACAGACCAATAATCCCGTATTGAAGCGGAACGCCCATGATTTTTTCCATGGCAAGTGCTCCGAGGTAACTAACTGAAGTTAGATTGACAAATACATAAACCAGCAGCCAAAACACGGCAAATGCTGTACTTACCCGTCTATCAAATCGTGACTCAAGAAATTGAGGCATAGTATAAATCCCATTTTTGAGAAAGATGGGTAAGAAATATTTTGCCACGATGATTAAAGTAATCGCAGCAATCCATTCATAAGCAGCTATTCCCAGACCAATGGCAAAACCAGAACCAGAAGTCCCGATGAAATGCTCTGCAGAAATGTTTGCGGCAATCAGTGAGGCCCCGACAGCCCACCAGGTTAAAGACTTATCAGCCAAAAAATATTCATTGGCTGTTTTTTGAACTCCTTTTTTTGTTCGAGATACATACAGCCCAGCTACCACAATCGTGAGTGCATAAAGTGTAAATACAACAAAGTCCAGGGTAGAGAATCCTGTATTCATCTGTTAACATTAGTTTAGGTTGAATCTCGGGAAGTATCCCGATTCAAATTAAGTGTTTTTTTTACACATTTAAAAAAAGGCAAAAAAAAGTAAAATTTATTCTGTTTGGGGATTGAGCTCGTTTTTAGGGATAAAGTTGAGAAAGTTCTGGAAATTGTCTTTATATACTTGTTCGTCAATGGAATAGTAAAATGCTCCCTTCTTACTTGATGACTTGTCTTTATCTTTTTCTTTCTTCAGGATATTGGAAGAAAGAACCTTGCGGGTGAAATTTCGCTTGTCAATTTTGGTATCAAATAACCCTTCATAGAGGGTTTGAAGTTGTGGCAAAGTAAATTTTTCGGGTAATAATTCGAAAAGAATGGGGTGAAAAGCAGCCTTATAACGCAAGCGGTTTAGAGCAGCAGTAACCATATCCTGATGATCAAAAATTAATTTAGGCAGGGAGTTCATTGGAAACCAATGTGCATGAAATTCATTACTAATCTGTCGGTTGTATTTTTTAATGTCAATCAGTGCCACATAAGAAACAGCGATAACCCGCTCGATAGGATCTCGGTCCGGTTTACTGAAAGCCTGTAACTGCTCCAAATAGACATCATGTAGCCCGGTCAATTGATTCAAAATACGGGTGGCAGCTTCATCTAAGGACTCATCCGGCTGCACAAAACCTCCCATGAGACTCCATTTCTCTTTTTCAGGGGCAAAGCCTCGTTGTATTAACAGAAGTTTATATTCGGTTCCATCAAATCCAAAAATAATACAGTCTACAGCTACTAATAATCGTTTTTGGTTAGAATACTTCATGAATACAAAAGGACTTTATTAAAAGGAAATCATCTATTACTTGAAATTTAACACGAGAGGACCAAAAGTTTACACGATATTGATTTAGATTTTAAGACTAATGGCTGGTTTGATCAATATGGTATTGAAATATGTCAAAACAGTACAATCCAATTATTAAGTGTTTATTTTACATTTGTAAAGAGAGCATATCTTCTTATCCCTCAAATAAAACCAATAATGGATAAATTTACACCTTCCAAGTTAAGAATTAAAGCGTATTGGCTAGTATTTCTTTTTCTTTTGGGCATCCTTCCCGAAAGTATGGCTCAGCAGAGAAGTATTTTTGATCGCTTAAAAACCTATGAGCAGACTTTGGATATTACGGATCGATCGGCTTATTCAACGAATGATTTTTCTCTGGAAGTTTTAAATGAATCTCAAACAGCCGCAGTCTTAAGTCCCAAAATAGACCCAAGTTTTGATTTTTTACCATCCGAGTTACTGGAAATTCGAAGCAGAGATAGCCTCTACCATTTGGGTGATATTAATTTAATGCTTCGACCAGTGGGCAGCGAGTCTTGGGAATCCTACACCTCGGCGCATAGTCGAGTGCCCATTCAAGTTTTACCTACCCAAGAAAATGAACTGGCGGCCGCTTTATTGAACCCTACCCTTGGTAGAAATCTGCCCATTGAATTGGAGCGAAGATGGAAAATTACGGATGGAGATTTGATTTTAAGTTTCATGCTTAAGAATAATTCAGATCAGTCCTTTGAGATTGGTCATTTGGGAGTACCCATGGTATTTGACAATGTCCTCCATGAAAAGAATTTGGAGGAGGCGCATCTAGAAAAGGTATTTTACGATCCCTATATCGGAAAGGATGGGGGCTACCTACAGGTGCTCAGATTAAGCGGCAAATCTCCAGCTTTACTGGTCCTGCCTCATAAAAATGCCGGTTTTGAAGCATATAATCCCTTACTCGATGACCGGACTCCACGAGGAATTACCTTTGAAGGATTTCATGAATGGGTGGTTTACAGTAAGGCAAAAGCTGAAGAAGAATGGGCAGGTGCCAAGCCATGGAATGAGCCCAGCTCCCATGTCTTAAAATCGGGTGAAGAACATGAGGTTGCGTTTCGATTTGTTCTAGCCGAGGAGTTTCGAGAAATCGAAAAAACACTTTTGTCCCAAGACCGTCCTTTGGCCGTGGGTTTGCCAGGCTATGTTTTACCACAAGATGTGGAGGCTAAACTTTATATCAGCAACCATAAAAAAATCAAGGACATCACGGTTTATCCTAAAGGATCCATTACGATAGATAAGGGGAAAAAGACCACATCAGGCAAGTGGACAGCTTATTCGCTCAATGGAAAGGTATGGGGGAGATCCCGGCTTGAGGTGAGTTATGAATCTGGTGAAACACAAACGATCCACTATAAAGTTATTAAGCCAGAAGTGGCCGTAGTGGATGACTTGGGGAGATTTTTGACTACGGAGCAATGGTATGAAAATCCTTCAGATTTGTTTGGGAGAGACCAGTCCGTGATTTCTTATGATTATGAAAAGAAAGAAAAAGTGGTAGAGGACAATCGTGCTTGGATTGCAGGATTGAGTGATGAGGGAGGGGCAGGTTCTTGGTTAGCTGCCATGATGAAACAGTTTTTGGATCCGGATCCACTAGAAATGCAAAAGTTGTCTAAGTTTTATTATCAGACACTCTGGGGAGGAATCCAATACAATGAAGGTGAGAAAAAATATGGGGTACGAAAGAGTATGTACTATTATGAGCCCGAGAAGATGCCTGAGGGTACTTATAGTGATCAAACTAATTTTAAAACCTGGTCAGCTTGGCCTCAAAAAGAAGCCGAATCCACAGGTCGATCCTATAATTATCCGCATGTGGCGGCAGCCCACTGGGTAATGTATCGACTGGCCAGGTTTCATGAGGGGCTTGTAGGACAAAATCCTTGGAGTTGGTATTTGGATAATGCTTTTCAAACCGCTGTTGCAATGGTGGAACAAGCACCTCATTATGCTCAATTCGGACAGATGGAAGGGAGTGTGTTTTTGTATATTCTTCAGGATCTCAAGCGGGAAGGAATGCAAAAATCTGCCGAAAAGCTGGAACAAATCATGAGAAAGCGAACCGATGTATGGGTGGAGTTGGCCTATCCTTTTGGGAGTGAAATGCCATGGGATTCTACTGGACAGGAGGAAGTTTATTCTTGGACCAATTACTTCGGTTTTAATGAAAAGGCCGATGTGACCCTAAATGCAGTATTAGCCTATATGCCTACAGTTCCCCATTGGGGGTATAATGGTAGTGCCAGAAGATATTGGGACTTTTTATATGGTGGAAAAATTCGCAGAGTAGAGCGTCAGTTACACCATTATGGTTCTGCATTAAATTCCATTCCGGTATTAGAGGCCTACCATCAAAATCCTGAGGATTTGTATTTGCTTCGTGTAGGCTATGGTGGATTGTTAGGAGGGATTTCTCATATCACTCCGGAGGGATTTGCTCCTGCAGCGTTCCATTCTTTCCCCAGCACCTTGGAGATCGATGGTTTATCCGGCGATTATGGGTCTGGTTTTTATGGATATGCAGTCAACTCTAGATCCTATTTGGTTGATCATGAGGAATTTGGATGGATAGGCTTTGGAGGTAATGTTTCCACTAAAAACAACTGGGTGGAAATCAATCTTACCACAGCAGGAAAAAATGCGCTCTATTTAGAGCCCCTGTCAACTTTAGTGGAGCTTGATGCCGGAAAACTGACAAAAGCAAGCATTAACATACAAACTGGTGAAGTACACCTGGAATTGGATAAGGCAAACGAACATACCAAAAAGGCAGTTATGAGAATCTCTTCCTATGATTCAGATCATTCCATACAAGTCATAGACTATACTCCGGCCGCGGATAATCGATATTGGATTGACTTAAAAGAGGATTTCTTACTCATCAAGCTTAAGTAAATGATAGATTGGGTTTATGTTAATTAAAAAGGGTTATACAATGTACAACCCTTTTTTTCTGGTTTTTTTCTTGAGTATTCTTTAAGGAGAATCCAAACTAGATTTTTTTGGAGGTTACATAAAAGTAAGGGTTCATAAATTTTGTGGATTGGATTAAAATTAAGAGGTGTTTCTACACCTATTCGGTACTAGTCAAGTATTATTTTAACATAAATGATTTCATAGTAGCAGCTTTAAATCAATAAAGTATCGAAATCCATCAATTTTGTGTTATTTTTAATTAAGTGTTATACCTACATTTAATTTGTAGAATTTGAATAAATCCAAAATAAAACAAGGGTAAATCCCTTTTTAACCTAAACCATAAACTAAAGCGTATGAGAAACTTTACTATCCGGCATAGCATGTTTGTGTTGTCGGCCCTACTTTGTTGGGGATTTAGCCTTCCGATCTATGCCGATTCCGGTCCTGACTCTGGAGTTCTCGATTTCAAGGAAAATTGGACAAGCAACACATTTGATAGAATGATCAGGGGACAAGTTACCTCCTCTGAAGATGATCAGGCGCTTCCTGGGGTAAGCGTACTGATTAAAGGAACTACTCGAGGAGTAGCGACTGATCTAGATGGGAAATTTGAATTGGAAATACCTGATGAGGGGGCAATTTTGGTGTTTAGCTACATTGGTTTTCAAGTAAAGGAAGTCGAGGTAGGGAATGCAAGTAACCTGACCATTCAAATGGACCTAGATATGACCGCTATGGAAGAAGTAGTGGTAGTAGGGTATGGAACCATGCGAAAAGGTGATGTTACTTCCGCAGTTGCCCAAGTGAAAACAGAAGAATTTATTACAGGAGCGGTAAGAGATGCAGGTGAATTGCTAAGAGGAAAAGTAGCGGGTTTAGCGATTAGTACTCCTTCTGGAGATCCTGGTGCAGGAGTGGAAATTTCCTTGAGAGGAATCACCTCAATTTTCGGATCTTCTTCACCATTGGTTTTAATAGATGGCTATCCGGGAAGCTTGAATGTGATTTCTCCTATGGATATTGAATCGGTAGAAGTTCTCAAGGATGCTTCTGCTGCCGCCATATATGGAGCCAGAGGTAAAAATGGGGTGATCTTGATTACCACCAAAAAGGGTAAAGCAGAGAAACCAAGCGTGGAATACTCCAATTTTGCTTCCACAAGCTCATTTTTGAAAACGGCTGATTTTATGTCAGCGACAGATATGAGGGAATACATTAGCCAGGGATTGATCGATCCTTCCAATGATCTTGGAGGAGATACCGATTGGTTAGGTGAGATTTCTAGAGATACACCGATCAATCACTTTCACAATCTTTCAGTCAGAGGCGGAAATAATAACACCCGTTACGTCACCAACTTGAGTTACCAAAATGAGGAAGGTGCATTTTTGGGTTCCGGAAATGAGGAATTTAAACTTCGAATGGACTTAACTCAGTTCTTTGCAGATAATAAAGTGAGAGCCAACCTGAATGTTTTAAAGGGGATACAGAATTACGATGGTCGTTTTGGGGGCTGGGCATATCGCCAAGCCTTGATCAGAAATCCAACAGATCGAGTATTCAATGATGAAGGGGGATATCAAGAAAGACCCGAACAATTTCAATATGAAAATCCACTTGCCTTGATCAATGAACAGGACTATAGAAATGTAAATGATTGGACCTGGTTAACGGGCTCAGTTTCTTATTTTCCAGTACAAGAATTGGAACTTAAGGTAGTAGGTTCGCAGCATCGGACCACGAATGATTTTGGAAGCTACCAAACCCGAAACCATATTTCCAATATTCGTGATAATCGAAATGGGGTAGCTAATGTGAGTAATTCGCTTACGGTCGAAAACTTTTTGGATTTAACGGCAGATTATCAAAAAACCATCGGGGCACATCGATTAAGTGGATTGGTAGGCTACAGCTACATTGATTGGAAAAACTCAGGAATGTCCATCAGTAATTTTGATTTTCCTTCTGATGTATTTGGCTTCCGAAATATTCAGCAAGGTCGTGCCTTGAGAGAAGGTCTAGGGGGTACCTCTGCCAACTCTTCGTTTAGTGATTGGAGATTGATCGGTTTCTTCGCCCGGGCAGGGTATGGATTCAATGATAAGTATAATTTTTTAGCCAGCGTGCGTTACGAAGGTTCCTCTCGATTTGGTGAAAATCAAAAGTGGGGCCTTTTCCCTGCGATTTCTGCGGGTTGGACAATCAGTAATGAAGGATTTTTGGACGATAATTCTACCTTGACTTTTTTGAAGCTTCGTGCAGGGTATGGAGAGACTGGATCAGTTTCCAGTGGGCCTTATCAGTCGCTTACTCGTTATTCGTATAGCCCTACTCAGTTTTATTATGATGGCCAGAATTGGCAGAGTGTATTAAATCCAGTGGCCAACCCTAATCCAAACTTGGGTTGGGAAACTAACATCGAATATAACGTGGGCTTGGAGTTTAGCTTATGGAAAAACTTCATTAGCGGTTCGGTAGACTATTACGACAGAACCTTACAGGATTTAGTTTACAGTTATCCTGTACCGGTTCCACCAAATTTGGTAGGCTCTACCTTAGCAAATGCGGCTGCCATGCGAAATAGCGGATTAGAAATCAGCTTAAATATCGAAGCGGTTCGGACCCAGAAATTGGAATGGACAACTAATCTTAATTTTAGTACCAACCAGAATGAGCTGACAAGACTTTCGAGTGAGGAATTCCAACTGCAAAATAACTTTTTCTTTACTGGTGGAACGGGAGATCCTATTCAGCTTAGCACGCATAAAATTGAAGAGGGATTGCCGATTGGATCTTTCTTCGGGTATAAAAGTGTAGGCCTTCTAAGTGATGCTCCCAATCCAGCCAATAATGGAACGTGGTTGATCGAAGCACCCAATGGTGAAGTAAAGTCGATTTTGGATGCTACTCCGGATGATCGTCAGATCCTCGGAAATGGTATTCCGAAGTTCTTTCTAGCCTGGAATAATTATTTCAAGTTTGGAAATTTTGATGCTACCATTTCCATGAGAGGGGCATTTGACTATCAGATCTTGAATTTTCAGCGGATGTTTTATGAAAATCCCACCATTGTCTATAACCGCTTGAACTCTGCTTTTGATCCAATTGATGGTCAAGTGCTCCGTAGCCCACAATCTTATGTGAGTCATTATATAGAGGATGGTGATTTCTGGAAAATAGACAACTTATCAGTGGGCTACAGTTTCCCAACGGTAAATTCAAAATTCTTTCAAAGTGCAAGAGTATATGTAGCGGGATCCAATCTTGCAATCTTCACCGACTACAAAGGTTTGGACCCCGAAGTGCCTAGGACTGGATTGTCTCCAGGGAATGATGGAAGGGATAAATACCCAACACTACGAGTATTTACGATAGGAACAGATCTAAGATTCTAAACTTTAATCCAATGAAAAAAATAATTTTAAACCCCAAATGTCTGGTAGCCTTTCTTGTCCTGACAGTCATGTCATGTACAGATCTAACCGAAAGACCCTATGATGTATTGGTTGAAAGTGATTTGGGCGGTGACGCTGAAACACTCAGTGCATTGTCTGCTCCGGTCTATACCCGATTAACCGATGTGCTGTATGGATGGCATGGGTACTTTGACTTAATTGAAGAGAGTTCCGATGCCATCGTGACCCCAGCAAGACCGAATGGATGGGTAGATGGTGGCACTTACCGGAATCTTCATATGCATAATTGGAATGCATTTCAATCCCAATCCAGTGGACTTTGGAATAGAGTGTATGGTGCATTGAATGTTTTGAATAATTCATTGCTCAACTACCAAAATCTGGAGGGGGAAAATATTCCTGCACTGATCAGTGAATTGAGGGCTTTGCGAGGATTTTACTATTACTTATTATTGGATGCTTTCGGAAATGTGCCCATTGTAACCGAAGAGACCTTGCTCAATCCAGAGGAACTTCCCACACAGTCCACGCGAAGAGAAGTATATGATTTTATTGAAAGTGAATTACTGGCAGTCATGGAAACGATTCCTGAGACCAAAGTTTATGGAAAAATGAATAAGTGGGCTGCAAAAATGGTTCTAGCCAAGATTTACCTGAATTCTGAGGTTTATATAGGAGAAGCCCGATATCAGGATGCTATTTCCCAGGTAGATGATATCATTAACTCTGGACTCTATACCCTAGAATCAAATTACCATAACAATTTCGCAACCGATAATGAGTCTTCATCTGAGCAGATATTTTCTGTAATATTTGATGAAACCCGTGCGGGGTGGTTCCATTACCATTGGAAAACCCTTCACCCGGCAAGTTCTGCAACCTACAATTTGGGTTCTGCTCCGTGGGGAGGAAGCGCGGCAATTCCTCAATTTGTAGATACCTATGAGCAAGGAGATGATCGATATAACATCTGGATTAGAGGGCCTCAGTTTTCTTCATCTGGAGAGCCCATTTACAATTCCATGGATCCTACACTCCGGGATACTCAATTGAACTACCAAAATACGATGGGTAGCGTCGACGGTACCAGAGAGTATGAAGGGTTTCGAGTGGGTAAATATGAGATTAGAGTAGGAACGGTAGGCCCTTTGAGTAATGATGTTCCTTTCTTCAGGTATGCGGATGCACTGATGATAAAAGCAGAGTCCTTGTTGAGAACAGGCAATGCCGATGCAGCTGCTCAATTAGTTACTGAAGTTAGAATGAGATCTTTTGATGATCCTGCCGATGCCATGGTGACTGGACAAGATTTGATGCAAGGAAGCCGTTATCAGTACGGTAATTACGAAGATGGGGAAGTTATAGACCTGGAAGGGGGAGACGATATTGAGTTTGGAAGATTTTTGGATGAACTCGGGTACGAGTTTGCTGCTGAGTTCCATAGAAGACAGGATCTAATTCGATTTGGAGTTTACACGACAAAATCTTGGTTTAGTCATAGACCAAATGGAGACCACCGTACGATCTTTCCAATCCCTCAATCGGCAATTGATGCCAATCCCAATTTAACGCAGAATCCCGGATATAATTAATTGAGTTGAATCTAATAAGGTATACCCGGTAAGTTATTTTGCCGGGTATCCTTTTTTAAATTCCAAAGCCCTTCAATACTAGTTGACATGTTTAAATTTCAAATCGGTTCTAATCTCCTCTTGATTCATTTTTTTGTCTATTTCGGATGGATAGCTCCCAGTCATGGCCAAGGTAAGCTCGAAGATTATACGCGTGCTGCTCTTCTAAAGGATGAATTGGGTAAAGTATACCATGCCCCAAGTTCTTTTGTCTGGACGGAAGACGGGGCCTATTTTTGGTATACTAAACTCACCCCGGCGGGAAGAGAATATTGGAAAATGGAGTCAAGCTCCAATCAGAAGTCTCCCCTTTTTGAATCATCCTTACTAGCCAAATTATTGATTGAAAATGGAGTAAAAGAAATTAAAGAAGATGAGCTGTATATCCAAATTCGAAAATATGATCCTAAAATGAATCGGATAGATTTTCAAAGAGATGGCTATGAATGGGCTTATTATGTGGATAAAAACGAATTGATCAAGGGAGAGGAAATTGAAGAAAAACCCCAAAAATACTGGGGAAGTCAACCGAATGATTTGAACGGAAATCCGGTAGTTTCTCCGGATAAGACTAAGACAGTTTTGATTAGATCAGGCAACCTCTTTTTGGAAGAGGATGGCCAAATAAAACAATTGACATTTGATGGGGCGCCAGGAGAATATTATTCCGAGGGGATTCAGTGGTCTCCGGATGGTAAAAAATTGGCTGTGATCAAGACTCGTCCGGCTGAAGTTCGAAAATTGACTCTGTTGGAATCTTCTCCAATGGATCAGCTTCAGCCCAGGTTAATCGAGCGGGATTACCGCAAACCTGGAGATGCCCTTCCCATTCGGATTCCCGTTTTAATCAATTTGGAAGCAAATACTCAAGTTGAAGTCCCGATGGATCTGATTCCAGAACAGTATTCTGTAGGAAGAATTTCTTGGAGAGAAGACAGTAGCGCTTTTACCTTCGAATACAATCAGCGAGGCCATCAGGTCTTTAGTGTGATTGAGGTAAACTCCGATGGCTCCACGCGTGAACTGATCAGAGAAGTAAGTCCGACCTTCATTGATTACAGTGGTAAGTATTTTCGAAGGGATTTAGCAGATGGAAAAGAAATTATTTGGTCCTCAGAAAGAAATGGATTTCGCCACCTGTATTTGATGGATGGCCAAACTGGGGAAGTCAAAAATCCGATTACCAAAGGGAATTGGGTAGTCAGAGAAGTGCTCCATGTAGATGAGCAAAATCGAAAAGTTTATTTGATGGCCAATGGTTTAAACAAGGGAGAGGATCCCTATCACACTCACCTGTGCACCGTAAATTTTGACGGAAGTGATTTTACAGTACATACTAAGGAAAATGCAAATTATCAAATTACCTTTTCGCCAGACCGAAGCAAATTTGTAGCCACGCTTAGTAGGCAGGATTTGGCTCCGGTTTCCAAGCTTTTCTCCTTTGATGAAAAGGGAAAAGCCAAAGAACAGGTTTTGATTGAAAAGGCTGACATTTCCGAATTGACTGCTGCCGGTTGGCAAGCTCCTGAAATTTTTTCAGCGAAAGGAAGAGATGGTCAAACCGATATTTGGGGGTTGATTATCAAACCCACGAATTTGGATCCATCCAAAAAATATCCAGTCATCGAATACATCTATGCAGGTCCACACAGTTCTCATGTCCCAAAAAACTTCCGGCCTAATTATAATGGATTAAATGAATTGGCCGAATTGGGATTTATTGTTGTCCAAATAGATGGTATGGGGACCTCCAACCGATCTAAGGCATTTCATGATGTGGCTTATCAAAACTTGAAAGATGCTGGATTTCCGGATCGTAAACTTTGGATTAAAGCTGCAGCTCAATCCCGTTCTTACATGGATATCAATCGAGTAGGGATATTTGGTACCTCGGCGGGCGGACAAAGTTCTGCAGGTGCGCTAATATTTCATCATGATTTTTACAAAGTGGCTGTGTCCGCCTCAGGATGTCATGATAATCGAATGGATAAAATATGGTGGAATGAACAGTGGATGGGAAAGCTAGGTCCGCATTATTTAGCGAGTAGCAATACGGTAAACGCGCATAAGTTGGAAGGAAAGTTAATGTTGATCGTGGGTGAATTGGATGATAATGTTGACCCCGCTTCTACTTTTCAGTTTGCAGATGTCTTGGTGAAAGAAATGAAGGATTTTGAACTCATCTACCTCCCCGGTGCCGGTCATACCTCAGGTGGAGCTTATGGGGAACGAAAGCGACGGGATTTTTTCGTCAAAAATTTATGGGGGGTTGATCCTCCCGCTTGGGACAATTAAGAGCAAAAGGTTGGTCCTGCGACTTGAAATAAATTAGTTGAAATAAATTAAATCCTGTAAATGAAAAAGATACGAGTGGTTGTTCATGCAGTTTTACTGCTTTTCTTAATCGGCTATTGGAATACGGTGGCCCTCGCTCAGGGAGGGGATCAAATTTTGGATGGGATCGGAGAAACTGGCTTGATTGCTCGCTACCTATTTAATGGTGATACTCGGGATTGGTCTCGAAATAACCTTCATGCCAAAGTTGAGGGAGATGAGTTGAAATTTGAACGAGACGATCGATTTGGAAATGTACTGTCTTTAGGAAATGACACAGGAGGGTATGTATCAATTCCCCCTGAGGTGTTAAATGATGTGGAGTCATTTGGCCTGTCCACCTGGGTTTTTCTTCGATCTGCCACAAAAGATCAGCAGGTATTGGAATTACGGCTGGAGGATCAACCCATTTTAGAATTGTCCACAAGCGAAGAATCCGATTATCAAGGATTTCAATTGGGGTTTCGTACGAGTTTCGCCGAGGATATGAAAACCTTTAAAAGTCAGGCTTTGAAACCGAATACATGGGTATTCCTGACCCTAGTAATCGATGTTCCTTCCAAATCTTTAAGGGTTTATGGAAATAGTCAACCGCTTGGAGATCCTGTTTTACTGGGCAGTGAATTTTTGGATGGGTTTTCCTCCTGGAATTCGGAGGAACTAAGTGTTTATTTTGGTGGATCACCTGATTCCCCTAAGGCAACCTTGGATGGTTTAGTCCATGATTTACGTCTTTATAGAATTCCTTTGAATGAGAGGCAAATAGGGGGGATCTATTCTAATGCTGGGGCCACGAATCAAGCCAATGCCCAACCAACCAAAAAGGTAGAAGATGAGCTACCCCAATTTGATCCGAATCAGCCTCAGCTCTACAATGCCTTTTTGATATCGGTATCAAATGTGGAGGTAGAAACTGGGTTGGGAGAATTACCAAGATTGCCTACCCATGTAGATGGGGTTTACCGGGATCAAGTAACCGGCCCCAAAGTTAGGGTCATATGGCCAGCGCCAAGTGATAATTCGGCGGTTCTTAAAACAGGAAGCTATACTGTAATTGGTAAAGTACCTGGTACCGATTTCCAACCCAAAGTAGTGGTATCGGTGATAGAGAAAAAGGAAAAAAATACACCTTCTTTAAAGTTGGCTACATTCGGATTGGATCAGGTAAGCCTAGATCTAGGGTTAAATCAGACCCAGACCAAGTTTATCGAAAACAGGGATAAGTTTATTCATACCCTTGCCGATACGGATCCCGATTCCTTTTTGTATATGTTTAGGCATGCCTTTGGTCAAACCCAGCCAGAAGGAGCCGAACCACTTGGGGTATGGGATAGTCAGGAAACCAAGCTAAGAGGACATGCCACAGGGCATTACCTTACCGCTATCGCTCAAGCGTATGCAGGGACGTCCTACGACCCGGAACTTCAGTCTAATTTCGCCTCAAAAATGGAATATATGGTGAATGTCCTCTATGATCTTTCCCAGCTTTCCGGGAATCCGGCAGAGGGAATGGGGGAGGCAATCGCTGATCCTAACTTAGTGCCTAAAGGACCGGGTAAATTAAGCTATGATTCAGATTTGAGCGATGAGGGAATACGACAAGATTACTGGAACTGGGGTAGGGGATTCATTAGTGCCTACCCACCCGATCAATTCATAATGTTGGAGCAAGGAGCGAAATACGGGGGGCAAAAAAATCAAATTTGGGCACCCTATTATACCCTTCATAAGATTTTGGCTGGATTAATCGATGTATACAAGGTAAGCGAAAATGAAAAGGCCTTAGCTGTAGCCATAGGTATGGGCGATTGGGTTTATCAGCGATTGAGTGCAGTGCCTCAAGATACCTTAATATCGATGTGGAATACCTACATCGCCGGGGAATTTGGGGGAATGAATGAGACCTTGGCGACACTCTATGATATTACCGGTGATCCAAAGTTTTTGAAGACCGCTCAACTATTTGACAACATCAGCGTCTTTTTTGGAGATGCGCAATATTCACATGGACTGGCTAAAAATGTGGATACCTTCCGGGGATTACATGCCAATCAGCATATCCCGCAAATAGTCGGAAGTCTGGAAATGTACCGAGTTTCTCAGCAGTCAGATTATTTCAAAGTTGCTGACAATTATTGGTACCGGGCGGTAAATGATTATTCCTACAGTATTGGTGGAGTAGCTGGAGCCAGGAACCCTACCAATGCCGAATGTTTTATTGCTCAACCAGCCACTTTATACCAGAATGGTTTTGCATCTGGAGGACAAAATGAAACCTGTGCTACCTATAATATGCTCAAGTTGACGGGTAATTTGTTCTTGTTTGATCAGAAGGCTGAATACATGGACTACTATGAGCGAGGTTTGTATAACCATATTTTGGCCTCCGTTGCCAAAGATAGCCCAGCAAATACCTATCATGTTCCCTTAAGACCGGGTTCCATCAAGCGTTTTGGAAACGCGGAAATGAATGGTTTTACCTGTTGTAATGGTACGGCAATTGAGAGCAGTACCAAGCTTCAAAACTCCATTTATTTTAGAAGCAATGACCATGATGCATTATATGTAAACCTCTTTATTCCATCGACATTGAACTGGCAGGAAAAGGGAATCATTCTTCAACAAACGACTACTTTTCCTAACGAGGACCGAACTCGGCTTTCCATTCAAGGAGAAGGCAGGTTTGATTTACATGTGCGAATTCCATCCTGGGCAAAAAAGGGGTTTTTGGTTAAAGTTAATGGAAAAGAATTTGACCATGATTTTCAACCAGGATCCTATCTTAAATTGAGCCGTGATTGGAAGAACGGGGACTTGATTGAATTGGAAATGCCTTTTCAATTTCACTTGAGTTCAGTCATGGATCAGCCCAATATTGCTAGTTTATTTTATGGTCCGGTCTTATTGGCAGCTCAGGAATCTGAGGCCTTGCAAACTTGGAGAAAAATCAATTTGGATGCGGAAGATTTAGGGAAGTCTATAGAAGGTAATCCCGAGGACTTAACCTTCTTTATCGATGGAATTGAGTTTAAACCTTTTTATGAGACCTATGGCAGGCACTCGGTGTACTTGGATGTGTCCTTGAAATAAGAGGGGGAGTTTTAAAAAAAGTAGCCCCGAAAATCTAAGGTTTTCGGGGCGTTTCCGTTTATTCGATCAGTTGACTTTCCATTCCATAACCCCGCTGGCATGTTCTTTCGGTAAGGTTACCTCCAGTCTTAAAGACTGGGTCAGGACAGGGGTAAAACTTACTTTACTGAATTGATCCTTTTTAATTTCATAAGGGCTGCTTGGTTCAACTGGGACCCATTCTAGTCCATTATGATATAGGATCCGCCATTTGGCTGGAATTCGGGTTCCTCCAAAAGGACCGTCATCAAACCAATAAACTTCAGCTTCCTTGATTTGATAGGGCTGGTCAAAATCATATTGAAGCCATTCAGTAGTATCCTTTTTAGGCCACCAATGGTAAAATAAGATGGAATTATCATTTGAATTAGAGGGTTCCATTTGATCATTTATAGCCTTTAAAGCCTTGGTAGGGTGCGATCCACTGAGCTTACTTTTTGAAGCAATGCTTGGATTTCTGGAGGGCTTGGAGTCTTCTTCCTTGGTGGGTAACCATACTTGCATTTCACCTGGACCTCGGTGCGCCCAAGCGTAATAAGGAATCAAAGTCAATTCTTTGGGTCGGGATTCCAATTCGCCATTTTCGTTTTCAATTAATGCTTTTGCTTGAGAATGAATGGTATTGACTCCGCCTAGTAGGGCTGAATTGTATTTTACACTGAATTCAGAATCAGGCTGGAGTACTACATTCAATACTTTTTGATCTTCCTGATCGGCCCATTCTGCTGCATAAATCAATGGCCCTCTTTGTATCGCCAGTTTATCCTGATTGGTGCTAACCTGATCATGACTTTTTACCATTCGCACTGGCATGGGTAGGTTGACTGTAATCTTATCTCCTTTTTTCCAGCTTTTAGCTAAGATCGCATAGCCTTTTTCAGTTTGAAAAGAGTAGGGTTCCCCGTTCACTTGAATTTGGACAGTTTGATCAACCTTATTTGCAAATTGATATAATCCGCCTGGACTTTGATCTTGATTGGACCATCCGGGGATTCTCACTTTAATTTCGAATTCGGCTTCTGATTCAGGATTGACTTCTATGTCGATTTTGCCTTCCCATGGATATTGGGTATTTTGTATAATATTTACTTTATTGTTTAAAATCGTAACATCAGCAGTAGAGCTTGCAAAGAGATTTATGAAAAGTTCATCCTCCCTGATCGCATAGAAATAGCCGGGAACAGAAGGGATAAAACGAGCTACATTGGAAGGACAGCAGGCACAAGGGAACCAGGGGCTTCGCTCATGCTGGCCGTGGGATTCCAGTGGGTTGGGGTAAAAGAATGAGTCTCCAGACATGCCCACTCCTGATAACAAACTGTTGTATAAAGTTCGTTCGAGGACATCGTAATACTTGCCATCTCCATGGAGCATAAAGAGGCGATGGTTCCAATACACATTCCCTATTGAGGCGCATGTTTCGCAATAGGCGGCCATATTAGGTAATTCATAGGGTGCCCCAAATGCTTCTCCATGTCCAGTAGATCCTATACCACCTGTGATATACATTTTTTTGGAGACTACATCTTCCCATATGGAATTGATGGCTGTAATGTAAGCTTGGTTTTGTTTGATTGCAGCAATATCTGCCATTCCCGAGTACATGTATACCCCGCGTACGGCATGTCCTACGGCTTCGAATTGCTCGGTAACTGGAATGTGGGATTGACTATATTCAGAACCTCCTTTTCTCGCCTCTAATAAAAACTCGGAAGTTTCCAAGTATTTTTGATTACCTGTGGCCCGGTATAATTTCGCTAATGCTAGTTCTATGATTTGATGACCAGGATAGGAAACTAATTTTTCGGATCCAAAATCTTCGGATACCCGATCAGCAGCTTTGATGGCAATATCGATCAGAGATTTCTTGCCCGTTGCATAATAATGAGCAACTCCTGACTCAATCAAGTGGCCAATATTATAAAGTTCATGGCTTAGATCATGGGTCAATTCCCAGCGTTTTTGACCTGCCCAGGGATGAGCGTTATCTCCAAGAATAGATCTGTTTGTATACAAATAACCATCGGGTTCCTGAGCATCACCTATTAGGGCAATCAAAGAGTCAACCTTTGCCTCTAATTTCGGATTATCTTCCATCATCAATACATAAGAAGCTCCCTCCAAAATCTTAAATACATCAGAATCATCGAAAGGGTATTCCGAACAAAAGCCACCTTCTTCCTGACCGGCGGCTATTCTGAAGTTTTTGATTCTTCCGGTAAGCTCGGTCTGATCGAGGGTAAAGGGGATAGTGACATTTTTAGCAGTTTCCAATCTTTTGGACCAAAATTCATCCTCAAACTTGACGGAAGTGAAAATTACCGGTTGAATGGGATAGTCTTGGTCTAGGGTAATGGGCTGAGGTAAGTTTTTTACTGACTGCTTTTCTTTCCGACTACAGGATTGGTTTAGGATAAAGAACACCAGAATCAGAGGGATAGTGGGAATTAACAGGAATTTTTTTTTCATAGCTAAGAGTTTTTGTTGACCTGAATGATTTTGGGCTTGATAGCCTACTGGAATTAGAGGTTTTTTAATAAATGTATAAATTACACTAAATATAAATTTTTTTTCTCATTCATTCCGCAATCGATTCCGAACTTTTAAAAAAAAATAGCCCTTTAAAGATCCATCTTGAAGATTATTTAAATTTTATAGTGTATTTTTAACACTATAAAATAAAAACAAGCTGAACTGAGGTCTTATTTTTGGGTTTAGGTTTGCCTAAATGGCATGAATTCAGAAAATTACTTGTTTCCATGACTTGGGGTGGGGAATAGTCCTAGGGGTTCTTATCGGTAGTGAATGGGAATAAGATTTTCAGTTTTGCATGAAAGTTTTAACTATCAATTGATCATGAATGAAAGTTTTGTAATCGGCTTGGATTTTGGCTCTGATTCTGTTCGTGCAGTGTTAGTAGATTCCAAAAATGGGCAAATATTGGCAAGTGAAGTGTATTGGTATCCTAGGTGGAAGAAAGGGGCGTATTGCGATCCTAAAATCAATCAATTCAGGCAACATCCCTCAGACCATTTGGAGGGCTTAGAGTATACGATCAAGGCAATTTTGACTCAATCAGGAGTAAATCCTACTACTGTAAAGGCTATTTGTGTAGATACTACCGGATCCTCACCCATGGCGGTGGATCAACAAGGGGAGTCACTTGCCTTTCATCCTGAATTTGCAGAGAATCCAAATGCAATGATGATTCTTTGGAAAGATCATACAGCAATTGCAGAGGCTGAGCAGATCAATGAGTTGGCTAAGAATTGGGGAGGAGAAGATTTTACGAAGTATGAGGGAGGCATTTATTCTTCAGAGTGGTTTTGGGCAAAGATTCTACACGTCATTCGTGAAGATGAATGCGTGAAAAATACTGCCTATTCTTGGATGGAGCATTGTGATTATATTACTTCTCAATTAATAGGTTGTAAGGACTTGCATAAGCTTAAGCGGAGCAGGTGTGCAGCAGGACATAAGGCCATGTGGCATGAATCATGGGGAGGGTTGCCCGATAAGGCTTTTTTGGGTACGCTAGACCCTTATCTGTCGGACTTAAAAGAAAGGTTATATACCCAAACCTATACGTCTGATTTTGCAGCAGGTAGGCTCGGGACTGAATGGGCTGAGAAATTGGGTCTTTCTACGGATGTGGTCGTTTCCGTTGGGACATTTGACGCGCATGCCGGAGCCGTTGGTGGACAAATCGCAGAAGGTACCCTGATTAAGGTAATGGGGACATCGACTTGCGATATCATGATTGCTGATAAAGCTAAACTTGGAAATCAGCTGATCTCAGGGATTTGTGGTCAAGTGGATGGGTCTGTAATTCCGGGTGCAATCGGATTGGAAGCTGGACAATCGGGATTTGGGGATGTTTTGGCTTGGTTTAAAGATCTTCTTTTGAAGCCTTCTATTGAATTAATCGAACAAAGTAAAAGCCTGAATGAGCAACAGAAAACCAAGCTGAAAAGAGAGCTTGAGGATCAAATCTTAGTTAAGTTATCAAAGGAAGCCATGGCTCTACCCGTTTCAGAATCTAAAATAGTTTCTTTGGATTGGATCAATGGACGTAGAACTCCCGATGCGAATCAATCTTTGAAAGGTGCAATTCGAAATTTGACCATGGGTACCAATGCCGCTCAGGTATTCAAGTCTTTGGTTGAGTCCATCTGTTTTGGTTCCAAAACTATTGTGGATCGTTTTCGCCAGGAAGGCGTAGCAGTCAATGCCGTCATCGGCTTAGGTGGAGTGGCTAAAAAATCACCTTTAGTGATGCAAACCTTGGCTGATGTTCTCAATATGCCCATCAAAGCAGCAAGTTCTGAACAGGCACCAGCTTTGGGTGCTGCCATGTATGCCTCTGTGGCAGCGGGAATTCACCCTTCGATTCAAGTGGCTATTTCTACCATGGGTTCAGGCTATGATCAAATTTATGAACCTATCCCCAGTCACGTAAGAATCTATCAAAAACGCTATGAGGAATATGTAAGCTTTGGTCAATTTATAGAAATGGGGAAAGTTCCACGCACCTCAAACACGTTGAAAAATCTACCCAAATTAGAAGAAGATGTCTCTATTTAATACCCTCAAGGAGGAATGCTTTGAAGCCAACATGCTATTGCCGAAGCTAAACTTAGTTATTTATACCTTTGGTAATGTCAGTGTGGTAGATCGAAATCAAGGAGTTTTTGCCATCAAGCCCAGTGGCGTTCCCTATGAGGTCTTAAAACCTGCCGATATCGTCCTTGTCGATTTTGAAGGCCAGGTAATTGAAAGTCAACTGCGCCCCTCTTCGGATACCAAGACTCATGCTTTTTTGTACCAACATTGGGAAAAAATTGGAGGCATTTGTCATACCCATTCCACTTATGCAGTGGCTTGGGCACAGGCTTTACGGGACATTCCAATTTTGGGAACTACCCATGCAGATCATTTGACAGCCGATATCCCTTGCGCTCCACCCATGGCAGATGACTTAATTCAAGGAGACTATGAACACAATACCGGCCAACAAATTTTAGATTGCTTTTCTGCAAAGGAGCTTAATCCCGAAGAAGTGGAAATGGTTTTAGTGGGGAATCATGGACCCTTTACTTGGGGAAAGGATGCCCACAAAGCAGTGTACAATAGTGGGGTTTTGGAAGAACTGGCTAAAATGGCCCACCTGACTCTTCAACTAAATCCTCATGCTTCAAGGCTAAAAGATTCATTAATCAAAAAACACTTCGAACGGAAACACGGCAAGGATGCCTATTACGGTCAAGGATGCTAAAACAATAGGATATGATACGATTTAAAAGTTCAAGTTTGACTTATGTCTGGGTGGTGGGGATCTATCTGATTTTAGCTTGTAAGCCTGGTCAAGAAGAAAAAAACACGATGAAGGAGGAAGAAATTAACTTTTCTGTACAGGTAGAGGAAGTACTGATTGGGGGCAAGAAGGCCCAGCTGTTTCATCTGGATAATGGAAACGGAATGCAAGTAGAAATCTCCAGTTTTGGTGGAATAATTACTCAGTTAAAAGTTCCAGATAAGAAGGGTAACTCAGAAAATATTGTACTCGGATATGAGCATATCGAAGAATACGATACCAATGATTATTATTTCGGTGCGGCAATAGGAAGGTTTGGAAATCGGATTGCGAAAGGTCAGTTTGAATTAGATGGGGTCAATTACCAATTGGCGACCAATGATGGAAACAACCACCTTCATGGAGGACTTTTGGGTTTTAACCGGGTGATTTGGGATGCCGAACTGATTGAAAACGAAAAATCAGTTATGGTCAAAATGTACTATGAAAGTCCCGATGGAGAAGAAGGGTATCCTGGCACACTAAAGACTACGCTTACTTTTGAATTGAGGGAGGATAACAAATTAATTCTGGATTTTACAGCCACAACAGACAAACCTACCCTCGCTAATCTTACCCATCATAGTTATTTTAACCTAAGTGGTATGAAGGAAACTATTTTAGATCATGAATTGATTATCAATGCTTCACACTATACCCCGGTCGATGATGAATTAATTCCCACCGGAGAATTGAAGGCTGTTGCTGATACACCTTTTGATTTTACCTCATCGCATGCAATTGGGGAGCGAATTGACAAGGTTTCAGGAGGATATGATCATAATTTTGTAGTCAAAAGGGCACATTCCAAGGAATTGGTTAAAATGGCTGAGTTGTATCATCAAGGATCTGGAAGAGTAATGGAACTGTATGCTGATTCACCAGCGGTCCAATTCTACTCCGGTAATTTCCTGGATGGAAAGGTAAGCGTGGATGGAGTAAGATATGATCAATATATGGGCTTATGCATGGAGCCCCAGACCTTTCCAAATGCTCCCAATGAACCTTCATTTCCATCAGCTCGATTAAATCCGGGTGAAATATATGCTCATCAAATCCAATATCATTTTAAAATAAAAGAATGATGATTGGATTTTAATTGAGCAAATGGGAAGACGTCTAAATTTGACCGAAGGCCAGACAGGCAAGATCTATCAATTACAGCCGCCTTCTAATGTTAGGGCAAGACTAGACCCAAGCGCGAGTTAAGAACCCAAACCCATTAGTCTGATCTAGAGGATTTCGAATCAAGACATGATTTTGGGATTGGGCTTAATGAACATGCCTGAGCGCCTTCAAGTCCCATGTAGATCGTACATCCTTGAACTGAACAAGCTTATCAATCAGGCATGAATAGCTCCAAAATGCACCTCATTTGGCTCATGATAAAATTCAATTGCAAACCCATGGAGGGTAAAAAGCCGCTTTTGATTCCAAGCTGGTTTTTGTAATTTGAATTAAAGTGTTTTGAAGTACACCTAACTTGAGATCCAAAGGCGGAATAGCGATTAAACTTTTTGTTGTAAATGCAGTCTAACTGAGGTAATAGACTTACTATGAAGTATTCCCTATTTTTAGTGGTGACTTTCATTCTCTTTTCCTGTGAAATGTTTGATCAGGAAATCAGGAGTTCGTCCGATGGACAGTCCCTGTATTTTCCTCCGATTAATTCTCAGGAGTGGGAACGTATTTCTCCTTCCGAATTAAATTGGAACCAATCCCAAATGGATGATTTATTGGAGTTTTTAGAAGGAAATCATACCCGAGCATTTATCATCTTAAAAGATGGCAAAATCGTTGTGGAAGAGTATTTCGGGAATACCATCTTGGGAACAGCTCCTTTTGATCAAAATTCCCAATGGTATTGGGCATCTGCCGGAAAAACACTCACCGCCACCTTAGTGGGCATAGCCCAAGAAAATGGATTAATCCACCTTGAAAACCCAACCGCTAACTATCTGGGTAGTGGTTGGACTAGCCTAGCTCCAGAAAAAGAACAGTTGATCACGGTAAAAAACCAATTGACCATGACTACTGGTCTAGCTTATGCCATTCCTGATCTCAATTGTACCCTCCCAGCTTGTCTAAACTATAAATCTGATGCTGGCCAAGAATGGTTTTATCACAATGCCCCCTACACTCTGCTAGAAAAAGTCATTGAACAGGCCTCAGGAGAAACCTTAAATGAATACACCCATCTAACCCTTGAATCTAAGATTGGTATGAATGGACAATGGATAGCACAAGGTTTTAATACGGTGTATTGGAGTACGGCCCGGGATATGGCGCGGTTTGGACTTTTGATTCTCAACAAGGGACAATGGAACAAAACAGTGGTGTTATCCGATCAGAATTATTACCAACAAATGATTTCCAGTTCTCAGGACTTAAACCCTTCTTATGGCTATTTATGGTGGCTAAATGGGAAAGAATCAATTGTTTTTCCGGGGAATCCTAAATCTTTTGCCATGCCATTATCAGACTTTGCCCCCATTGATTTATTTGCGGGAATGGGTAAAAATGGTCAATTTGTGGAGGTTGTGCCCAGTCAGAATCTGGTACTCATCAGAATGGGAGAAGCTCCGGATGATGGACTGGTACCCATTTTATTTCATAACCAAATGTGGGAAAAATTAAGTAGGGTAATGGATAAATGAGGATGAATTTTTACCCAGATAAGGCTAAAATGCTTTCTTTAGTAATTTTTTTGATGCAGGAAATTTCCTTGTTTGAGATCCTCGATTTTTCGGAATAAAGGTTCGATACCATGATTGGTTTTTAGGGTAATTGGAAGTATTTGATGTATTTTAGTATTTTTCAATTGATCTGTATTTATCGTTAATGAGCAATAAAGAAGTAGTAGCTGCCTTTCTAAAGGCTACAAATCAAAGGGACTGGGATCAGGTTTTGGCTTTGGTTGATGAGGATTTTGTCAGGCATAGTTCTTCTGAGCCAAAAGAGGTAAAAACAAACCTTGGCCTAGTTCAATTTCATCGAAAAGAATTAGAGACCTTCCCAGATCTCAAGGAAACCCTTGTTTTTAGTATTCAAGAAGGGGATTTGGTTGCCGCTAGAATCCATTTTTCAGGAACCCAATCAGGACCTCTATTGAACTTCCCGCCTTCGGGTAAACGATTATCAGCGGACTTCAATTGTTTTTTTCGTTTGGTGGATGGAAAAATTAAGGAAAGTTGGGTGGAGTATGACAATCTGAATGGCCTAATTCAATTGGGACATTATCATTTAGATACTTAGAAAAACCAGATGATCACCAAAAGTTATTTATTTGATTTCCAAAATGGTAAGATTGTTTTTCTACTATTCAGACCTAAACTTCTACCTTATACAGTAATTTTGGTAAGTAGGGAAGGGAGCGAAGCGGAGATTGATCTTAAGGATTAAACTATATCAGGATATGAAGATTAAAGAATTGAAAAAAAGAACAGGCCCTGATCAAAATGAGAAACTGATGAAGGCTTTCGTTCAATTTGATAACCTATTGGGCGAGTTGAAGAAAAAGGATCTTTCTGAAGATACTGTCCTTTTAATTAATCAGGGAGTTGATCAAATAAATTCGTTTTCGGAATCTGAAAAAGAGCTCATAAAACGGATTGCTAAAATCCAAACCGGTATTTTGAGCCAGGTAGAGAAAATACATAAGGTGGTGGTTAAAAATCACTACCGAAACCTGTGGATGGCCTTAGGAATGGCATCATTCGGGCTGCCACTTGGGGTCGCGTTTGGAATGAGTCTCGGGAATATGGCATTTTTGGGTATAGGCTTGCCTATCGGAATGGCTATTGGTATAGCTGTTGGCTCAGGTATGGATAAGAAGGCAAGTGAAGAAGGGAGACAGATTGACTTGGAAATTACCCACTAAGTCCAGCATCTTTTTTACCTTAATCTTAACCTGCGGACCGGAACCCAAAGGGATTTTGGAGAGTTTTTGACTGGTTTTCTGGACAAGGGAAAGGGCCATTCTTGGGAGATTCCTCTGAAATAACCTAGTTCTTCTATCCTAATTCCTCTAGGATGTAAAACTAGACCAACCGTGAGATTAACTCTTTCATCTAGACAGCCGCTCTTAACAGGAGTCAATAAAAGGTTTCAAGCGATGGCTGAAAGAAAAGGTAAAGCTTGGTACGCGGCCGTTCTGAGAGGTGTGTTGGATGGTTTCTCCTATCCCTGCTACTTAAATTTCTAATTCAAGGGTCCCTTACCAGAATTAATGGATGATTGTTTTTCTCTGTTTTTATTCTCTAAAATTTATGGATTGAAGCAGCCCTATCGTTTTTCCACTTAGAACTGATATTGCATTTGCCTCTAAACACTAATTCAGTTGCCGATTTTGATTTCTTGGCTATATTGGCAGAATTTAAAAGCCTATTTTATTTCATTGTAAATTTTCATTCGCTTTATGACCGCAATTTTTGCGCTATTTCTTGTTGTTTTCCAGCAAAGTATTTCTGTGGTGGACAGTCTGAAAAATGAACTCAAGCAAGTAAACGAACCCAAAATCCAAGCCGAGCTCTACTATCAATTGGCCAGAGCAATTTACGGATCAGACCAAAACAGTGCGATTGCCTATTCGGACTCTGCCTTGGTGATCGCCCTTGAAAATAATCTTACCAAGCTCCAAGGGAATGCATTAAATATCAGGGGAGTCGCTTTTCTGATCAAATCTGAATTTGATTCAGCAATGAAGAGTCATTTGCAGGCACTTGAGATCCGGGAGCAAATTCGTGACACCGTGGGTCTACTGGAGTCTCAGTTGAACATTGGGAATATTCTCTATCGAAGAGGGAATGCCCGGGAGGCGGCTGAACGCTACAGAACTGCGCTATACTATGCCCGGATTTCAGAAAATCAACGCGGGCAAGGTCTCCTATTCAATAATCTGGGAAGCTATTTCAGGGATCTTTGGGCCGAAACAAAAGCTCGAACCGACCTGGATTCTGCCCAATATTATTTAACGGAAGCCCTCAGTATCAAAAGTTCCATGCGTGATTTTCGGGGTTCAATTAATACACTGAGTCAGCTGGCGCAATTGGCCCGAGAGGAAGGTGATTTTTCTAAGGCTAAGGAATTCCTGTCTGATGCGTTGGAGATTTCAGACGGACTTCAAGATCAGGAACTTCAGATTTCTCTTTTATCCGAACTGGTGGATTTTAATCTGGAACTAGGCAATAATCACCAAGCTCTGGCCTACGCAAAAAAAGCTATGGAAATTGCTGAGGAAATGAATTCAAATTTCCAGATCGCCTCTGTTTCAGGATTGTTAGCTAAGGCCTATGAGGAGAAGGGGGATTTTCCCAATGCGCTGCGCTTTTTCAAAAAGAAACTGGAAACTATACAGGAATTAAATTCGGATCGCAACAAGCAGATCACTGAAGATTTATTGATCAAATACGAGTCGGAGAAAAAGGAAATCGAAAATCAAGCCTTATTGGAGGAGCAAAAGTATTTAGATCTGAGCCTTCAGCGCAAGAATGAATTACTCCTTGCCGCCGGAATAATTTTATTAGGTTTAATCGGGGTATGGGCTTTTCAACGAATAAAAAACAAACAGCTTCAAGAAGCTCACCAAGAGACGACTGAGATCTTGAGTCAGCTTAAAGCCCAAAACCAAAAAATTGAAATCCAAACTCAGAAGCTGGAAGAGGCTAATCTGGCCCTAACCGAATCAAACCGAATCCGGGAGCGCCTCTTTTCGGTGCTCACCCATGATCTCAAAACGCCCATCACCTCCCTGCTAGGGATCTTAGGTATCTGGTCAGATAAAATGATCACCCAGGAGGAGTTTATGAAGCTTTTGCCCATGGTTTCTTCCCAAATCCACGGGGTTAATGAATTGATGGAAAACCTCCTGGAATGGGCTCAGGCTGAATTCGATTACAATGAGGTTGCGTTCCGGGAAGTGAATGTTCATGAATTGGCCGATCAAACCATGCAACAACTTTCAACCTCCATAGGGGATAAGGATTTACATGTTGAAAATGAGTTGCCCGAAGATCTTAAGCTTAAAACAGATCGAAACCGGTTAAATTTTATTCTACGCAACCTATTGGCTAATGCCATCAAGTTTACTCCTGATGGAGGAAATGTTCGAATCCATCATTCCAGGGTAGATGGCGAATTGATCAGTGTGTCAGACACGGGCGTAGGGATGAGTTCTGATCAGGTAGAAATGCTGTTTTCAGGCAGAGTATCTTCCCAGTTAGGAACGCAAGGGGAAAAGGGCTCAGGGGTAGGTTTGTTGCTCTGTAAGGAATTTGCCTTAAGCTTGGGAGCGGATCTGCTTGTGGAAAGTAAAATTAATCAAGGGACCACTTTTTCGATCAAGTGGCCCAAGCCGTCCAGTTGATAAGCCCTAAGGTCTCTTTCTTAGCTAGTGAAGGGTCAGTTTCACTTTTTTCGAATGGGATACCAAAGCCTTTGTTAAAGGTTGACTCTAGGCCAGCAAAATTTTCCATTTAAACCTTAGTAAGAACCAAATAAGCGGTTGAGTTAATTTTTTAGAACTGCTTTACTTTAGTGTTTTTACACTATTATTTTTTTATGAATAAAAACCTAGATGGAATTAATATTTTCTAAAAAATTTAACTGTTTAATTTAGGATAATATTTATTGTTTTTCATTATTATGTAGGCTTATAATTTAATTTTAAGTTTTAAGGATAATGGTAGAATTTCGATATTGAATTTTTTACATTAATATTCATCTAGTACAATATTTATAGGGTAATTGGTCAAATATAATTTCGGAAATATTACCTTTATTCTCTTTTAAATTCCTTTTTTTGAGCTTTTTAGGTTTTTTTTCAACAATTATTCAATCTCTGCAGAATTTATAATTCGAGTCTAGTTTAGGAGTTTTTTTTGTTCCATGGCTTTTTGTTTTATGTTATCAAAATGTTATAAATATTAACGCTATATAATTCACAATGCGCTAATCTAAAATTAAAGAGTAGGGCCGATGATTGATTTAACTTTGTTGCTGTTCAAGGCGGGAATGCACTTTTCTCGCCAGTGTATTTAAACTATCATTTACACCATTATTTTCATTTTATGAATCTAAAATTACATCTCTCCAAAGCCATATTCACATCGGCATGTTTAGCTATGTGGACTGGTTATGGCACAGCACCCATTCCATTGATGGGGATGAATTTTGAACGAGATCTTGCTGATGCCAGTTTGATATCCGCTTTTAAAATTCAATCCATCTCTGGGACTATTACAGATGAAAATGGATTGCCTTTACCTGGAGCCACAGTTTTGGTTAAGGGAACCACCAATGGAACAGTTACTGATTTAGATGGCAAGTTCTCTTTGGACGTGGAAGATGATGCCATTCTTCAAATTTCCTATGTAGGCTATTTGTTAAAGGAGGTGCCTACCCAAGGTCAATCGATTTTTGAAATTCAACTGGAACCGGATGCTACCCAATTGGAGGAAATGGTCGTGGTCGGCTATGGAACCCAGAAACGCTCTGATGTAACAGGGGCAATTGCTTCGGTCAAAAGTGAGGATTTCAATCGGGGAGTAATCACCAACCCAGTCGATCTCCTACAGGGCAAAATTGCTGGGGTAAATATTACTTCCACCAGTGGTGAACCTGGAGCTAATCAAAATGTGATTATTCGAGGTATTGGAAGTTTACGTTCTGGCACACAACCTTTGTATGTGCTCGATGGCTTTTTATTGGACAATGCCAATACAGGTATTGCTTCCAATCCCCTGAATTTCCTCAATCCAAATGATATCGAAAGCATTGATGTCCTAAAGGATGCAAGTGCTACAGCCCTTTACGGTTCGCGAGCATCCAACGGCGTAGTGGTGATTACTACCAAAAAAGGTAAGGCAGGAAATTCCCAAGTAAATTTTTCAGCCTCCAATGCCTGGTCTTCCATGGCCAAGCAAATTGATGTATTTAATGCAGATGAGTTTCGACGCCAAGTGGTGGCAGTCGGAGGCGCTTTGGAGGATTTTGGAGGAAATACCCACTGGCAGGATGAATTGACTCAAGTTGGACGCTCTCAGGATTATAATTTATCGATGAGCGGTGCTAATTCGGAGCGTTTTTCCTATTTCGCATCATTGGGATATCAGGAGCAGGAGGGGATTCTAAAAAACAGTGAGCTCAAACGCTATTCAGGAAAACTGAATATGAATCAAAAAGCTTTTGAGGGGAGGTTGATTGTTGATTACAATCTTACAGCTTCATTTACTGAGAATTTACGACCGGAAATTGGCTCCATTACCAGCGACATGCTTTACCTCAACCCCACTATTCCAGCCTACACCGATGGGGAACCCACTTTGCTTAATACCAATGCACTCAATCCGCTCAAGCGAAATGAATTGTATAGTGATGATGCGGCCAACAATCGGATTTTAGGGGCGATTTCTCCTTCCTTTGAGATTTTTGACGGCTTGGTTTATAAGGTGAATCTTGGGGTGGATTATTCCAATACTGCCCGATACATTCAATACAGACCCTTTACAGAGGTGGTAAACGAGTCAAATGTTTCAGATGGCACTTTGGATGAATTAATCACTGCCAATACCAATAGCCTGATTGAAAATACGTTGACCTATAATTGGAATAATTATCAGCACAACCTGACCGTATTGGTAGGGCATTCGTATCAGACTTTTTTGGATGAATTCAGAAGAACTTCTTCCCGTGGCTTTGCAGCCAATAATATCGATCCGAGGTATCAGGACCATAACAGCACCAGTGAGTTTCCAACTACGGTAAATTCCTCAGCCACCAGAAATGAATTACAATCGTATTTCGGTCGGGTGAATTACACCTTTAAAGACAAGTACCTCTTAACGGCTACTCTTCGGGCAGACGGATCTTCTAAATTTGGAGATAATAACAAGTATGGCTATTTCCCTTCCTTTGCCTTGGGCTGGAATCTTTCAAAAGAGGATTTTATGGCCAATTCAATATTCAACAATTTAAAAATCCGAAGCAGTTGGGGTCAAACTGGAAATCAGGAAATTCCTTCAAAAATTACGAAAGCAAGTTTTTCAGAGGACCGATTAGCTACGGGAGGTGGAAGTCTCAATACCTATCCCATCGATACCGATGGCAATACCCTGGATAGTTATCCCTACGGCATTGTATTTACTCGCTTAGCCAATCCCAATTTGCAGTGGGAGGTATCTACGCAGTTTGATGTGGGAATTGATTTTGCCTTCATGGATAGTCGATTGACTGGTACCTTGGATTATTTTAATAAAGTGTCTTCCAACATTTTGTTGGAAGTGGTTCCTGCAGATCCTGTTCAGCCTACCTCTACTTTTTGGAATAATATTGACAATATGAAAATTTTCAATAGCGGCATTGAACTGGCCTTAAATTATGGAAATAGACCTCAACAGGCATTTACTTATAACATCGGAGGAAATATCACCTTCATTCAAAATGAGGTTCGGGATTCCCCTTATTCGGTATTGACTACCGGGGCTGCCCAAGGAGCGGGACAGACCGGAGCCACAATTAATGGCTACATCAACAATCAGCCTATTGGAGCCTTTTACATGCTTCAGTTTGATGGGATCGGAGAGGATGGTCTTAATCAATTTATAGATGTGAATGGAGATGGTGAAATCTTGGATAATGATCGAGTGGTGGTCGGAAGTGCCATTCCAAAAGTAATCTACGGTTTGAATACTCATTTTCGATACAAGGATTTTGACTTGGGATTGAATTTCAATGGAGCCGCGGGCAACAAAATTTACAATCATACGACCATGTCGCTGTTCACCAAGGCTCAATTATCACGCTCAAATAATACCACAGATTTTGCGGTTCAGTTTCCCGAAGAGTCTTTTAACAATGCCAATACCGTATCGACTCGGTTCTTGGAGAGCGGTTCTTTCTTCAGACTTAACAATGCCACCCTGGGCTATAATCTGAACCCTGTCCGTATTGGAATCAACAATGCATTTCAGGCGATTCGTCTTTCGGTAACCGGCCAAAACCTATTTGTGATAACAGACTATACTGGTTTTGATCCCGAAGTGAATACAGGAGCGACTTCTGCAGGTATTCAAACCTTTGGTATCGATCGATTTACCTATCCTAGAGCGAGGACTTTTATGGTCAATCTTAATCTCACCTTTTAAAATTTGATTTGTAAAATCACTAGAACACATGAAAATGAAAGCAACTAAAATTTATAAGTTTCTTCCTCTTGCAGCTTTTTTCTTCGCCTTTCTAAGCTGTACGGATTTGGATGAAGATATTCTTGACGAATCCCTAACCGGGACGGGCCAAGCAGAGATAGTCAGTGGTTCCATAGCACCAGTTTATGGAATGTTACGGCAGGTTTGGTTGCATACGGTAAATTTTGGACTTCAGGAGGTTGCTTCTGACGAGGGAATTCTCCCTTATCGGGGAGGGACGGATTGGTTTGATGGAGGTAAATTTATTGCCGTGCATCAGCACCTGATGACCCCAAGCAATAGTTTGGTGGGAGATGCCTGGACCTTTATTACCCTCACCCTTTCCCGCGCAGTAGCTGCGCAGGAACAACTGGCTTTGGAGGTTGAAAACGGTAATTCCAGTGCACAGAATCCTCTCTACGAAATGATTGCTATGAAAGCCTATCTCAATATGTTAGCCTTGGACAATTGGGGACTGGTATTCAGAAAGGATGCATCAGATCAACAGTCTGAAATTCTAAGAGGACAAGAAGCAGTGGATTATTTGGAATCGGAGTTACTGTCTGTAGTTAACCTGATTAGTAGTGCCAATGGTCCTGGCAGAATGAATAAGTATGCGGTAGAGGCATTACTGGCGCGCTTGTATTTAAATGCTGCAGTTTACCGGGACCCTTATGGAACTCCGAACTTTAGAGCTGAGGATATGGATAAGGTGATTCAGTATACCACCAATATCATCAATGGCCCCTATTCCTTGTCTGCTGAATACTTTGATTTATTCAACGATGACAATAATACTAATCCTGAAATCATTTTTTCATTGGATCAGCGAGGAGTACTCCAGACAGAACATAGCCGATGGCAATATTGGTCTATTTCAGGAGACCTGATTCCAAGACCTGAATTTCCCAATACCCGAGGTACCGATGCGGTTGCGGCAACGCCTGATTTTATTCAGTCCTGGTATGATGCCTACGGGGATGTGGATCCAGCCGAAGCTGATGCCCGCTTTTTTCAGGAAAATACTCTAATTCCAGAGGAGTTAAGGGATCTTACCAATGTCAATCCTACCAATGATGAGGATCATTACTTCTGCGTAGAGGCGGAGGAATTTCAAATTAATCGGGGAATTTTGAGGGGCATTATTTGGGGACCTCGCCGAGATGATAATGGTACTATTCTTACCTGTGAGGATGGAAAAGTGAGAATTTATCCAGTGATCAACAGAAGAAGTAGTGGAGCAAACATCCGATACGTGGATCACACGTTTCAGGTAGATTTTACCAATGAGGGAAGTCTCCACAATACGGGGCATCGCTTTTCCAAATACCAGTTCAGTAGTACAGCTCCTAATTGCTGTTCAAACAGTAGTGTGGACATCGTGTTGATTCGGTTGGGAGAAATTTATTTGATGCGGGCAGAGGCCAAATTGCGCAAAGGAGACAATGTGGGGGCTCTTGCTGATGTGAATACGCTGAGAACTTCCAGAAACGCCCGTCCTGCACAGACTCCTCCGGCTTTGAGCTCCATTGATTTGGATATTTTGTTCCGGGAATCAGGATTTGAATTATACTGGGAAGGTCATCGAAGAGTGAACCAAATTCGTTTTGGTAAATACGAGGACAGCTGGACTGAAAAGACCGATAGCGATGTGAACAAACGACTTTTTCCAATTCCTCAACGCGCCATTGACGGAGCTTCCAATGAAGTAGGATTCTTGGTGCAAAACCCAGGCTATTAACCCCTATTTTTTCTGCTTAGCGGACAAAGTAAGGCCGATGAGGATTTCCTCATCGGCTTTTTGCTGCGTTGAATTTTCAACTAGGGGTTAATCGCTAATCTTTTCTATTCTATTTTCCTGAAGATCTATCTTAAAATGATCTGATGGCTGGGAATTGAAGAGCTTTTCGAAAATCACAAAAAATTGATGGAGTGTTTGGTTCAAAGGATAAAATTGGGAAGTGGTTTTTGTTTGATTTTGTGAAAAAATAGCTTGATAATATTCCAAGCGCTCAGTTGGAATAATCCTTTTTCCAATCTCATCCCCGTTTTTTATTAGGTAAAAATCGTCAATAACCTGTAGGGGATCTGGATTAAGAGTACCTGTTTGGTGTTGGGGTTTTAGGCTTTTTTGAAGAAATTCTTCTGCTTCTTTTTCCTGAAGCTTACTCCAAATAAGAAATTCTTTCGGGCCTAGATTTTGAAGCAGGGATGCCAGGTTTTCTGGCCAATCGGCAGGGATAAATCTGGATTTAGTCAATCCCAAAAGATGATTTCTGGTATATTCGAAGTAATCCTTTGAAGATAAAATACTACGATCCCAGATTCCGGGGTCCTGATTTTCCTCTAACCACCGATGCTCCAGCTGGTACAAGTCAAAAAACTCCTGCATATTATCTACTTGATTAAGGGTGATGGTTTCAATTTCTACTTGTTGCTGATCATCAAAAGCAGCTATTTTGTAGGCAGGAGGGAAGGCTGCAAGCGAAGGGACTTGAATATTGAACAGGGTTAGCTGATTATTAAGACTCTGAAAAATTCCGGTATCGTTGATGTGCATATGCCCGGCAAAATGGAGTTTGATTCCAGCAGAGGCATAGTGTTCACTGATGGATTTAGAAGGTACTCGGGCCAACTGGAACTTTTGATTTCCAAATAGTATTTTCATTTCCTCAGAGGCTTGTTCATGAAAATCCACCAGCGGATAATGACTGAAAGAAATTAGTGTTTTTCCTCTTTTTTTAGCTTCAAGACTTACTTTTTTGATCCAATCCAATTGATGTTTTTTAGCGTCAATAGCCTGGTTAAAGCCAAGGGATGATCCTTTCCATTCTCCTTCCTGTTGAACATACACATTGGCATCCAATGCCAATAACCAAAGGCCTTCCACCGGTTCAACGACATAGCTGGCATCTGGGATCGCTAACTCAGATGAATTAATGTGAACTACTCGATATTCCAACTTAGAAGTTTCCTTTGCTTTGGCAAATGAATACTCATCTACTTCCAATTCCTGAAAAGGATGGGACCAAAATAGATCTTTTTCAGAAGGGAAAAATCCGAAGCGGGATAAGGCATGTGTAATTTCTTGGTAACCCCAATAATTGATTTGGTCAGAGATAGCGGTCTTGGTCATCGGGAACCTATTTTTATCTCCTGCAATGGCTTGTTCCGACCCATCTACTCCCAAGAAATCACGTTTTCCAGCTATTCCACCGAAGGGTTTGACTGGATCATGATTTCCGGTAGTCAGAAAAAAACGCATCTCTGAATTCTGAGAATAGTGATCTAGAATTTTTTTTAGAGCCAGTACATTCATCGGTTGCCCATCATCGGTGAAGTCCCCCGGTAAAACAACCAGCTTAATTCCCTTTTCTTTTAAATCTTCCAAAGCTGAGATCAAAGCAAAGTAGTTCTCATTAAAAAGTCGGGTAGAATTCAACTGGCTTTTCATGGTTCGTATCGTGGCATATTTTCCGTTTTTTGGATTGAGGACCCCTTTAAATTCAGCGGAATTTAGCTCGGCATAAACATCCTGTAAATGGATGTCTGCCAAAAATGCGACTTCGGCTAATTTGGTCTGTGCAAGCGCGGTTGATTGAGGGAAGGCCAACTGAAATACTGCCCCCATTAAGCTTGGAATCAAATACTTTTTCTTCAAAATAACTTGAATTATTGCTCAGTAAGAAGGGGGTTGGGTCTTTCGAATTTCAGGTTTCCAAAATTCACTTGATAGGTGGATGAGAACAGCCTGGAAGGCTGATAGTAATCCGTTGAAATTACCTGGGCACCGGAAGATTTGGCTTTTTCGAAGCGACTGTAGTCTACTGCTCTGGCCTCTTGAGTTCCGGAATCGGACCGTGTTCGGACCAAGTAGCCCTGTTTGACGAGATCCTGAATATAAGATTCATTTTTTACCGGGTCATTGATGATTCGAAATCCCGCGGTAGGATTTCCTTCTTTTTGATTGACAAACAGAACAGCGTTTTTGAGTTCGGGTTTGGCTTGAAGATATCGGTTAATTTTCTCCTCATTTTCATCCAATACAACTAAAAATCTTCCTTTGACTTCTTCCAACAAAGGCCAATTTCCTGCCAGGACTGCACTTTCTAAAGTAGGATATTCTCCTTTTACCATGTCAGGGGTAATCAAATGATCGAGTCCCAGATAGGTTTTGATTTCCAAATCAATACTATCCAAGGCAGATGCAGTGAAAGGCAGCGTGGATTGGGTGCCGGGAATATTTCCATCTTTGGCATTGATCAAAATAAAGATTGGACTATGGCCGGGATTGTTTTCACTCCATTTTTTCAATGCTTTGAGCGCATCCGCGAAAAGCAGGTAATGAGAATGAAAGTCCAAATCCTGAACGTGGAAAAGTTTTAATCCAGGTTGATTTAATACCTTTTCAGGATCAAATTCGCTCATATTTTCCCTTTGAGATCTAATGATTTCCAAGCCTTTGGGATTGCTGTATCTGCCTCCTAGGGGATCGTGGAAAACATCAAGCTCCAAGTTTCGGAGACCTAGATCCAATTGTTTTTCTAAGGGGATGTGTTCATAGGCTAAACTTTTGGAAGTTTCAGGGTTTATTTCGTTTAGGTAATCCAGAATTTCAGCGGGCATTTCACTTTTGTAACTGTTGTGACTGCCAATCACCTGGATTTCATTCAGTTTTTGCGCGGAAACTGGCAGAGAGAAAGTCACCAAAAAGGAGACAAGAATCAAAAAGCAGGGAGTTTTCATATCGGTCAATTTAATTTGCAAGTTTTACTTTTTTTACCAGAGAAATTGGGTGGTGGACTTCATCTTTTTGTTATGAATTTTAAATGAGATGTTCCAAGCAACTGTCTTTAAATCAGTGGCTATAATTTATTATCAATCCGTTTTTTGAGCATTTCTTTCTAGGGCTTTATCCAGAAGTTAAGGATCGGTTAAATTCGCTTTTAGCTCCTAAAAATCGAGGGGGAATCCCTTATTTTTGATCATGAAAAAATTCTTTGTAAGTGTTATTTCAGCCCTTTTCTGGGTTGTTGGAACACAGGCACAAACTACCCAACCCTTCCGACTTCATTCCCATAATGATTATTTGCAGGAGGTGCCCTTTTGGGCCGCTTACAGTGCCGGAGCATCTTCAATAGAGGTAGATGTGATTTTGCACCGTAGGGAATTAATGGTAGCTCATGAACCCGAAAGTATGGATTCCAAACGTACCCTAGAAAGTTTGTACCTAGACCCCATTACCGAAGGACTTGAAAATGGAGTGATTTCAACAATTAACTTTCATTTATTGGTTGACTTGAAAACAGCAGCAGAACCGACCCTTGAGGTTCTGATGGAGCGAATGAAGCAGTATAGCCCCATTCTTTTCGGAGATACCAATCCCAATGGACTGAAATTGATTATCTCAGGCAACCGACCAAAACCAGAAACTTACTCCCAATATCCCGAGTGGATGTTTTTTGACTATCAAAGTGAAACTTTGAATTCAGAGCTTCCTTGGGATAAAATTGCGATGGTCAGTTTAAATTTTAGGCAGTTTTCAGTTTGGAATGGTAAGGGAAGAATGGTGGAAGAAGAACGGAAAAGGGTTGAGGAATTTATCGATTTGGTTCATAGTTTTGATAAACCGGTTCGTTTTTGGGCCAGTCCGGACAGTAAATCCGCTTGGAAGGCATTCTATGAGATGGGAGAAGACTTCATCAATACGGATCGTCCTGTGCAGGCGGCTGAATATTTGGGTAAGCTGAACGAAAATATCTATCAAAATACGGCCTTCCATTCCATTTATCAGCCGACATTTGAGTGGGATGGAGCTGATGTTCCGGTAAAAAACGTAATTCTTTTGATCGGTGATGGAAATGGATTGGCTCAGCTTTCGGCAGGCCTCTTTAGTCACAAGAATGAGTTAAATGTAACCCAATTGAAAAATATTGGCTTGATCAAAACCCAGGCTGCGGACGATTTTACCACGGATTCTGCAGCAGGGGCAACGGCCTTTGCCACGGGTCATAAAACCAATAATCGGGCAATAGGAGTTGATCCAAAAGGGAAGGTCTTGCCAACCTTGCCCGAATTTTTGGATAGCCTGGGCTTTCAAAATGGCATTATTACCACCGATCAGCTCACCGGAGCTACCCCCGCCTCGTTTTATGCCCATCATTCAGAGCGGGACGCATCCGAGCAAATCGCAAAATTTTTAGCTAAAAGTCCGTTGGATTTAGTTATAGGAGGAGGAGAAAGGGCATTCCGTGCTGAAAAAAAGAATCTGACTGATGCGGGATTTACCTTGGTAGAAGGACTCAAACCCATTAAAACAGACCGATTGGGTTATTTTGCCGCTGAAGGGGCTTTACCCAAAAAATTGGAAGGGAGAGGAGATTTTTTAGTGGAGAGTACTTTATTTGCGTTGGAGTTTTTTCAGGGAAAAGGAAGCCCTTTTTTCTTGATGATCGAGTCTGCTTTTATTGACTCGGGAGGGCATAGCAACAGTACCTCTACCCTGATTTCAGAAATGTTGGACTTTGATGCCCTACTAGGGGAGGTGATCCGATTTGCTGATGAAAATCCTGGGACCTTGGTTTTGATTACAGCCGACCACGAAACGGGTGGGGTTTCAATCCCCCAAGGGGACCTAGCATCACATAGAGTAGAGTTGGGGTTTCATAGTGATGACCATACTGGAATTTTGGTTCCCATAATTGCTTATGGATCGTATTCTGATCGATTCCGCGGGGTGTATGAAAACACGGAGGTGTTTCGAAAAATAGTTGATTTGGTAAGGAAGGAATGAGGTGCTTGGAATGATTTAGGTGCTTACAAGGCTCTCAAAAAGTGCGGGAATTTGCTGCAGAAATTGCCAATGAAAAAACGACTTCTCGAGAACTATTTACTTTTGAGTTTATTCAAAATGCCATTGAGTTTAAATTTAAAGAAGAAGGAGGTAGATTGACTAAGGAGTTAGTAAAAATGATCGGGTTTGATGGGTTGGTAGGTAACAATGATAGACACTTCTACAATTGGGGTGTGATTGCCAACACTAAAAAAGCAGGAGCTACTCTAAGAATGGCAACTATTTATGATTCGGCAAGAGGCTTGCTGTGGAATAATAGTGATGAATGGATCATCAAAAATCTGAATTTGATGGGGAAAGGTGGCAAAAAGGTAGAAAAATATATCAAATTTGCATCCCCAAGAATTAGCATTGATGGAGATAGTGAAATAAATCACATTGGCTTAATTAAATATTTAAAGAACCTGAATGAGGAATTCAGGGTTATAATTGATGAATTAGCATCAGAGTCAAATGAAACTCGAGTTTTGGGAATGTTAAAAAGAGAATTTTTCTGTTTTTTCATTCCAGAAAGATGCAAATTAATTGAACATATTGTAAAAGAGAGATTTAAAAGTATTAGGGAGGTATAAAATATGTTAAAGCATTTAAAAAAATTGTTTTCAAAGTCTGTAGATGATAATGAAATCAAAATTCATCTTCCTTCAAACGAAAAGGCGACATTTGAACTGAAAATCGATAAGATTGTAATTGGAAAGCTTCTTTGTGAGGACGGTGTGTGGAAATTTATGTACACAGATGAATTTAAAACACTTCAGAATCAATACAATCATATTCCTGGTTTTTCGAAATTGGATAAGGTTTATTCAAATGATACCCTTTGGCCGTTTTTTCAAACTCGAATTCCAGGGTTAAAACAGCCTGCCGTTAAAGAAATTCTTCGGAAAGAAAAAATTAATGAAACCAATGAATTAGAATTGTTGAAACGATTCGGGAAAAAGACCATTTCTAATCCATATGAACTGGATCTAGTTTAAAAAAATCAAAAGCCTCGGAAGAATAAAGTTCCGAGGCTTTTTTTATGGTGTGCCGTGCATGGCAATCAACTAGGTGGTGTAAGTCCACTGTGGGGGGTTGTAATCGCCAACCACTAGCCTAAAGCAAGGGTGTCCACTGCGAAGTGGAGTCTGAAGGAAGCTAGCGGCAAATCGCTACCCCGAAGAACACGAACCTTATCAGGTCTATCCGATGGGATGAGACTTCCAAACAAGTCAAAGTCCAAAGATTACCAGGACATCGGAGTGTAAATAAGGCGGGGAGTTGGCGGGAAAGTGGGTTGCCTTAACACGGGAGACCTCATGGGCGTGTGAAAATCCCTCAAGTATGGGAAAGCACGGAAAAGCTGGTCATGAGGAGTCAGCCGAGGGCAAAGTACCGGATCATGAGTTGGTTTGGGAAGGGCCGAACCTTTCCGTATGGTAACGAAGAATGGTACCGAAAAGAAAAGGATCAGATGCTCGGAAACCAGGATCCTTACCAAAAGAATAGGACAGAATCCGAAGGATGGATAAGAGTGATTCCATTTCTTGATGGAAGGGTTAGGCAAATGGACTTCGAATCAGATAAAACCGATCTATACCCTGTTAAGAGGTTCATGAGGTGTCTCAAACATGGTCGAACTATTACGGCATATCAGGCTAGGGGAGGAAATGGCCAGAGAAAACATTACCACTATTATATCTGTACTAGGAGAGGTTGTTTTCGATACCGAGTTGAGGAAGTACAAATGAAAATAGAGGATCTTCTTGGGAAAATCTCGTGGACTGCTGGAATGGTCTTGGTTTATAAAAGTGCGATTAAAGCGATGATAGAAAAGGACTTTACAGAGCAAAAGGCGAAGATCGAAAAATTGAAATCAGAACATGAGAAATTGATTCAAAGAAAATTGAACCTACAGGACTCTTTTTTGGATGGGTATATTGATTCCGAAGATTTCAAGGAAATGAAAAAGAGGGTAGAGGAGCAGATTTTTAAAGTTGAGGAAACTATAAATAGTTACCAGTCTGAGATGTCTCCATTCAAGGAGTATTTAAATAAAACACTTTCAATGATCCAGAAGCTTCCTTCCTTTTGGAGGAGGAAGAGTGATGGGAAAACCAAGAAAAAGATCCTCGGTTGCATCTTTCGTGATAAAATTGAAAATCTCGATTTCAAAGTTGCAACCACACCCTTCACTTCTGAAATGTCCGTTCTTTTGGGTTTAGAAAGGGTTTTGACTGGGGTAAAAACAAAAAAGAGGTCATCTCTGACCTCTTTTTTAAAATGGCTCCCCCTCTTGGGCTCGAACCAAGGACCCCATGATTAACAGTCATGTGCTCTAACCAGCTGAGCTAAGGAGGAATTTTATTTTGTTACCGCTTTCCGATAACGTGATGCAAATGTAGAAGGCTAAGTGATTTTTTCCAAACCCAGATGTAAAAAAAAGTGGAATTATTCCTGGAAGTTAAGGTTTGGGTTTCACTTTCAGTCACTTATTTTTTTCATTCGACAGCCTGAATTGATTTTTTGAGCATCCCATTGTAAATATAAGTGACGCCAAGTACCATCAATCCTGCTATTATGGCCAATACTACGCTAAAATAAGGTGGAGCCGAAAGGGTAAGTCTCAAAAAAATAGTGGCTAAGGCAAAGGATGAATACCGGAATAAATTCAGGTATTTGGAACTATAGCGTAACGAGAACAATAAAATGAATACATCGGCAAAGATAAGCAGGGTATAAAATAACTCCAGACTGGTATTAAAATGTTGATCTTGATAAGCAGTGATCAAATCATAAATACCTATTGCCAGAAAGCTCAAAGTCAAATAGATGGAGATTAATTTTTTAATGCTGATAAATCCGCTTTGTTCTTCATAGTTCCCAGTAATTTGAACATGGCGCTGATTTCGATAAAAAATTCCCGTAATCAAAAAGATCACTATCGCTCCAAAAGCATCTGAAACGATGGGAGCCAATTCCCACAGAAAGTCGATCTCCCATTTTAAGTCGCCTAGGTAGTGACCAAACTCCTTAAATGCATCTCGGAGCAGAATCAAAGAAATGATTTCAAACTGCTTTCCCACTGAATCGGCCACTGACCGGGGAATTAAAAAAATCAATCCTAAGATTTCAAAAATTAAAAGCACGTTGAAGGCTAACTCTATTGAGAAAAAAGGGGAGACCGAACTTAAGGGGGTATGAATCTCCAAATAATTCATCAAACCTACCAGAAGTCCAAATGCGAAGGATACTACCACACTATTGCTGATAAATTTATTGACTCGCGGGCTTTCCCATTGCTCATCGAGAAAGTCAAAAATTTTAATTTGGTAAAGGAAGAATCGGTGGATGAACATATGCGCGGCTAACCTATGGTAAAGTAACTTGTTGTTACTTTTGTTTAAAAACTAAGGCCACCCACCTGTTTCTTATTGATCCTTGGTGCTGAATTTCCGAGTCAAGGTTTTAATGAATTTAATGCTTCGAAAGCGAAGAACAGACCAATCCTCATCAATTGAAATTTGTCTCACCACTTCAAAATCGTATTTCCCAGCAATTCCCCAACCCCTATCTCGATTGATGTTCACCGTATATTTTTTAGAGCTTCCCTTAGGATAGGCAATCCATAGGAGTTCATCGTTCGTAGAGTGAGTTGCCAGTTGAGGGAAAATTTGTTCGATTTCTTCCTCTGATTTTACAAAGGCCAGGAAGAAATCTGTTTGTTCGGATTCTTTGCTCACTAAACCGGCTTGGTTCCAAGATTCATAGAGATAGTTCAGTTCATCAGGTAGGCTCCAGATTTTGATCTTCATCCCTTCTTTGAAGTTCATCTTTTTTAATAGGCTATCCATAGTTCTGAATTTTTGGCTTATCTCCTAATTTATTGCTCCATTGTGGGGCAATTGGCTAAATTTAGGCTAAAATAAATTTTATGCGAGGGATCTTCTCTGTGTTAGTACTCCTAGTTTTGAATGTTGTCGCTTTAGGACAAAGTCAAACCCCAGTGGATTCCATATTTACGGAAGGAATACCTGTTCAGACGATTTCTAATCCCGAATTGGAAGAAATGAGCGGAATGGCTGTTTCGAGAAAACATCCTAACATTTGGTATACCCATACCGATAGTGGGGGAGAACCCATCGTGTATTTTTTGGATATGGAAGGGGATTTACTTGGAGAGATTACCTTGAAAGGGATTAAAAACCGGGATTGGGAAGATATGGCTATCGGTCCTGGGCCTGAAGGTGAAAATTACATTTATGTGGCTGAAATAGGAGATAATCTTGCCGTTCACTCTGAGATCATGGTTTATCGATTTGTTGAGCCTGAGAAACTGAATGAAAAAATAGAAGTTGAGCCTGAGGTGGCGAAATTGGTTTATCCAGGCGGGGCAAGAGATTCGGAGTCTTTGATCGTGGATCCCGTTGATGGGAGAATATATTTGGTGTCCAAACGGGACAAGAAAAATACACTGTATTCCTTTTCGCAAGAGGCATTTAAAAAGGAAGGAGTTACCCAATTGGAGGAGCATCATCAGTTCTCATTTTCCAGTAGCACCGCCGCTGATATTTCAGCGGATGGAAGTCAGGTTTTGATCAAAAATTATTTTGCGATCTATCATTGGACTAGAGAAAAAGGGCAAATGCTTGTTGAGGCCTTAAAAGCTGCTCCAAAACAGCTTTCCTATGTGCCCGAGCCTCAGGGAGAAGCTATTGCTTTTGAACCTTCTGGTAAAAACTTTTTCACGATAAGTGAAAAGCGTTTTTCTGTAGTACCTGTTTTATATCGCTACCAGGCCAAGGACTAACTCATGCAAACTACTTCACATATTCTGATGGTCCGTCCGGCAAATTTTGGGTTTAACCCAGAAACAGCCAGCACCAATTTTTATCAAAAAACTGACTTAAGGAGTCCTGAGGAAATTCAGCAGGTTGTTGGTCAGGAATTTGATGCATTTGTGGCCTTACTGCGAGATCAAGGAGTAAAAGTAATCGTCATAGAGGACACTGACCGTCCTATCAAAACCGATGCAGTTTTCCCTAATAATTGGTTCAGCACTCATCGAGATGGTAAACTCATTCTCTATCCGATGTATTCCTCAAATCGTCGTCTTGAGCGTCGAAAGGACCTCATAGAGCATCTCATGTCTTTGGGTTTCATGGTCAATGAAATTATCAATTTGAGCTTTTTTGAGCAGGATGCGCAGTTTTTGGAAGGAACCGGAAGTATGGTAATGGATCATGAGCAAAAGTTGATTTTTGCAGGGTACTCCGTTCGCACCCACCCAGTTCCTTTGAAGTATGTGGCTGATTTATTGGGTTACGATTTGATAGGTTTTGAGGCACTTCAAGAGCTTAATGGAAAGTGGACTCCCATTTATCATACCAATGTCATGATGCATATCGGTCGGGATTTAGCTGTAATTTGTTTGGAAAGTATTCGCAAATCTTCCGAACGGAGAAAAGTGCAGGAGGCTTTGTCCAAAAGTGGAAAAAAAGTCATCCCCATTACAGAAAAGCAAAAGTTTAACTTTGCCGGAAATATGCTGGAGGTAAGTAACGATGGGGGAGAAAAATTCACTGTAATGTCCCAGTCGGCTTATGACTCGTTGAATGTGGGACAAATTCAACAAATCGAGAAGTTCACCACCATCATCAGTCCTCAAATTCCCACGATTGAAAAGCTCGGCGGCGGAAGTGCTCGCTGTATGATGGCAGAGATTTTTTTACCCAGTAGTGAACGGTTTTGAGGACACCTGCAATGGCAAAGATGATCAAAGATACATGCGCAGAAGAAATGAAGCTCCGGTTGTATTTTATAGGTTAAATTGCCACTGCTTTCTCCATTCTATTTTCAATAGTTAGATTCCCGTGTAGTTAAACGGAGTAATTCTTTTTAACTCTTCTTTGACCTCTTGAGTTACTTCTAATCCATCAATAAATTCAGCAATGGATTTTTCGGTGATTTTAGTGTTCGTTCGGGTCAAGTCTTTGAGGGCTTCATAAGGCTTAGGGAATCCTTCTCTGCGCAAAATCGTTTGGATCGCTTCAGCCACCACAGCCCAGTTATCTTCTAGATCCTCATCGATCGCTGCTCGGTTCAATTCTAATTTGCCAAGTCCTTTTTTCAAGGATTCAAATGAAATCAACATATGAGCAAGTGGCACACCGATGGCACGTAAAACGGTGCTATCGGTCAGATCCCGCTGTAATCTGGAAATCGGAAGTTTTGCCGCCAAATGCTCCAGAAGCGCATTGGCAATTCCCAGGTTTCCCTCTGCATTTTCAAAATCGATAGGATTGACCTTATGTGGCATAGCCGAGGACCCCACCTCACCGGCTTTTATTTTTTGCTTAAAGTAGTTCATCGCTACGTATTGCCACACGTCTTTTGAAAAATCCAAAAGGATAGTATTGATCCGCTTGAGCCCATCAAAAATAGCGGCTAAATTATCGTAATGTTCAATTTGTGTGGTAGGAAATGAGCGACTTAGACCCAGGTATTTTTCTACGAAATGATTGGCAAAATCATTCCAAGACTGAGCTGGATAGGCAACCACATGAGCATTCATATTTCCTGTTGCTCCTCCGAATTTTGCTGAAAAGGGGACCTGAGTCAACAGCTCCAATTGCTTTTCCAATCGGGTGATAAAAACTTGAATTTCCTTTCCCAAGCGAGTAGGCGAAGCGGGCTGTCCATGCGTCTTGGCGAGCATGGGGATTTCACGCCAGGCTTCCGCTTGAGCTTGGAGTTTTTCCATCACTTGGTATAAGGCTGGAAGGATCACGTTTTCTAATCCATCTTTAAGCATCAGTGGAGTAGCAGTATTGTTGATGTCCTGGGAAGTCAATCCAAAGTGGATAAACTCTTTGTAATTCTGCTGGCCCAGTTCATCAAATTTTTCCTTCAAAAAATATTCTACCGCTTTGACGTCATGGTTGGTGGTTTTTTCGGTTTCCTTGATCCAATCGGCATCTTGTTGGGAAAAGTTGATCACTAAAGCTCGGAGAGCCGAAAATAGACTTGCATCAAAGTCTTGAAGTTGGGGAAGGGGCAATTCACAGAGCGCAATGAAATATTCAACCTCGACATGCACCCGATATTTGATCAACGCAAATTCAGAAAAATACGTTCTTAAAGGGAGTGTTTTACTTTCGTATCGACCGTCTACCGGGCTGATCGCGCTTAGTGCATTCAATTCCATGGGGATTTAGTTTTTGCCAGATGGCTCAGCGAAAATTATTTTTGACGCTGCAATTTAGGGCAAAGCCTGCAAAATTTCCCGTTCACCGAAAGAATATTCTATCTGAGCCAAACTTACTTTCTGCTTTTTCGGTTTTGATTTTGAATTTACCGGGTTAGAGACAAATTAATTCTTTCAAGCCCTTAATTTTGCACCCGATTAAAAGAATCCAATTTTCGAATGTTCAATTTATTTAAGAAGAAAAAAGAGGAGAATAAGAAAAATGCCTTTCTCCCATTGAAGGTACGTGAAGTAGTCCGAGAAACACCCGATACGGTGAGTATTTATTTTGAACAGCCGGAGCCTGCGATGGATTACAAGCCGGGTCAGTTTTTGACTTTAGTGATGGATTTTGAAGGAAAAGAGGAGCGTCGATCCTACAGTCTTTGCACCTCGCCTTATGTCGATCCCTTCCCGGGGATATCGGTCAAACGGGTCACTGGCGGACTTTTTTCCAATTTTCTCAATGAAAAGGTTTTTCCTGGTAAAACCATCAACGTCCTTCCTCCCATGGGCAATTTTACGATTGATTTCCATTCGAAAAACCAACGCCATTATATCCTAGTGGCCGGAGGAAGCGGCATCACTCCAATTATGGGGATCATGAAGTCTGTTTTGGTCAACGAGCCCAAGTCCATTATTACCTTGATTTATTGTAGTCGGAACGAAAATCAGATTATTTTCAAAAATCAACTGGATATGCTGGAAAAGGCCAATCCGGATCGTCTTAAAGTGAAACATAATCTCAGTCAACCTTCAGAATCTTGGAAAGGATTCAAAGGTCGATTGAACCAAGATTCTTTCAGAAGTCTGGTGAGTATTTCCGAATATGAACAACGGTGTGAGGAAATTTACTTTCTCTGTGGACCGGATGGGATTATGAATACGGCCAAAGAAGTATTGGTTGAGCAGGGAGTAGATGAAGCCCGGATTTATGAAGAAAGCTTTTATTCAGCGGCTGCCGAGCAGGCTAAACTTGAGGCAAAGGCTGGCGTGACAAAGGGACTACTTACGCGAGACGTGAAAATTATTCTCGAGGGAGAGGAGCATTGGATTAGCGTAGATCCTTCCAAGACGATTTTGGAGGCAGGGCTGGAGCAAGGGCTGAACATGCCTTACAGCTGCCAAAGTGGACTTTGTACAGCCTGCCGAGGGAGGTTAGTAGAAGGTCAAGTAAAAATGGATGAAGACGCTGGATTGAGTAAAAATGAAATTGAAGCAGGGTTTATCCTCTGTTGTTCTTCTAGAGCCCTTTCAGATGACATCCAAATTTCCATCGAATAAATCTTAAATTTTGATTCACGACGAACTAAAAAAATCTTACCATAAGCTGGAGCGATTGGTGTTGGTATTGATGATCATCGCTTTACCGATTTTTGGTATGATTTACTTATACTTTATTTCAGGAAATCTCGATTGGCAATTACCCAACTTGCCCGGCTTTATTAATGGTTTACTGGTAGGTTTTTCTATCGGGATTTTAATTGCTCAATATGTGAAGTTTCATCAAGCTATCAAAAAGGGAAAGGCCTCAGAAGAACTGACTAAAAAGGTGGAAACCTACATTCAATCCACTAGGGTAAGGTTTTATTTCTTATTTCTTTCCTCTGTGATTAGTGCAGTTGGTTTATTGTTTTTTAAAAGTGAGGTATATGTGGTGCTATTTGCGGTGACCTTGGTTTTTTTCTCCTTAGCTAAACCAACACCAGATCGGATTAGACGGCTTTATGGCTTGAATAAAGCAGATTCGGAACTTGTTCGATTGATGTCTAGACCGGATTGAATATTGGGTAAAACCAGCGAAATTTCTGTAGAAAGCTAGTTAAAATTTTACGCTGGTATTCCTGCTAAAAAGGAGGTCAACCTGAGCGGAGTCGACAAAATCTCGTCTCCGACCAAGTTGACCTCAGTGCAGCTCCAAAACGGAGTAATGGTATTTTTTTAGTAAAGGATAGGTGAATAATTTACGATGGTACGAATTATTTTGAGTATCCCTTTCTTCAAAACCTAATTTCGATTATTTGCTATTTTAAACTCCCTTCCTTTAGGCTAAAGTCTAAAGCCTTACTGGAATGAGCGTATTCTTGTAGAAATAAATCCGATTTAATTCTCTATCACAATCGATCCGGAAGTAATGTTTCCTTTGATGGATTTGGAAGAGTTGTTATCGATTTCTAAAGTTTTGCCAGTAGAGATATTTCCTACTTTTAGATTGCCGGATGAAGCTTTCAGGTTAAAATTGAAATCCTTGAGATTGGAGTTGGTTTTTATCCTAAAGTTTCCAGATGACCCACTAAACGAAGTCTGCTCACCAAGTCCTGCGTTTTCAGCTCGAATATTCCCTGAAGTAAAACGAAGTGGTCCTAGCTCTCCAATAGTTGCAAGTTTGGCATTGCCGGAAGTGAGCTGGACTGCAACTGACCCTTTGATGTCTTCGGCAGTCAAGGATCCACTGGTGGACTCATAGCTCAGATTCCCACCCAAGGAATAGATATCGGCATTTCCCGAGGTCATAAAGGCCGCTACATTTCCACTGACGCCTTCCACGTAAATGGATCCGGAAGTGGCTCGGACATCTAGGTTGCCTTGCAAGTTTTTTGCAGAAATCTTTCCGGAGCTTACGCTGAGCTTAGTGAGTTCTTGAGTTACCTGTTGGATTTCAAGATTACCCGAACTGTTTTTCATTTGAATGCTGATGTCTTCAGGTCCGGTGATTTTGATAAAACCTTTGCTTCGGTTGTTCCAGGAATAGTTTCCGGATTCCCGTTTGTAGGAGATTTTGAGTACATCACCCAGAGTCACAAAGACAATGTCTTGTCGATCGTCATTGGATTGAAGAAAAGCGTCTACATGCACCTCCTCAGAACCACCGGTGTAGCTTACATCCAGCCAGCCTCCATTGACTTCGATGGTTTTGATGCCAGGATAGTGCTTATCCACATCAACAAGGACCTGCTGTGCCTGACTGATCGTTGCAATGAAAAGAAATAGTCCCAATAGGGATGTGGGGATTAGATGTTGTTTCATGGGATGAATTATTTAAAGATTAAACCAAAGCTAAGGGCATGGACATCGGGACCTTTTCCAGTCTCGAAAAGCGAATTAGCATCATAATTGAAATAGAGATTTACATCTCCGATTCCAATTTCGGCACGTGGACCATAGCGGAAATTATTAACGTACATAGGTGATTTGGTGAAGATTTTCTCCTGGTTTCCGTCCGAATCATCGTAGACAAATTTCCCTCGACCCCCGATTCGGAGTCCGGCAAATCCACCTAATCCAAATCTAACTTTTCCATTATTTGTCAATAAAGTAGGGATCAAAGTTAAGTTGGCAAATGAAGCTGAAAGTTTGGATTTAGTTCCGATTCCTTCGGAAAACTCACTGAATACCAGTCCGTCGGCTGTACGATCGATGAATAGGTCCCGGTCATCCAATTTGAAATTATACCAAGAAACTCCGATACCACTTTTTAGGTGGAAATTTTTACTGGCCAGATAAGTACCCGCGTAGTTAAGCCCTACATTCCAACTACCCCAGGCTTTCACTTGGGGGATGTTTTCGGTCGGCGCCCAGCTATTGATGCCCAGATCGGTTTGTAATCCACTACGGAATTTGCTGGGTTTTCGATTCAATTCTGGCATCGGCTGATCAGGGGAAGAAAAGGCATAAGATTTGGTTCCGTCTTCGTATTTCTCCATGTACCAATTGAGACCCAAAAACCGGGATTCCTTAGTCGAAACGACTTTTTTTTCTTGGGCTAAGGCGAGTTGGCTAGTCAATGCCAGAAGGAGTAGAAGTGATGAAAAATTCTTCATAATAGATAACTAAGTTGGTTTAGTTTAAGGAGGTGGGAGGAGCTAGTCCTCCCGGTTTTTAAAATATTATTCCAAAGGTAATGGGGTTTAAGGCGGGACCTTTTCCATCTTGAAAGAGCTCATTCATGTCGTAGGTAGTAAAGAAGGTTACTCGCCCAACACCTACTTCACCTCTGAGGCCATATCGGAAATTAGTGAGGTAAAGGCCGGTGTTTTGCTTATCTTTTTTCCTACCCGAGCCGTCGAGTTCGCGATAAACAAATTTGGATTGACCGCCCAGACGATAACCCACATAGGGGCCTGCTGCCAATCGAAGACCTTTTCGGCCTTTGTCATTCATCTTGCCAAAATCCAATTCTAGCAAAGTCATGGCAGTGATGTAGGAAGCGGATATTTTGCTTTTGAAACCATCTACATCGTTACGCTGATCAAAGGAGATTCCCCCCAATCCACGGGTAGCTTGATAATCGCGGTTTTCAAATTTGAAATTGTACCACTGAAACCCCAGCCCAAAGTTCCAATAGAAGCCTTTGGAGATTCGCTGGGCAGCCATCCAGTTTAATCCGATGTTCCAGCTGCCCCAACCTTTAACCGCATAGGGATTTTCCGAGGTAGGAAAACTTCCACTAGGGGTAAGGTAGTTGGAAATTCCTATGTCGGTATTGAAATAGGTTCTAAAAACAGGGTCTTTATCTTTCTTATCCCCACTTTCTATTTTTACCCGCGTATTCTCTCCGTTTTCATCAACATAGACACGCATCTTACCTATGTTGACTTCAGTCTCTCCGCCATTTTCTCGGACCCGTACGATTTCTTTAGAGCTGCCATCTTTCTTTTTGAGCTCTACGATGGTCAATTCTCCCGTATCCTCATTTTCTTGTAGGTCGAGTGAAGCAATGATTTCATTGATATTCATCATTTTGAGCTTTTCGAAATCTTCTTTGTTCTCCACGATGATCACTACTTTTCCTGATCTACCAAATTCTACGATGACGGAGTCTTTGTTGATCTGATGAGTAGAGAAGGAGCGCAGGTCAGAGGCAAAGGCTAGGTGCACCAAAGCCATCATACAAATTAATAAGAGGTATTTTTTCATGGTTTCATTCATTTAGGTAGGTTGGTGATTTTTAGGGGTTTTCGCTGACTCGTTCTTTTTTGGATGTTAGTTTGGCGTAGAGGCCGTTTTTTGCATCTTGGAGATTGGCAAAGAGGTCCACCTTTTCGGTCAATCCCTCAAGCTGACCAACTGTTTTTTCCAAGTTGGCCACCAACCCTTTATTTTCCTTCAGTCCATCTGATCGGATGGTAACCGTATAAGTGGGTACCTCCGGATGGTAGGGGTTTAGCTCGGCAATAGTTGGGTTGCCATGGACAGGTTGAAGCTCGGGTAAGCTTTTTTCCACCCCAATAGGCTGGCTTTCTTCTCGGGTGATTTCTGTTTTTTGAGGGGGTTTGATTTCTACAGGATCAGCTGCCTCAGCGAGGAGTTTTTTGGCTGTGGAAGTGTTCAAGTTAGCCGGCGTCTGATGTGGAGTAGCTGGATCGAGTTTCCCGGCCTGTTGGGTTTGAGATGCGGCATTTGATTCGCCCTGGGTTGAATTAGTCTCCTCGGGTTGGATTTCAGATGGAACCAAATCAGGGGAGGAAACAGGCTCCGAAGCTGGTTTCTGCTCTTCTACGGCCAGGAGATTCTCTTTACTAATCGTTGAATCATTGCTCCAATATAGTGCTCCAATACTCCATAAAACCACTAGTACGGCGGCGGCGGCCCAGATAAAGCCACGCTTTTTTCGTGAACGGGAGGGCAGTTGATTTTCGAGTCGCTCCCAGGCGAGTGCACTGGGCTTCTCTTGGTGATTTTCCAATTTCTGTTGGAAAGTCTTATCCATTTTTTTTAATTGATTAGCCATTGATTCTCCTTTCGTTAAGGTTTTGGGCAATGATTTTTTCCTTAAGGGTATTTCTTGCGCGATTGAGCTGGGATTTGGAAGTGCTTTCGGAGATGCCCAGCATTTCTCCGATTTCCTGATGTGAATAGCCCTCTAGGATGTAGAGGTTAAAAACGGTTCGATACCCCACAGGAAGATCTTGAATCAGCGCCATCAGGTCTGCGGCTTCCAGATGGTTGAGTTCATAGTGCTGATCCACGTATTGACTCTCATTTTCTAAATTGACCTCCATCATCAAATGCCGGTTGCTTCTGAGTTTCATGAGTGCCTGAGTGACGACTATTCGCTTCATCCAGCCTTCGAAACTCCCCTTTTGCTCAAACTGAGGTAGTTTTTCAAAGATTTTCATAAAACTCTCAATCATGACATCCTCGGCATGCTCGCGGTCTTTGAGGTAGCGGATGCAGATGGCCAGAAATTTCCCCGAGTAGGCATCATAAAGGTGTCGCTGAGCGTTTCGATCGCCTTGAAGACATCCTTTGATTAATCCGGGTTCGGTAGAAAAGTCGAGTCTGGTAAACATTCCGTTTTATGCTTTCAATTAGGTAGATGTACTTCTGTTAAAAAACGTTGCATGGGATACTAAAAAATCTAAAAAAAAATTAAAGCAATGAAAATCAGTAAAATAAAATCTTAATTCCTAAAGCGAATTAATGCAGCGGTATTCTGTTGGCTAGTATGCGGCTTTGTAATTGACCAAAATGTTCAATTTGGACCAAATTCCTTTTTCCACCTCAATGGGTTGAATATTTCCGTTTAGATCAAAACTATTGGCAAATAGCCCACCTTCTTCTTGAGTAAATACCGAGTACTGTCCCGGCGCCAATTCCACCTCGAAATTCCCTTCCTCATCGGATTCTACTTGCGCAATGGGCTTTCCATTAGCCACAGTAAAAAGACTATTTTCCATTTTGGCATCCGATATTTTGGTTAGGGGATAGATGATGACTTTACGCTGAATGGGTTCTCCAATTTTCCGCTCGGACCTAGTGGTTTCTCCGCTTTGGCTGATCAGGGGCATCTGATTGCCTTCCACCCAAGTGATTTGACCTTTTATTCCCTGTCCTGTCTGTTTCATGGTTTTGCATTGTGAAAATAATCCCAGCGCTAAACTGAATGTCAGAATAGTCAAAAATTGTTTCATGATGATTTTACGTTCAAATACCTTCAAATAAAACGACCGATTCCAAATAATTTGGAATTAGGGTTTGCCAGCCTAATTCATGCTGCAATTTTTCAGCCAAGGCCTCTGAATTTTTGTCTTCTCCATGGACGATGAAGGTGATTTTGGGCTTTTCACAGAACCCCTCGGCCCACTCCAACAATTCGGTCTGATCTGCATGTGCTGATAATCCATCGATTTGATAGATTTTAGCCTTGACTGGTACCTGATTACCATAAATACTTAGGTATTTTTCTCCCTCCACCAATCTTCGTCCGCGAGTACCTTCGGCTTGAAAGCCCACGAAGATCACCCCATTTCGTTCATGAGGTAAGTGGTGGTAGAGGTGGTGGAGAACTCGACCCCCGGTAGCCATGCCGCTGGCTGACACAATGATGGCATTTCCTCTATACTCATTGAGTGATCTGGATTGTTCTTGCTTTTGAAAATAATGTAGCTGACTATGATGAAATGGATGGTTTTCCTTTTCATCCAAAATTGCACCAAGCTGGTGATCTTGATGAAAGTCGCTGTAAAGTTTGGTCGCGTCTATGGCCATAGGAGAATCCAAAAAGATGGGTGCCTTGGGGATTCGTCCCTTTTGTATCAGTTGAAAAAGGTAGTATAGGACGAGTTGGGTCCGACCTACGGCAAAAGAGGGGATGATGACCAATCCCCCTCGATCAAAAGTTTCCCGAATGGCTAGTCCCAACTCAGCTTCGGGATTGGTTTCGGCAGATTTTCGATCTCCATAGGTCGATTCTATCCAAAGAATATCTGCTTTTGGGATCCGTGTTGGGGGATAAAGCAAGGGGTCATGGTACCTACCCAGATCACCAGAGAAAACCAGTTTTTTCTCTTGGTGCTCTCCTTTAATCTTGATTTTGGTGATGGCCGCCCCAAGAATATGACCGGCATGGTAATAAGTTAAGGTGATAGTGGGATGAATTTCTACTGGTTTTTCGAAAGACTGGGGAACCAACAATGGAAAAACGGCCTCAGCATCTTCAATTCCATAGAGAGGCTGTGGGTCCTCGTGTCTGGAAAAGCCTTTTTTTCGGGCATATTCGGCTTCTTCCTCCTGGAGTTTGCCCGAGTCCAAAAGCAATATTTTGGTGAGCTCGGCAGTGGCTTGAGTGCAGTATATCGGACCCTTAAATCCCTGCTTGACCAATCGCGGCAAATACCCGATATGGTCTAAGTGTGCATGGGTAAGGACAATGGCTTCCATCTCATCCACCGGCATGGGGAATTTGTCCCAATTTCGTTCGCGGAGTTCTCTTCTTCCCTGAAAGAGGCCACAATCCACCAAAAATTCAAAGTTTCCGGTGTCTATGAGATACTTAGACCCAGTAACACTGCCCGCACCTCCTAAAAACTTTACGGTTACATCCATGATTTTTGCGTTTGAAGGCAGAATATACAAAAAAAGAGGCATCCCACCGGTTGCCTCTTTTAAAATCAGGATTAATCTTTTAGAAAATACGCATCTTGAAATTTAGCCCGTGTAAGGCTATCGATGCGCTCTTTTTCACTAAGAACCTCAACTTCAGGATTTTCATCGTCTTCATTTTCCTTTTCTCTTTCATCGTAGGTTTTTTCAGGGCAAGTCAAGCAGAGCAATCCATTTTCATTAAAGACCCAAACACTTCGCTGGGAGACATCTGAAGTTCGGTAGCCATTGACGTAGATCGTATTTCGGATAATTCCCAAAAGCGATCGCTCCATGATAAAGGGCCTATCGTAGGGCAGGTTCAGCTTCAGGTCAAGCTCCTGAGCTCTAAACATATCGCTTTTTTGCAAGTCAAAACCTTCGTCAAAAAGGATTAAAGAATCGAGCACTTCCACTCGATAATCTAGTTTTTGGGCATTTTCCATAGCTTCGGCTTTGGTTCTTCCTCTTGACAAAAAGGTTTTTTCCAAAGTGACTAAGGAATCCGCCGTGCCTACTAATTGAAGATCAACATGATTGAAAGTAGCTTCCTCAGATACAGGGTTGAGTTTTAAGATCATGACGCCCTGAGAAACCGGTAGGGTTTGCTGAACTTCATATCGATTTTCTTCCTTAAACTGAGCGACGATCCTAGGTATTTGAAAGGCTGAAATACCAATGCAAAGCAACCATAAACCCAATGCTACTAAACCAAATCTGCCACCGACCAAATTTTTCTGGGCAAGCACACTCAGTCCTAACAGCAAGAGAATGATTCCTGGAATAATGATGATAAATGAAGCGCCGATAATCAGCCAAATTGGGATCAAATTCGAGAATAGATCCAATGGGAAATTATCCATTAAAATCTGGTAATCTTCACTGTTGAATATTCCGAAATAAACTGAAATGGTAATCAAAGGAGCAATCGTCAAAATCAAGCCCAAGAACAAGACAAACAAGCCAAAGATGACACGCAGAACGGTAAGGAAAAATTTACCCAAAGGCCCCAAGGCACTTCCTATGGCCTCGATCACCTGTCCCAAAATTCGGAAAGGCGCCATCAGGATTTTTCTTCCGGTGGATTCCTGCTTACGAGGAAGGGGGTTTTGATTTTCCTTTAGCGTAGAGTCAATGTTGTCCAAGGTGATTTCTCCCCCTTTCATTCGGATTCGCTCGGTAATAGAAGTGGCCATCGGAGTAATTATCCATAGGATCAAATAAATCAGAATACCGGATCCCCCCGCTAAGGTTAGGATCACAAAAGCCAATCGGGTCCAAATCACTTCGACTCCAAAGTAGGCCGCCAATCCGCTGGCCACTCCACCAAGTGCTTTATCGTCGGGGTTTCGGTACAGTTTTTTGATGTTTTTATCCTCTTCGATATCATAAGATACCGGCAGAATAATCCACATCACCACGTAAGCGATGATTGTAAATAAACCAAATGATAAATTGAATCTTAACTCATCGAAGAACCAGAAGTCGTTGGAGATAAAGGTTTTGTTAAACTGTCCGCTAAACAGTAATAGCAAGGCGATCAATCGAGGCCACAGGGGATCGATAGAGAAGTAATGGGCGATTCCTGCACAGACTCCACCTAAGATCTTTTTTGGCTCAATTCGCATGAGCTTTTTGTATCCTCGGTTTTCTGGATCCGGAGGGGTCACGTACTTGTAGAAGTCGTCCTTACTTTCTTTTTGTTCAGTAGTTTCCTCAGCGTCGAGGTCATTGATAGAGGCAAAGTCAGCGATGGTTCCCATCTTTTCGATGAGTTTGTCCACATTTTCTGCCGTAATGACCTGCTTGTTATTTTTAAGGTTGCTCAGAAAAATCTCTGCGATTCGTGTTTCGATATCTGAGATGATTTCATGATTGTCTTTATAGGAAGAAAAGTGCCTGTTAATTGCATCCAGATACTTGCGAAGTGTATCGTACCCGTCTTCCTCGATATGGAATAAAATTCCACTGATATTGATGCTTATGGTCTTTTTCATAGGTGTGTCTTTTATTCTTTTTCGCCGGTGGTGTTTTTTTCCTGCGAAGAAGAGTCGGTGGTTTTTTTCTCAAGTTTGGGTTGGGTAATCAGTTGGGCAGAGTTGACCAGTGATTTCCAAGTTTCTTCTAGGGTATGAAGAAATACGCTTCCTTGAGCCGTGATGGAGTAGTATTTGCGTGGAGGACCGGATTCGGATTCTACCCATCTGTATTCCACCAAAGAAGCGGATTTTAAACGATTGAGTAGGGGATAGAGGGTTCCCTCAACCACGATGAGCTCAGCTTGGGTCAATTCTTCGATCAAATCGGAGGTATAGACCTCGCCCCGGGAAATGATATGGAGTACACAATACTCCAGAATCCCCTTTCGCATTTGAATTTGTGTGTTGGCGACATTCATGTTCAGGTGATTAGATTAGCAGAGATAGTTTTCATCTCTGTGATCTAAGGATGAAAAATGATACCAATCTTTACAAAAGTACCTTGTAATACCTAATTCCTTGTAATGAGTTTGAGTTCAGCATCCATTTTTACCGTATAAAATGGCCTCTGGATCGAATGAGGTCCGTTTTTTACGAATTTCGGTTTTGGTGCATTTTTTTTCGACAGCAGATTTTTCTATCCATCCTTTCATGAAGACTGTTAAAAATGTGAACAGAGAAATGTCCGAAGGCGTACAGTAATACTTTTTCTCAAAGATTATTGTAGTAAGTTCAACCTTGGAAACCGAAATTGCTTTATTTTGGAACTATGAATCCCTGCCAGAAACCTTTTCTTTTAATCTTTCTGAGTTCTTTCCTCTTAGTTGGGGGATACCAAAGGGGATTTTCTCAAGATTTGACACCGAAATATTCCAACGAATTTCTCAACATCGGGGTGGGAGCAAGAGCTTTGGCCATGGGAGGGGCACAGACCGCTGCCAGTCGCGATGTGACCGCTGCCTATTGGAATCCTGCCGGTTTGATGGCCGTGACTCATCAGTATGAGGCGACCCTCATGCATGCAGAATATTTTGCGGGAATTGCCCAATACGATTACTTAGGCTTTACCACACCGATCAAAAATGAAAGTCAGGTGGCCGTTTCGCTCATTCGCTTTGGGGTGGATGATATTCCCGATACCCGCTTTCTTTACAATGCCAATGGTGCGCTTAATTATGATAATATTCAGTTTTTTAATGCCGCCGATTATGCCCTCTTACTTAGTTATGCCCGGGATATTTCAGATCAATGGAAAGTTGGGGTCAATGCAAAAATTATTCACCGAAACGTGGGGAAATTTGCTCAAGCTTGGGGCTTTGGATTGGATGTGGGAGGGTTATATGTGCAAAAACGGTTAACGGCCGGTTTGATGCTTCGGGATATTACGACCACCTTCAACGCCTGGTCGCACAATGCAGAATTGGTACGGGAAATTTACGCAGATACCAATAATGAGGTACCGGTCAATTCAGTGGAACTGACTCTTCCGCGAGCAATTGCAAGTTTGGGGTATGATTGGAGCCTGGGAAAAAACTTTTCCTTGTTGACAGCATTGGATTTAGACCTGACATTTGATGGTCGCCGAAATACAGTTATCGCTTCGGATTTGATCAGTGTAGACCCGAGGATAGGGATAGAATTGGGTTTCAAAAAGGTTGCATTTCTACGAGCAGGAGCCAGTACCTTTCAATATATTAAGGATTTTGAAGGGGATCAATCGTTAAATTTTATGCCGAGTGCGGGACTTGGAGTTCGGCTCAATGATCGTTTCCAACTCGATTATGCACTTTCTGACATCGGGAATGTGTCCGATACTCCATATTCCCACGTATTTAGTTTACGGGTAAGTTTAGAAAAGTTGGAGGAAGATTTTCGAAAATTTAAAGGCTGGGATTGATGAAAAATTGGATTGGTACAATTCTCGGAGTATGGGTTCCGATACTTCTTGTAGCGCAGCAGCCGATTTGGTATTCATATAACCAAGACTACTATAAAATTGAAACCGCATTCGATGGGATTTATCGGATAGATGGGGAGGTTTTGGCAAATTCCGGATTAAATTTAGATGAGGTGAACCCTGCTCATCTGCAACTTTTTCATCGAGGCCAAGAAGTTGCCATACATGTCCAAGGACAGGAAGACGGCAGGTTCGACGCTCAAGATTACATTCTTTTTTATGGACTTCGCAATGACGCAACCATGGACTCGGTCTTGTATCGTCAGATCGGGCAACTTCCCAATCCTCAATACAATACCTTTACCGATACCACGGCTTTTTTCCTGACCGTATCACCCGGGGTAACTGGGAAGAGAATGGCTGTTCGATCAAGCCCATCGGCTGACCTTACTCCGACTACAACTGCCACCTCAGAGCGGATTCAGGTCTTTTCGGATCAATATTCCTTAGGGATTTCCTATACCCTGGGGTTTCGACTTTCCCGTTACGATTATGGACAAGGATGGATGAGTGGGGTGGTAAGTAAGGGAGCCACTAGTGAAGTGAGGTTTGCCGATTTAGGTTCCCTGCCTGGTTCAGGGGAGGGAATGGTGGAGATCGGACTTGTTGGACGCTCGGCTGATGAACATTCGGTCAGGATCCTGGCGGGGAAATCTGTGAGCGCTCTCCGTGAAGTAGGAGTAGCTAATTTTACGCATTTCAACTCACAGGTATTTAGTTTTCCCATGGCCATGTCCGACTTTGATCCTAGTGGGACTGTTTCCATCGGGATTAATCCGAATGGGCCAGGTACTTCCGATAATATATCGATTGCTTACCTCAAAATTACCTACAGAAAAAATATCAGTTCGGGCGATTTTGATCAGCAATTATTGATTTTCCCTTCGGGTAACCAAAAAGTTCAAGTTGGAGGAATCGCCGGTAATTACGAGGCTTTGGATATCAGCTCCGAGCAAAACCCACAGCGGATTACACTCAATCAAGGAGCTGGATTACTTGAGTTCCAATCGGGAGTATCAGCCGGTTCTAGCCGAATTTTTATCCAAAATCAAGCTCAGGTTACTTCGGTCACTGCCTTAAAGAAACTCCGATTTCGAAATCTGTTGGCCCAACAGGCCAATTATATTATGATCGGTCATCGTGCGTTGGAGCAGCCTACAGAGGACTTTCCAAATCCAATGAAAGCCTATGCTGAGCATCGGGCCTCTGCCATTGGTGGGGGCTATGATACCCTGAGCATCCGGATGGAAGATTTATACGATCATTTTGGATACGGGGAACCTTCCTCGGTAGCTCTGTTTCAGTTTTTGAGAACCTATTACCCGATTCACAAACCCACTCATTTACTTTTGATGGGAAGGGATTTGGCGATTTATTCCACTGCTCGGTCCAATGGGGTAAATTACTTTTACCGGAAAAACCCAGCGGTCTTTTCTTTTCAGCGATTGGTTCCTGTCGGAGGGTTTCCTTTTTCTGACAATAGTTTTGTCGAGGGGCTTGATCCTGCTTTTCCGAACTCTCCGGGGATGGCCGTCGGGAGAATTGTGGCTAAAAATGCACAAGAGCTCACCAATTACCTCCATAAAGCGATTGAAAAAGATCAGGTGGGCTTAGCGGGTTCCTGGCAAAAGGAATTGATTCATTTGGGAGGTGGTGTTTCTGAATTTGAGCTCGACCGGTATTTCAATTTTCTCAATGGATTTAAAGACATTGCAGAAGGACTTTATTTGGGTGGGAATGTCACTACTTACCGGAAGCGATCCAACAGTGTTGTCGAAGTCATTGACATCACCGGGGACTTAAAAGAAGGACGATCTTTGGTAACTTTCTTTGGACATGGTTCTCCCACAATCCTGGATATTGATATCGGCTTTGCCTCGGATCCCACGATCAATTATCAGAATAAAGGCAAATATCCAGTAATGCTTTTCAATGGCTGTGATTATGGTAGTGCTTTTGGGACGGGGTATACTCAAGGGGAAGACTGGGTCATGACTCCGGATAAAGGAGCTGCTGCAATTCTGGCAAACTCAGCCATTGGTGTGGATGTCTATCTAAGGCGATACTCGGACGCTTTTTATCGTACCGCCTTTTCAGACTCATCGATGATTTACCGGTCGTTAGGAGAAATTAAGATGAAATCGGAGCAGTTTTTTATCAAGCGATATGGAACTAGTCCGCTTAATTTTACCCATATGGAGCAAATGATCTTGATGGGAGATCCTGGTGTAAGAATTTTCCCAGCGGATAAAGCAGATTATAGTCTGGATGCGCAAGAAGTTTCCATCGAAACGTTTGATGACGAGCCGCTGACTTCGCTTTCGGATAGTTTGAAACTCACTTTTGCTCTTCGCAATATCGGAAGGGTTGACACCGATTCGATCCGATTTAAAATCGACCGGATACTCCCCGATGGGTCGCTGATTTCCTATGATCCGATCCTGATTCCCTATGTTGCACGATTGGATACCGTGCAGTTTTCAGTGCCCAATATGAATCTGATATCTGCTGGAGAGAACTCCTTTACCATCACAGTTAATGATAATCAGATCGTGGATGAAATGAATTTTTCGAATAATCAAGTCACGGTTAATCAGTTTATATCACTCAGCGGGACCCTTAATCTTTTTCCACAGGAATATGGGATTATCACTCAAAAAGACCTCGATCTAATCGTACAGGTTCCGGGAAAAAATGAACAGGAACGGATGATTATTCTTGAGCTTGACACGGCGGCAGATTACAGCTCAGCATATAAAAAAGAACTTAGGATTGCCACCCGTGGATTGGTGGATTGGCCGGTGGAATTGATTTCGGGGACCGATTCGATTACCTATTATTGGCGGTCAAAATATCAGGATCCACGGCCTGGAGAATCGGAGGGTTGGACCAGCTCCAGTTTTTCATTCATTGACCAATCTTCGGAAGGATGGACGCAGCGGACTTTTCGGCAAGTGAGCGAAAATCAACTCAGTAATTTAGTTGTTGATGAGTCCAGAAAACAGCTCAAATTTGTAGATCAGCAGTTGCAGGTAGAGGTGTTTACGGTGGGGGCAGCGGTAGATACCCTATCCTTTAGAAACACACAATTTTACCTCAATGAGATCCCTCAGATCATCGATAATGTCAACAATGCCAACAGTCGTCTCTGTCCGGACGGATCTTTGGGTTTGGTAACCTTCCAACAGGCCACTTTGCAGCCGTACCTGCCTATTCCAGTACCGGGATTTGATATTTTGGACGGTAGATCTTGTGGGAGAACTCCCCAATTGATCCAGAGTATCCGGAATGCCTGGATTACCGGTCCGGGTCAAACCATGCTGCAGGATTACACCAATAATGTCCCTGATGGGGATTTTGTAGTAATTTTCTCGGTGGGCAATGTGACATTTGATGCATGGCCTGATCGGGCATTTGAATCGCTCAAGCAGTTTGGGGCCAGTGAGGTTACCCTACGGGCCTTAAAAAATGGGGAACCCTATATCCTTTATGGACAAAAAGGCATGCGACCGGGAGAAGCCTTGGAAATCGTTGGAAATCCAGCTATTGAAGTCGATCCCAATCAGCAAACCCTTTCATTTGAGACGGATTTAAAGGGGTACATTACTGACGGAGTAATTCTTACCCCGCGGATAGGCCCCGCATCTTCTTGGCGGAATTTTTTCCAAAAAGTCAACGATAAACCATGGATTCAGGAAGAGGGAAATACCCAATTTGATATTTTTGGCATCAAAGAAAATGGAGAGGAGGAACTTCTTTTAGGGGAGGAACTCGGTGGCACGATTGATCTTTCATTTATCAATTCGGAGCAATATCCTTACCTGAGACTTCGTTACGCCATGAATGATCCGGTAGCTACCGATCCGGCGGATCTGGACTTTTGGCAAGTAAATTATACCGGAGTGCCTGAAGGGGTCCTTTTGGTTAAATCTACGCAAGAATCAGTTCAGGTAGTGGAAGGGGAAACTGGGATTTTGCAGATGCAGTTTAAGAATATCTCAACCCATGACTTTACCGATTCGATTCAGGTCGATTGGACGATCCGAAACCTGACCTCTCGGGAGCTTGAAAATTTCACCAAGAAAATTCCTGCTGTCAAAGCCGGAGAAACGCTTGACTTTGACATCGAATTTAATTCCATGGGTAAAGTGGGGGAAAACGAAATTGAACTCATGGCCAATCCCAGGATTTTGAAAGAACAGACCTACAGAAATAATCAGCTTGATTTGGGGGTTTATTTTATCGTGCAGGGTTCAAATTCGACTTCGCTTTTGGACGTTAATTTTGACGGAATTTACATCATGGATGGGGACATCGTTTCGCCTAATGTGATGATTAATGCAATTCTAAAGGATGATCAAACCTTACGCTACAAAACCGATACGCTCGGGTTGGAGATTTATCTCAAACAGGACTGCGAAGCGTGTCGCTTTGAGCGGGTAAATTTCTCGGATCCCAAAGTAGTCTGGTCTCCGGCGAGCCAGGAAAATGATTTTAGAGTGTCATTGCAGCCCGGCCCGCTTCCCGATGGGATGTATACCTTACGAGTAATTAATGAGGATTCACCGGATCCCTATGAGGTTAATTTTGAGGTAATAAATGAATCTCAAATCACCAATTTCTATCCCTATCCAAATCCGTTTAGTACCCGGGTTAGGTTTGTGTTTACGGTCACCGGATCGGAGGTTCCCGATGAAATTAAAATCCAAATTATGACGGTTACCGGCCGGGTGGTTAGGGAAATTCTGCAAAATGAACTGGGTCCCATTCGCATTGGTAATAATCTGACCGAATACGCTTGGGATGGAAAAGATGAGTACGGAGATCAGTTGGCCAATGGAGTGTATATTTATCGGGTTTTGGTCAGGAAAAATGGGCAATTCATGGAACATAGAGCCACAGCCGGAGATCGGGGCTTTAACAAGGGCTACGGCAAAATGTATCTCCTTCGCTAAGCGCTAGATTTTTTCCAATTTGACCATATTCCCCAGCTACTGAACAGCAGGAAGAAAAGAATAAATCCGATCTGATAGGGGTCGCGGAGAGCGGATTTGGCGGCCAAAAAATCACTGGCCAGGATGCCGGCCAAAAAAGAGAGGATGGTTCGCGGAAGCATTCCTGGAATCCCAAAAAATAGGATTTGTTTGAGTGAAACCTGAAGGGAGGCGAAAATAAGATTCGCTAATGCAAAAGGGATTACCGGGCTAATTCGAATGAAAAATATCAAGGCGCCGGGATGTTTTTTTCTTTTATCCACCGCAAGACGGATTTCTGGATAACGCTTTCCCAACATTTCCCATAACTTCGAATTGGACCATTTTCCAACTAGAAATCCAAGGACTGTGGCCACTCCATACCCAATCACAATTAACGGCAGTCCGATCCAGCCTAGGGTAAACCCGCTGAGAACTGCGGTAAATGTGGTCGGTAACAAAGCCAATCCCATGCAGATGGCGGCCAACAGTGTAAAAATCAGGTAGCCCAAAAAGCTCTGAGGCGAAAGAGAAAGAAGCGTTTGATAATTGAGCAAAGCAATCAGGGAGCCCATGGTCGGAAAAACCAGGATCCAAACCCAGGTCATCACAGCCCAGGGTTGGCTTTTCGCATAGCCCCAAAAGAAGTTGAAAATACTGCCCTTTTTTGTCATCTTTGGCGGGATTTGGGAAGGATTTTCCCCCAAATCGGGTTACAAGTATACGAGTAAAGAATAAATTCAGCTATTCCCTAGCAGAAGACAAACCTTAAAAATTAGAAACCATATGAAATTCGGTACAAAAGCCATTCACGCCGGAGTCGAGCCAGACCCAACTACCGGTGCGATAATGACTCCCATCTACCAAACCTCTACTTATGTGCAGCGCTCTCCAGGTGACCATAACGGATACGAGTATTCTCGGACCCATAATCCTACCCGAACTGCCCTTCAGGATAATTTGGCTGCCTTAGAAAACGGAAAACATGGAATTTGTTTTTCCTCGGGTTTGGGTGCCATTGACGCAGTGATTAAGCTGTTTAATCCAGGTGATGAAATCATTAGTACCAATGACCTTTATGGCGGAACTTATCGATTGTTTACCAAAGTTTTTGAGCGATACGGGATTAAATTTCACTTTGTGCCCATGGCTGATGCCCAAGTGGTGGCTGAAAAAATCAATGCAAAAACCAAGATGATTTGGGTGGAAACCCCCACCAATCCCATGATGAACATCATTGATTTGGAAGCGATGGCTCAGCTTGCTAAATCGCATGGAGTGTTATTAGCCGTGGACAATACCTTTGCTTCTCCTTTCATCCAAAACCCGCTTGATTGGGGGGCAGATATTGTCATGCATTCTGTGACCAAGTACCTAGGCGGCCATTCGGATGTGGTGATGGGGGCCTTGGTTGTCAATGAGGATGAATTGGCTGAAAAATTAGTTTTTATTCAAAATGCATGCGGAGCCACTCCAGGTCCTCAGGATTGTTTTTTAGTACTCAGGGGAATCAAAACGCTCCATTTAAGAATGGAGCGACACAGCCAAAATGGTAAAACGATCGCGGCTTACCTGAAGAATCATCCAAAAGTTGCCAAGGTTTATTGGCCGGGCTTTGAAGATCACCCCAATCATTCCATTGCCAAAAAGCAAATGCGGGATTTTGGTGGAATGATTTCATTCACCTTGGTTAATAATCGGATCGAGGATGCCAAAACGGTAATGGAGAATTTCAAACTTTTCTCCCTTGCCGAATCCTTAGGTGGAGTTGAATCCCTTTGCGGGCATCCGGCCAGCATGACCCATGCCAGCATTCCCCGGGAGGAACGGGAGAAAGTAGGTTTAGTGGATTCTCTTATCCGGCTGAGTGTCGGCGTGGAGGATGCCGAAGACCTGAAAAATGACCTTGCCGAGGCACTGTCGAAAATCTAATTAATCGAGAATTTTCTGAAATAAAGCCAATGCCTGTTTTTCCACTTGGGAGGACAGGCTTTTCTTTTTTTGCTTAAGGTCTTTAACCCAATCCACATATTTTTTAGATACTTGCTCTTTGTCACTGAGAAAATAAGTCAGCGATTGAAGCTCCAAATGATTGGAATACCAAGGCTTGAGTTTTTCTTTCAATTCTGAAATCTCCCCATGAATCTGATCCACAAAGATGGAATTAAAGCCTAAGTGGATGAGCAGATTTTCCAGCATGATGATTTTTCGAAGTCCTTCAAAGATATCCTTTAATGCTTTGGAATCCAGTCCATTGCTTTTGTCCAGTTGAAAGAATTCCAGCTCTTCCTGAATCAGTTGATTGATCGCAGTATTGACCGTCAAGGGTTTGATGTTTTTGCTTCCTAGCAGTGATTTGTGTAAGAGTTCATCCCAATCTTTGAGTGAACTCCCGATAATTAGATCAAAGGTTTCGGTATAAAGTCCTTTTTTTTCTTTTTCCAGGTAGCTGGCGTAGGAATTGTAAGATTCGCCGGTGGTTTGGATGCGCGCTCGGATTCCCTGCTCGACGAGTTTGAGGTGATGGATTTTCCGAAGATTCTTTTGAAGAGGTTTAAAAGGTGAAAAAAAATCAAATTGAAGCCCCTCTTTTTCAAAATGGATTTTGGCCATGAGGTCCGAGTAAAGCTCTAAAAAGCTTAGTTTGGTATAAAGTTCAAGTGATTTTTTGGATTTGATTTGTTTTCCCAAGGCTAGAAATAATTCCTTTGCCTGGCGATGCTGTTGCTCAAAAGCCTGGAAAATCGGAGAAGTTTTGCGCTGCATGAATTAGGAAATTCTAACTAAGGTGGCTCCAAAGCCCCACTTATCTTTCTGCGTGTCCTGAAAGTAATTAATATTTCCCAATTGACTAAGGCGCTTGTGAATTTCTTTTCGAAGGACTCCATTTCCGATTCCGTGGATAAAGGTGATTTCGTCCATGCCTGTCTGTATGGCTTGGTCAAGTTTTCGTTCAAAAACCTCCAATTGGATCCTGAGTTTTTCCGAGTTACTAAGCGACTGGTGATTTTCTACCAGTTCCTCGATGTGCAAGTCTATGCTCCGATTCGGTCGCTGGATTCGCTGCTCCTCGGGTTTGGGACGGAGTGCATCCAGTTCATAATTCAGCGCTTGAATATCGAGCTCCTTTGTGGTTTGTTCCAGGTGAAAAAGATAAGCGGATTTGCCCAGAAATGGAGCTTTGCTGAGATGCTTGAAAAATTGGGTGGGTTTGATTTTAAGTTGTCGCTCAAAAGGAGGAATGGCTTTTTCCAATTGGTTTTGAATGGGGATAAAGCGAAGTAAAAAGGCTGGCCACTGATCCATTTCTTTGAGTAGGCGATCGTCAAACTTTTTGGCGATTCCGGGTTTAATTCGTTCTGCCAAAAGCGTTCGATGATTGGGACCAAAAACCTCTGAGGCATGAGCTAAGTATTCCTGCTTGCTGTCATTGATGAGGTAGAGGCTTAGGTTTTGATCGTTGATTGGGACAAAGGCCAAATATAATCCTTGATCTTTTGGTGCCGATAGCGGAGCAGGGGTTTCGGCTTTGACCTCATTGGATTCATTATCCCCGAAATAGGCACGCTCCACTTCAGAGATAACGACCGCTTCCGACTTCATGGCTGGGATAATAAATCCGTCTTCGATTTCTACTTCGATTCTCCCACCCGAGGATATTTTGCGGACTATTCCTTCTTCTTTTCCGTGTAATAATCGTACTCGATCGCCGATATTCATGAATTCAATGCTTCTTTGTAAGTATCCAATGCTCTTTGTCTTGCAAATTTATGATCTACGATGGGTTTTGGGTACTCTTTGCTAGTTAATTCTGGAATCCATTTTTTAATGTACTTCAAATCCTTGTCAAATTTCTCTGTTTGGGATTCAGGATTAAATACCCTAAAGTAAGGCTGTGCATCGGTACCCGTACCAGCTGCCCATTGCCAGCCCCCGTTATTGGAGGCTAACTCAAAATCCAAGAGTTTCCGCGCAAAATAGGCCTCTCCCCAACGCCAGTCAATCAGCAGGTGCTTGGTTAAAAATGAGGCGACAATCATTCGCACCCGATTGTGCATGTAGCCGGTTGCGTTGAGTTCCCGCATTCCTGCATCTACAATAGGGTACCCGGTTTTGCCTTCACACCAAGCGTTAAATTCCTCCTCATTATTTCGCCAGGGGATCTGATCGTAAGCGGGCTTGAAGGCCTTTTCTATCACTTGGGGATTAAAGGCAAGGATAGTCATATAAAATTCCCTCCAAATCAATTCATTGAGGTAGGTGTCATTGAGTTTTGCGGCTTGGAGTGCAAGATTCCGGATAGAAACCGTTCCAAAACGGAGGTGAATCCCCATTCTACTGGTTCCGGATTTTGCCGGGAAATTTCGATTTTTATCGTAGTCGGCGATGATTTGCTTATCGGGTTGCTTTGGAGGGATTTCGATTTTTGATCGAGTAAATCCCACCTCCTGTAAGCTAGGTAAATTCAATGGGCCGGTTTGGTTAAGATTTTTCCAATGGAAATAGCTTAATGCCTCTATGTTTTGTTTGTTGAAGTTCTCCCGCCAAACTTTGCTGTAGGGGGTAAACACTTTATAAAAATCCCCCGATCCGTTAAGTACTTCGCCCGGCTCGAAAATCATCTGGTCCTTAAAGGTGTAAAAGTCAATTTTGTGGTCCTTGAGAAGTTGTTCAACGGCCTGATCTCTTTTTTTGGCGTAGGGCTCGTAGTCGCGGTTGGTGTACACGGCCTGAAGATCATAGTCGCGGATCAATTTTTGGTAAACTTCCATCGGCTTTCCAATTTTGATCAATAGGGAACTCCCTTTTTCTTCCAGTTCAGACTTGAGTCGACTGATCTGATCGTGGATAAATCCCACTCGGGCATCATCTTTATCCTCTAGTTTTTCAAGGATATTTTGATCAAAAATAAAGAGCGGTAAGACATTTTCTTCCTGCTGGAGCGCATAGTACAAACCTGTATTATCTTCTAATCGAAGATCTCTTCGAAACCAAAAAAGCGTTAGTTTTTTCACGTGTTTAGAATTGAATTTTAATGATCATGTGGAATCGTGCAAAGTTGATAGTCATGCCCCTGTGAGAATTTTCAGTCGTGCTCGATTTACGGTGTCTATCGTTGATTTTCAAAGGTTACATGGGATCTCGCAATTCTAATCATCCCGGTGTGTGACGGGTACGTCATGCTCGATTTCATGCCTCTATCATTGTTTTTTAGCGGTCACATGGAATACCCCGGATAATCATGTTCCTGCGTGTCGATTACTCGACATGGGGACTTCAAGGAGTTTTTTGATAAAAAAGAGCATTCCGCCTAGAATTGTTTACTTCCCTTTCATTTTTATGGGAAACTTAACCTCATTTTTCGGATGAAGTTTTTCCAAGCGATCCTCAATATTATCGAGCTTTATCGGCTTCCAATCCTCTTGTTTATACCTTAGGTAATTGTCCGAGTCTTCTCGAAGGTCATCGGGTTGGTCCTGCTTCTGGGTGATTTTTTTAAATAATTCAGAAAAGGAATTGAATGAGATATTCTGAGAAAGCGAAACCCCATAAGTGGCTACGTTCCGGGACAGGGAGAGCGAAGTAAATGTATTGAAATTATTTCTATTGAATACCCGAAGCCGATAGACTCCGTCTTCAGTAATCATGTACTCGGCCTGCCAGTCACCAATAATGGATGCTGCATCAGCCTGGCCGTTATTACCGGTAAACCCACCGTCCCGAGATACGCGTAGCCTACCGTCTAAAAAGGTATAAGCCACGCTTAACTGGAAGGTTTCCAGTGCGTTTTGATCCAAAGAGGCCAAATCAATATTGACTTCTAGGTTTTTGTCCACTTGACCCAGAAAGCTGTTCAATTGGGAAGATAGCAATTGTCCTAAAGAGTTTGAGAAGGAGTTCACTCCTGCAAATTGACCTTCCGGAGAAAAAGATCGGGTCATGATCACAGAGAAAACTTGCCGGTTCATCTCCTGCTCATTATTGGCGATTCGGGATTGGAAGGCAGAAATCGCTGTTTGGATTTCTCCACTACTCGGAAATTGGGAGAAGTCAAAACCAAAATCAAATTCGGGGGAAAGTAATTCCCCTCGAAGGTTCATGATGACATTCACCGGAAAACGTCTTCGGGTAAGACTGCTTTCCTGCTCGCTGACCGAGGTTCGGGCAACCAGTGGTTGGATGGACACTTGTTCGGTATATTTTGCGGTCAAATTCATGACTCCTTCGTAAGGATTTCCATACCAAGTAATTCGCCCCCCTGGTTCTACAGTGAACTCTTTGCGAAGTACATTGTACAGGGAAAAATTGTACATCGCCTCAGTGATTTCGTAAGTCCCACTCAAAGTAAAAAGTCCCTGAGTATCAATATTCATTGTTAAAATTCCACGCCCTCGACCCGAGATTTTCTCTTCGGTTCTCGGGTCTATGATGATCTCTGTATAGGCATCTGGGGTGATGTCGAGTATAAAATTCATTCGCACATTATCAATATCAAGGCGATTTACATCTTCGGAAATTTGTTGAATGCGTGCGGTGTCTTGAATGTTAATAAAATGAATAAAATCCTCGCTGGTCTGCTCATCACTACTGGTTAGGGGAATAAATATCCGGGTGTTGGGTTGACTGGTCGCTCTGGCGGTGATGTCCAGATTGGACGTAGACCCTTCGATGTCCAGAGTCCCGCTGACAAAGGCATTTCCATAAAAAGTCTCGTTGTCACGGGCAGTGGTGTTAAGTACTTGAAAATTATTCATTCTTGAATCAATATCCAGAATAATATCATTTAAGCCCTGGTAGGTCAGTCCTCCATTTAAACTGGCTGTATTTCCATTGATGTCTTTCAAAGTCAGTTGGGAAAAATTGATTTGTCCGGGATCAAAAAGTATGCTTCCGTCAAGTTGATAGGGGGTGTTGAGGAATTTAATGCGGAACTTTCCCTGGTTGACCTTTCCCCGACCGGTCAATTCGGGTTGACGGGCATTTCCTCTCAGCTGAAGATCACCTGTGACTGTGCCGCCCATATCGGAGAGGTAGTTGGAAAGAAAAGGCTCAAAACTCACCAAATCTGCATCTCTGAGTTCACCGTCCAGATTAAAATCAAATTCCTCCAAGCCAATATCTCCAGCCATTTGGATGGTTCGCTTTCCATTGAGGAAGTTTTCAACATTTACCTCTAGCTGGTTATCATACAGTTGAGCGGTGGTTTGAAGATCGCCTACAGGCAATTGATTAATTTGAAAATCAGTAATTCCAAATGTTAAATCAAGTAAGCTTTCTCCAGTTTCTGAGCTCCGCAAATAAATATTTCCATCTGAGGTTCCCTCGTATTCTTGGGCAGTAAAGGTGTTGAACAGGTCCACATTCACATTTTGAATACTCAGATTCAGGCTGTCTTCAACTCCTTCGCCTATTTTCCCTTCCAAATCAATTTCCTGCTCCCCAGAAACAATTCGAACGTTTCTAAAGCCGATTTCCCCTTGCCTCAAGGTGATTTGATTGAGCGAATCAAAATTCCAGTTTCGTTCCAACACGATCAACTCAGAAGGTTGAAAGGAGATTTTGGTATCATTGGGCGTAAACTCTGCAACTGCATCTATTCGGGCACTACTTCTGGTCGAATCTTGATCCAGGGCAAATTCAAGATTCAATGCATTGTCATTCCAGATCGCTTCAAATCCAAAATTGGAGAAATCCAGATCTTGACCGATGTGCTGCTCTTTGGAGTAAATGTAAAAAGAGGCCAAAATCTCTTCGCTGTTGATGATTTTGGAGGTGTTGAAATCAATGTTGACGTTTCGGGCAATGTTATCCCGAAACTGTAAAGTGTCCAAGCTGGTGAAAAAATTGAAGATGGTATTTTCCTCCGTTTGATAAAATGCCCCTTCAATCACCGTATTTTTAGAAATCCGGTAATCTGGCTGAAATAAATCCAAAAGGGGATTGATGTCAATTAGCCGGACATTCAGGTCCAAATTGTAGGGGACTGAGAAATATTCTTCCAAATCGGCTACTGGAGGTTCTTCTTTGGTGATGATCGATAAATATTGCTGGAACAAAAATGGGAGATCTTTGGCCATTTGCTCCAACTGAAATTTTCCCGAGGCGCCAGCTACCACATAGTCCGAATTCAGAGACATGGTTCTGGTACCTCCTGCAAAAAGGGATTGGAAGTAAAAATCCCCTAATTCTAAATATCGGTCTTGGAAGCCGATGCTCAGGTCGCTGAATCGGGCAATTCCGTTTAACTCATCGATATTGATCCCTTCGATATCCATTTCGACTTTTCCTTTAATAAAAGTCTTTTCCTGAGCAAGTTTGAGTTCATCTAGATTCGCGCTATCCAGGCTGAGTTTAAGTTCGATGGCCTCAGAGCCTTCGCGCAAATCAATGGACCCATTTGCCAACAGTTGAAGATTGGGATCCTGGATTTGGAGATTGCCCTTGAAAAGATCCAAGCCATAAGTAGCTGTGGTTTCAATATTTGTATAGTCGTAACCTAAAACACCGAGTTGAGCAATTTTGGCATCTAAATCCAAGCGTAGATTGTCTCGGTTAGAGCCTCTGATATTGACGTTTCCCTCCAGGCTAAGCCGCTGAAGTAAGTCAGGATCTTCCAAGAGCACACCCAAATCAAGTTCTTGGATGACTACATTGGAAACCACCTGATTAACTCCATTTTTAAGGTCATAATTTACCCGACCAACCAAATTTCCAATACTGGTTTGGAATTCTCCATTGGTAGTGAATCGGGTAGGTAAGCCTGCAAAATCCGCATTGAGACGGATGATATTGAGCTTTTGAAGTTCATGCTGAAGTCCTCTGCTGAGGTAAGGGGCTAGGTCTCGAGCTTGGATAGTTGAATTTTTTAAGGATAAATTCAAGTAGGTATTTTCCAGGTCGGGAAGTCCATCGACTCGGAAGGCCCCGAAAATCTCTGTTCGTCTTCCTAACCGAATTAATAACTCTTCGGAACGAATGTCCGAAAGTGGGCCGGAAACTTTTCCGCTCAGCACGAGGGTATCCTCGATGTCGGGAAGATTGGGGACAAAAAAGCGTAAATCCTGAAGTCCAATTGAGGCTTCGTCAAAATCAGCAATGACCACCACTTTATTGAGAAAATCAGAAAACGCATCAGCACTCGCATATTCCAGTCTGAGAAAATGTTTAATTGAACTTTTATTGGTGCTAAGATTGAGCCGGTCAAATTCCAAAAGTTCCGCATTGTAAGTGAGATCAGTTCGGAATTCGTTGATTTCAAGGCCTGAGTTGGATTCTATCCCACTCAAAAATGCCAGATCGATGCCGATTTCGTCTCCGTCCACATAGAAATCTGATGCCTGAGCTTGAATTTTTTGAAAGCGCATGTGATTATAATCCAGCCCTTCAGAAATGGTATCCGAATTGTAATTGGCCAAGGTAAAAGCTGATTGCCTCAACTCAAGTCGGCCAATGCTGAATTTACTTCCTTTCGAAGCACTGCTTGAGCCAAAAAGGGAACTTAATTCTTTGGTCCAGCGATTAATATTCATAGTCGAGTCTCCAGCGTGTGTGAGCAGCTGAATGGTCGCTTGCTCTATTCGGATTTCATCAAGGGTGGGGCCTGACCCGAAAAGCAGGGAATTCACCTCGAAATCAATGAAGGCACTTTCGGCCAAAATCATGGTGCTGTCCTGGTGGTCTTTGATTTCCAGACCAGATACAGAGAGGGCATCCCACCAGTTGATGGTAACTCGGTTGATTTGGGTTCTAAAATCAGAGTTCTTATTGAGGTACCCTGTAATTTGATCGATGGCCCAATTCTGTACCGTTTCGGTTTGCAAAAGACCCGCGATGAGTAGAATCCCAAAAAATAAAGTGGCTATGCCCCAAAGCAAAAATCGAAATGCTTTGTATAAAAAATCCCTAACTTTCGAGCTATTTTCCAATGGATACCAACGATATTTCTATTTTAGCAATTGAGTCCTCGTGTGACGAAACCTCTGCCTCTATTATCATAAATGGCAAAGTACTTAATAATATTGTGGCCACACAATCAGTCCACGAAAAATATGGGGGTGTGGTTCCCGAATTAGCCTCCAGAGCACATCAAGAAAATATTATTCCTGTGGTAGAGCAGGCACTGAGGACATCGGGAATCAGGAAAGACCAGCTCTCTGCAGTTGCTTTCACCCGGGGACCGGGCTTGATGGGGGCTTTGCTGGTAGGGGTGAGTTTTGCCAAAGCTTTTGCCTATGCCAGGAAAATCCCATTGATTGAAGTGAACCACATGCAAGCCCATGTTTTGGCTCATTTTATTGAGGATCCCAAACCCAATTTTCCATTTATTTGTCTGACAGTGAGTGGGGGGCATACCCAATTGGTGCTCGTCAAAAGCCCACTGCAGATGGAGGTTATCGGACAGACGCGGGATGATGCGGTGGGGGAGGCCTTTGACAAGACGGCCAAACTGCTGGGTTTGCCTTATCCGGGAGGTCCATTGATCGATCGATACGCCAAAGCTGGAAATCCGAAGGCTTTTGACTTTCCGATTACTCGAATGCCGGATCTGGATTATTCCTTTAGCGGAATCAAAACAGCGGTCTTGTATTTTCTACGTGATCAATTGAAAGAAAATCCGAATTTCATCTCAGAAAATAGCGCTGACCTTTGTGCGAGTATTCAATACAGCCTGATTGAAATGCTGCTCATCAAGCTCAAAGCAGCCTTGAAGCACTACCGGATCAAGGAAGTAGCCATTGCTGGGGGAGTGTCTGCAAATTCAGGATTACGAAAAACACTCACCGAACTTGCCGAACAAAACGGATGGAATCTCTACATTCCCAAATTTGAGTACTGTACCGATAATGCTGCCATGATTGCGATGGCAGCACATTTCAAGTATCTTCAAAGCGATTTTACTTCGCTAGAAGTAACTCCACTTGCCAAAATGAAACTCTAACATGTCAAAGACCACCAAATTCGATAAAATCATCAATATCAAGAATAAAAAGGCAAGCTTTCAGTTTGAATTTATTGATACCTACGTGTGTGGAATGGTCTTGAAAGGGACCGAAATTAAATCCATCCGTGAGGGGAAAGTTTCCTTGACCGAGTCTTTTTGTATTTTTTTGGATGGGGAGTTGTACGTGAGGCAAATGCACATCGCTCCCTATTCCATGGCCGCAAGCTACAATCATGAGGCGGTTCGTGACCGAAAATTACTTTTAAACAAAAGAGAACTCGAAAAACTCGAAACTAAGTCTGCCGAAAAGGGTCTTACTATCATTCCAGTTCGTATATTTATCAATGACCGAGGTAAGGCAAAAATGGAAATTGCCTTAGGTCGGGGTAAGAAAACACACGACAAAAGACAGGATTTGAAAGAAAAAGATGCCAAAAGAGAACTTCAGCGAATGGCCCTTAAGTGATGGATATGGAATCTGTAGGCAAACCATTTTACCGGTCTATAAAAAGCCAACGGTAGAGTCCGCCCTGTTGACCCAATTGCTTTTTGGGGAGTGTTATCAGGTGCTGGCGGTATGTTCAGACCGGTCATGGTATAGGATTTTTCAGGAGGATTCCAGGATTGGTGGATGGATTTCGGCTAAATCTCTGAAAGAAATCACTCAGGAGGATTATCAACATTACCTCAATGAGGATTTTCAGGTGGTGATTAGCCCGATTTCGGCAATTGAGTACAATGGTACCCAGTTGTATCTTTTACCAGGCAGTCGGCTCCATTTTTCGGATTTGGAGTTATTTAATTGGCAGGATCACATCGGATTTACGGGGCAGACTCGCAGTCATGCGCATCGGGCTAAGCGGGATGAGCTGATCCAGATTGCCATGACATTTATCAATGCCCCCTGGCAATCCGGCGGAAGGAGTATTTTTGGGCTTGATCACTTGTTGGGTTTTGCCTTGATTTTTCAAATCGCAGGATATGCTTGGCATGCAGGTCATCTTCCGGGAAGATTGATTCGATTTGCGGATTGTCAGCCTGGAGATATCCTGATTTGCCCTCAATCCGGGGAACAAAAAAATCGCCTGGCCATTTATCTGGGAATGGAGGAAGTACTGCAAATGGATGACAGAATGCGTCGCCTTGATCTGGATGAATGGCTGAGAAAAATGACAAACAATCGAAATAAACAAGAGGTTTTGGAAGTCAGAACGGTTTTTTAATGGATAATTATGGAAAAACGAGTGCTTGTCTTAAACATGGATCATTCACCGATTGGGGTAGTCTCTCCGCAGAAAGCCATCGTGCTGACTTTGCTTGATAAGGCAAATGTGCTGTCTACCTATGAGCTTTTGGAAATCCGAACAGTCAGCAGAAGTTTTGAATATCCTGCGGTAATTTGTCTGAACGAATACAAGAATATCCCCTACAAAGGCGTTTTGCTCAATCGAAACAACCTGTTTCGAAGAGACAATGGGGAGTGCCAATATTGCGGAAGCAAGCGGCATTTGACCATTGACCATGTCGTGCCTCGATCCAAAGGAGGGAAAACATCTTGGACCAATCTGGTCACTGCCTGTAATCGTTGCAATGTCAACAAAGGAGACAAAACCCCTGAGCAGGCCGGCATGCTGCTTCGCACTCACCCATTTAGGCCATCCTTGTCATTTTTTCTGGCAGATTATGCAGAGCGTCATGCAGGAGAGTGGCTTCCTTTTTTGCAAGTGAAAATATCTCCTTGAATTTTTATGGGTATCTAGGGTGTTTGGCAATAAAATTGCCCGTTGATTTGCATGAATCTAATCGTTTCTATTTTTCTGAGCTTTCATCTCCTTGGGACAGCGCCGATCATTGATAATCCTGAGCTATTAGGGAAATGGCAGTTGGTTTATTTTGATGGCATTGAGCGAATCCGGCAGTCCCCGCGCTATTTGAATGCTCCGGCGACTGCGAAAGAGGACATGGAATACCGAATAGCCCATAGGCTGGAAAATACCGTCTACGAATTCATGGAAAAGGATTCCCTAGTTTTTACTGATTATGGCCAAAAGGGAGTGGTGCAAAAGCGGGTGACATTTAAGGTGGATGAGCAGCAGGTGCTTCATATTTACGAAGAGAATCAAACTCGAAAAGCCAAAATTATAGAGCTGACCGAGGACCAATTGGTTTTGGAACCGATCACAGAAAGTGGAGTTTTGGGGAAACTTGTGTTTAAACCTTGGGTAAAGCCGGAGGAATAAGCTCGATTAAATATCTAAATTTAATGGGTTGGGAAGGAGCTGAAAACTTGTTCGATGCCATTTGGTAGGTCCATTTTTTCGAATTCCCTCCCGATGGGCCGGAGTGGGGTATCCCACATTTCGCTCCCAACCATAATGGGGGTATTCCAAGGCCAGTCCCTCCATCAATTGATCTCGATATACTTTGGCCAGAATTGAAGCTGCCGCGATGCTGGCCATTTTTCCATCTCCTTTGATCACACAGGTATAGCCGATCTCCAGCTTTGACCTCCAGCGGTTTCCGTCAATGAGGAGGTGTTCTGGTTTGATTTTCAACTGCTCTACGGCTCGTTCCATGGCCAGAAATGAGGCGTTGAGTATGTTGATTCGGTCAATTTCTTCAACAGAGGCTTCCGCTATCGCCCAGGAGAGGGCATGTGCTTTGATTTCGGCGACCAACTGTTCTCTTTCCTGCTTTTTAAGCTTCTTCGAATCATTGATCCAGGGATTATGGTAGGTATCGGGTAAAATTACCGCAGCACCTACCACAGGGCCGGCTAAACAACCACGGCCTACTTCATCACATCCAGCTTCGAGGCGATTAGCTTCTAAAAAGGGGAGAAGGGGCATGATCCGAAAATTCTTTTTCCTTGTAATATTTATGAATCATCTCCGACACCAAACCTGTCCATCCAGTCTGATGAGAGGCACCGAGCCCTTTGCCACTGTCCCCATGGAAATATTCATAAAATAAAATGTAATCTTTGAAATGGGGATCTGTTTGAAACTTAGAATAAGTTCCGAAAACAGGTCTATTCCCTTGCTCATCACGCATGAAGATTTTCATGCACCTCAGAGACAATTCTTTGGCGATTAGATCCATGGTCATGAAATTACCGGAGCCTGTGGGATACTCAATGGAGAAATTTCCCCCATAATAGAAATCAAATTTCTTCAGAGATTCAATAATCAAATAATTGATGGGAAACCAGATCGGTCCCCGCCAGTTGCTGTTTCCTCCAAACATGCGAGTATCTGATTCCCCAGGGGTATATTTGACCGAAAAGGTGTCTCCATTGATTTTCATGGTATAGGGATGATTCAGATGGAATTTTGATAGGGAGCGAATCCCAAATTCACTCAAAAACTCTTCTGAATCCAGCATTTTGTAAAGCACACTTTTCATCCGATGTCCGCGCAACAACGAGAAAAGCCGGCGTTTGTCCTGACCGGGTTGTGCCCAACTTGAAACCAAAGCCGCCAATTTTGGCTTTTCACGCATAAAAAAATCCAGTCTCTTTTTGAATTCAGGCAACTCATCAAAAAGGTCTTCACGGATTGGCTCGACAGCAAACATGGGGATCAAGCCCACGATGGATCGAACTTTCATTTTTTTGGGTTCCTTACCCTTGACGTGAAAAACGTCGTAGAAGAAGTCATCCTCATCATCCCAAAGGGAAATGTGTTCTGAGGAAATGTTGCTCATTGCCCCGGCAATGTAAAGGAAATGCTCCAGGAATTTCGTTGCGGTAAATTGGTAAGTTTTGTTGAATTCACAGAGGTCAAGGGATATTCTCAGCAAATTGAGTGAAAACATCGCCATCCAAGATGTCGCATCAGCCTGTTCTAATTTTCCCTGATAATGCTGAGCGTGACTCCGATCAAACAGTGAAATATTGTCTAGGCCTAGGAACCCACCTTCAAAAATATTTTTTCCATCAGAGTCTTTTTGGTTCACCCACCAGGTAAAGTTGAGCATCAATTTATGCATGGCCCGCTCCAGAAATTCCTGATCGCCTTTGCCTTTATTTGCTTTTTTGTCAATCTGGTAAACCCGTTGAACGGCATAAGCATGGACCGGAGGGTTTACATCGGAGAAATTCCACTCGTAAGCCGGTATCTGGCCATTGGGGTGCATGTACCATTCATTGAGCAAAAGAAGCAATTGCTCTTTGGCAAATTCCGGGTCTATGCGTGCGATGGGAATACAATGAAAAGCCAAGTCCCAAGCTGCATACCAAGGATATTCCCATTTGTCTGGCATGGAAATGATGTCATAATTTTGGAGATGGCGCCAATTCCCATTTCTGCCTTTTTTTCGCTCTACCGGGGGGACGTATCGTCCAGGATCACCTTCCAGCCACCGTTCCACATCGTAATAATAAAACTGTTTGGACCACATCATCCCCGCATAGGCTTGACGCTGAATGTTCTTTAAGTCAGGATCGCTCACTCGTTCCTGCAACTGTTCATAAAATTGGTCAGCCTCTTTTTTTCGTTGCTTGAGGCAATCCTCGCAGATTTCCAACGGGTTGGGCTCGTCTTGACGTTGAAGTCTGAATTTTACCTGTCTACTTTCCCCAGCAGGAATTTTTAATTCGTAAATCGCAGCGGCTTTAGTTCCATAAAAAGAAGGGTTGAGGCGATTGTCATTGCCGTGAATGATAAAATCATTGATCCCGTCCTTGGTGTAGGGGCGCTCATTGGGAATAGTATAGAGTTTTTCTCGGTTAGTCTCATTGTCACAAAAACGAATGTCTGGATTTCCATCGAAGGTCAGATTAAAATTGCCTGACTTGGGGCTGAAAATCTTGATTTGATTGGAACGCTTTAAACTTAGCTTGGGCATAAAAGGCTCATGTCCGGTAAACCAAGTTTTTCGAAACCAAATGGTGGGCATCACCCAGATCGTTGCCTCCTCTGGGCCTCGATTGTGAACAGTAGCCATACCAATGATATCCTCTGCATCATGTTTGGCGTATTCGATGAAAATGTCAAAGTACCGATCCTGATCAAAAATACCCGTGTCGATCAATTCATATTCTGGATCTGTTTTCCCCCTGCGCTTGGTCTCTTCCAGCAATTCTTCATAAGGGAATTCAGCCTGAGGATACTTATAGAGCATCTTCATGTAGGAATGGCTCGGCGTGGAGTCTAAGTAATAATAGATTTCCTTGACGTCTTCGCCATGGTTGCCTTGATTACCCGTAAGCCCAAAAAGTCGTTCTTTGATGAAGGGATCCTTACCATTCCAAAATGCCCAGGCTAGACAGATTTTTTGCTTGTAGTCCGAGATGCCTCCGATCCCTTCTTCACCCCAACGATAGGCTTTACTGCGCGCATCGTCATGGGTCACATTTTCCCAAGCGGCCCCATCAGGGCTGTAGTCTTCCCGGACCGTTCCCCACTGTCGCTCGGTGAGGTATGGTCCCCACTTTTTCCAATGCTTCTTTTGCTCCTTATCTTCTTTTAATCGTAGGTATTCAGCTAACATATAGGTTTTCTCGCTTTTGAGCAGAGGCGAAATTAGAATATTCTGGCTATTAACTCTAACGAATTCGATTAGGTTTTTTTCAATTCTACATTTGTAGAATAGGAAAACTATTCTACATTTGTAGAGAACAAATTAAAATCTACTCCATGCTATCCAAATCAGAAGAAGAATTGATGAATTATCTCTGGAATCTCAAGCGGGCTTTCATGAAAGATTTACTCGAACAATATCAAGAACCCAAGCCGGCTCCGACCACCGTTTCCACGCTACTGAAGCGGATGCAGGATAAAAATTTTGTAGGGTATACCTTGGTGAAAAATATGCGGGAATATTTTCCTTTGGTCAGCAAAGAGCAGTATTTCTCCACGCATCTAAAAGGCTTGATCAAAAACTTTTTTGACGATTCCCCTGCGCAGTTTGCTTCTTTTTTCACCAAAAGAACAGAAATGTCAGCACAGGAACTAAAGGCACTTAAGGCGCTAATTGATGAACAATTAAAAAATAAATAATGGAATACCTGCTCAAATCTATCGCTTGCCTGGTGCTGTTTTTAGGGGTTCATCGCCTCTTTTTACAGCAGGAAGTTTTGCATCGCTTTAATCGGTTTTACCTTTTGGCTGCCGTGCTCTTGTCTTTTTTGGTTCCACTCAATCAAATCGAGGTGTCTTCCCCTTTGCCCGCCCAACCTGCTGAGCAGGAGTTTTTCCAAACTGAAAATTTGCCGGTTCCTAAAGTCGATTCACCCACAGAAATTAGTCGAAGCAGTAAAGCCGAAGTCTCTTCCCCCTGGGAAGGGGCCAAGCTGGTTTTTGGAATTTATGTAGTTGTCGCGATCATTTTTGGCATTCGATTCTTGCGAAATATTCGGTTGCTTATTTCTAAAATCCATGCTCACATTCAAGTCAATTACCGGGGACAGACCCTGATTTTACTTCCGGAAAACACGCTTCCCTATTCCTTTTTGAAGTACATTTTTGTTTCAAAAGAAGCCTTTGAACGTGAGGGGATATCAGATGCGGTCTTTGAGCATGAACGGGTTCATGTAAGGGAGAAACACAGTTGGGATTTAATTTTTGTCGAGCTGCTGTTGATCCCATTTTGGTTTCATCCCGGATTGTATTGGCTCCGACATGCCATTCGGCTCAATCATGAATTTATTGCCGATCGCTCCGCCATTCAACGAACCCAAAATACCGAGTATCCCTATGAATTAATCCGCTTGGCCCAGTCTGGGACTCCTTCCGCCTTGGTCAGTACCCTAAATTATTCCCTTACCAAAAAACGCATTCAAATGATGACTAAGAAAAGTAAACCCCTTCAGGTGGCCTGGAAACTTATCGCTTTAGTTCCAATTTTGGCTTTGATTTATTATGGATTTAGTGAAAAGGTAATTGCCCAATCCGATAAAAGAACGAGTGAGGTACACATTTTTTCCTCTGGCAATGAGGAGACTGAGCAAGCCTATGATTTAACGTTTTATTTGGATCCAACTGGAAAGATTTATCGACCGGGGCAAGAACCTCAGCAGGGTCAGGAACTTTCAGCATTAGATCAATGGCTGGACCGGCTCCCTGACCGGGAAGTGAAGATAAAGATGGTGGTCTTGAAGGGCAACTCCACCGGGAATGTGGCAAAAGCCCAGGCTATTTTCGTAAATCATGAAATCCGAAGAATTCGACTAATGGATGATTCAAAGAGAGAAACGCGCGAAAAGAATTCCTCCCTAAGTTCCCAGCTCGTTTATGGTCCGAATCTTCAAAAAATGACCAAGTCGATTTATTATAGCCAAACCAAATTCATTCTCAAATACCCTGATGGGGAATTGGAAGAAATGAGTTACGATGAGCTTCCTGAAAAGCTCCAAGAAAAATTACCCGAGGCTCCCGGGAAAATCGAACCGAAAGCCCCAACGGCGGACCTATTGGAAAGCTGGAAAGATGGGGGTGAATTTGCTCTTTGGCTGGATGGTGCGGTGATCGAAAATTCAAAACTGAATGAAATTTCTCGAGATAAAATTGTGCATTACTTTTCCAGTTTTGTCCATGACAATGCCCGTTCGGAGCGCTTTCCCCAAAATCATCAAGTGCATTTGTATACCCTAGCAGGTTTTGAACAAGCTTTCGGCGATTTTTCAGACTGGAAAACCAAGCCTCTTCGCGGAACGGTAACCCTCCCGGTGGATAAACCTGAAAATCAAAGTTTCTCAGTCAATACAAATCCCGTTTCCCTGTATCAAAAGGAACTCAAAGCGTATCAAGAAAAATTAAGCGCAGGGGTTCATTTCATCGATAAGACAAGTTCGGAGCAAGAGGAGCTGATGGAGCTGTTTTTGGATTTGGGCGGGAAGTTTTTCCGTTTGCAGGCAGAGGACAAAAAGCTTACCACCCGGCCTGAGCATCCTTTTGCGCCATTTATCCGATTGAAAAAGGGGGAGACGTATTATTTCAAGCGAAAAGAGGATCTGACAGAGGAGGAAAAAAAGCAATTGCCTCCCGCTCCTCCCGCCCATAAGGCTTTAAAAGCTCAAGATCAAACCACCGCCGGACTCTTGGATATTTATCAAAAGATGCTGCTCAGCTATGAGTTCAAAAAAAATGAATTGCAGCACAGTTTGATCGAAAACTCCCCGAAAAGAGCCTCTTTTTTGGAAGAATATACCCGAGTTCAAAATGCCTATTGGGCATTGGATTTTGCCCAGAAGAAGCGAGTAAAAGCCCCGTCTTCTCCTTCGATTCCCTCTCGAACCGCTAAGGGCTTAGCCGAATGTTGATTTTCTTGCGCGGCTGGATCAACTCCTTAGGTCAAACTCCATTGAGAAGTTGGCGTAGCTTTTTGATTCAGTGTGGGGGTAAGTAAATTCTCCAGGATAGGATGCCATGCGTTGGCCCAATTTCGAAAATCCAGTGATAGATCTTTCTGTTGAAGGTCTGAAGATTCCAATTGGAAAAAATCAAAGTGATGGGCTGTTTTACCGATGTGTGCATGTAAAACCTCCAGCGCATTGCAAGCCTGTTCGTATTGACCGGCCACAGGGATGACTAGAATCCGCTTGCCCAGATACAGGGCTTCGCAGACCGATTCAAATCCCGCGGTACAAATTAAGCCCCGACAAGCAGCCATGTCTTCTAAAAAACCTTTGTCATTGACCCGATAAAACGTCAAATTAGGTAAGGGGCTTTCGCGATCTGCAGCATCCTTTTTGTCCCAGTAGGCCTTGATTTTAGTGTTGGGATGGGATTTGGCGTAGTCGATAATTTCCTTACCATATCCTGGATTGACCATGTAGGCTAGGTAAAAGTCACCTTCACTGACAGGTAGCTTTTTTACCTCGGCTCTCAAGAGTGGAGGAACAACCCGAACGCGGGAGGCGTATTTTTCTGGGCGTAAAAATGAAAGTCCCAAAACCTCATCGGCACCCAAGCCGGTCAGTTTGGTATTGAGTTGAAAAAGAATTTTCTCCAACCTTCGATGGGGTGCAAACCGAAAATCAGGATGCCAAATCATGTATTGGTGGCCAATGACCCAGAATTGTGCTTTGGGGCGAAAGAAAAAATTATACAGGCCTCCCAGCAAATCATAGAAATTTAAAATGACATCCGGCTGGGTTTCAGTAACAAGTTGATGGATGGTTTGGAGGCTCTTTCGGAATGTACCTACCCGGAGGAAATTTTTCCGGAGAGTCTTTCCCAGTAAAATGGTTTTCTCAGAGCCATCACATTCAAAGTTAGGGCTTTCCACTAAACGGATGGGAGCCTTGATTTCGCGCTCAAAAAAAGCAGGGATTTCCCTCCGCTTACTTTTACCTACCATTACCGCTACCAAATCATGTCCCTGAGAGCTCAGCAGCTGAGCAAAGGAAATCGCCTGGGTCATATGCCCTCGGCCTTCGCCTTGTACGATGAATAAAAACCGCATGATTATCGAAAAGATGGAGGGTTCAAGTCCTCAGAGGGGGGCGTAAAGGAAACCTGTCGGATGGGGATGACGGTATTGTCTTCTCCTGTAAAAAAGCTTCCTATCTGATGGTCTCGGATCGATTTAAAATCAATTTCACTGTAATAAATCAATTGCCAATTTCCCTCATGATCTTCTGCCAAAGCAGACATGGTTTCAACCCAGTCCCCAGAATTCATGTATTCTACCCCATCGATGATTCGTTTTTCAGCTTTATGAATATGGCCGCAGATAATCCCATCGCAACCTTTGGCTTTTGCCATTTTTGCTAGTTCAGTTTCATATTGATCGACATAGGATACGGCCGACTTGACTTTGCTTTTGACGTATTGGGAAAGTGAAAAATAAGGCAACCCCTGCTTGAACCGATAATGGTTGACTATCCGGTTGAGCCAGAGTAAAAAGGTATAACCTACGTCTCCTAAGTAGGCAATCCAGCGCAGATTGGTAGTGATGCTGTCAAAAACATCACCATGTGTAATAAAATATTTTTTTCCGGCACTTTCATAAATCATATCGGTTTGAATGGAAAGATTACCGATTTGAAGCGGAAGAATTTGATCCAAAAAATCATCGTGATTTCCTCTCAGGTAATAGACCTTAGTCTTTTGATTATCGATCATTTTGATCACCCGATTGAAAAAGCGGGTATGCTTACGCTTCCATGTTCCGGATTTTTTCAGTTGCCAGCCATCGATGATATCCCCGTTTAAGATCAGGTTTTCACAACGATATTGTTTGAGAAAGCGAACGATTTCTTTGGACTTGGACCCTTTAGTTCCCAAATGGATGTCAGAGACGATGATAGTTTTGAAATGTGTTTTCAACCTATTTTTGTTTTGCTCGAAAGTTAGATGGGCTATTTAAATATGTGATGTTTAGTTTGTTAATTATTTGCTATGTTTTCCAAATAAACTTTGGTGATTGTGAAGCTGGTGTTAAGGGGGGATGAAAAATCCCACCGATCAAAAAAAAATAATCCGAAAATTGCCGATGTTGGAATTTTACGCAAGCGGTAAAGCTACATTTTGGCCTGGGCTTTAGTTTAGAAGCCTGAATATAAACTCCTAAGAATATGCAGAGAATAATTGGTGTAATTGCCCTCTTTTTTACCTTGGCCCAAGTGCAAGCGCAAGAGCCGGTGTACAAAGGAAATTATGAGTTGGCGGCGAGATTTTCGCCTGAGAAAGTGCGCAAAATGATCTTTTCGACCAGTGTGAATCCGCATTGGATGAAAAAATCTGATCGTTTTTGGTATGAATACGAAACCAGTAATGGGAAAAATTGGTATGTAGTCGATCCGGTTCGAAAGACGAAAACTGAGCTTTTTGATCGGGATAAACTTGCCGCAGAAATTACCAAGGCCGTCAAAGATCCATTTGATGGACAGCATTTGAAACTGGATGACTTGAAACTGATGGATGATGAAAACACCATTCGCTTCAAGGTAAAAAGTACGGCCGATGTCCTAAAATCAGACTGGGAAGAAATCAAGGAGAAGAATAAAAACGCAAAGGATTCCTTAGAAAAAAAGGTTCATACCTTCCTATGGAATATTTCTACTCAAACCTTAACCGAAATCGAAACCGAGAAGGATCCCAAGCGGCTTTCTTGGGCAAACATTTCCCCAGATTCCTCCAAAGTAGTCTATGCCAAAAACTACAACCTCTACTGGATGGACAAAGAGAACTTTTTGAAAGCAGTAGCGGATGAAAAGGATTCTACAATCGTGGAAAACCAATTGACCCAGGATGGTGAAAAAGATTACGAATATGGATGGGGAGGTAGAGGAAATGACAATGTTGAAGAAGAAAAGGAGAAAGACGATCGAAAGCGAGTGGGGGTACTTTGGAGTTCAGATTCCAAACAATTTGTGTTCACGCGCACGGATCAGCGCGCAGTAAAAGACCTTTGGGTAATTCATCATACGCGTGATCCGCGTCCCACTTTGGAAACTTACAAATACGCCATGCCTGGAGAAAAAGAGCAGCCACAAACCGAGTTGTTGCATTTTTCTTTTGACCAGATGGAGTTAACTAAATTACCGATCGCCACATTTAAGGATCAAACCGTTTCCCTTTGGTCCACGACTCCGGCGGCAAGTACCCGAGATGATGATTTTCGTCCAGCTACCTGGCTAGGCGATTTAGATGAATTTTATTTTGCCATTACCAGCCGAGACCTGAAGCGAGTGGATGTGGTTCGATGGAATATTACCACCCAAGAAAAAGAGGTGGTAATCCAGGAGCGATCCAATACTTACATCGAATTTACCAAACTGGAACTTCTCGACGATGAATTGATCTGGTGGTCTGAACGAGATGGCTGGGGACACCTTTACCTCTACGGAAAAGATGGCTCCATAAAGCGACAGCTTACCTCTGGACCTTTTCATGTGGGTGGGGTGGCACGCGTGGATGAGCGGAATCGTAAGGTCTATTTTGTTGCCAATGGGCGAGAAAAAGACGAAGATCCCTACTACGAACATTTATACAGCGTCAGTCTGGATGGGGGGGCAGTGAGCTTGCTCAATGCCGGTGATTTCAATCATGACATCGATATCAATGACAAGGCTTCCTACTTTGTGGACACGTATTCCCGGGTAAATACGACTCCGGTTTCTGTGCTTCGGGATAGAAATGGAACCAAGGTCATGGATTTGGAAACGGCGGATTTGAGTCAGCTTTTTGCCGCAGGCTATCAATTTCCTGAGCCGTTCAAATTCAAGGCCGATGATGGAATTACAGATTTGTATGGGGTCATGTATAAGCCTTTTGATTTTGACTCTACACGAACCTATCCACTGATCCAATACGTCTATCCTGGTCCCCAAACAGAAGCGGTAAACAAGTCCTTTGGCCGATCCTTTGACCGGACAGACCGCTTGGCTCAGTTTGGATTTGTGGTGGTGACCTTGGGGAACCGGGGTGGGCATCCCGCCCGTTCCAAATGGTACCACAACTATGGTTATGGAGATTTGAGAGATTACGGGTTAGCGGATAAAAAAGCTGCGGTGGATCAATTGGCCGATCGCTACGATTTCATTGATCGAAATAAAGTCGGGATTCACGGACATTCTGGTGGAGGGTTTATGTCTACAGCTGCCCTGCTGGTTTACCCTGAGGTGTTTAAAGTTGCTGTTTCCTCTGCCGGAAATCATGAAAACAACATCTACAACCGCTGGTGGTCTGAGAAGCATCACGGGGTTCAGGAGCGCATTACTCCCAAGGGGGATACCACATTCGTCTATCAAATCGAGAAAAATCCAGATTTGGCCAAAAACCTGAAAGGGCACCTGATGCTTTCCACTGGTGATGTGGACAATAATGTGCATCCGGCGGGTACCATCCGAATGGCAGAAGCATTGATTCAAGCAGGAAAGCGATTTGAATTTGTGCTATTGCCCGGACAGCGCCATGGATATGGTCCGATGGCCGAGTATTTCTTCTGGAAAATGGGCGATTATTTCGTTCGTCATCTTTTGGGAGACCATACCCCACCACCGGTAGATATGATAGAGATGATGAGGGATAAACCTCAGGACAAATAGGGGGCACTCGAATCAGGAGGAGAACAAGATGTAAAACCTTTGATTCTGGATTTTCCGGAATTAAAGGTTTTTTTTCTTAATAAGGCGAATAGCAAAGAGATTTCCCTGTCCATCTCAGTGGATGAGCTCAAGGCAAACCAAGCAAGATCCAGCTAGTTGAATTCTTTTATTCGAAGAGTATACTGGATAGAATCCTCAAATCTCTTGATCGGCAGGGTTGGTTGAGTATCCGGAAATCGGTAAATGGGCATTTCAGCTTTTGGGCTTGGCCAGGGTGTAGCATCCATTTCTCGATCCAGAAAAAGACGTTTAGGGCTAAGGTTAGCTGCCGAATCTATTAAAAAAGAGCCCTTTTTGCTCAAATCTAAAGCCCTGATACTATCCTTTTGTCGGGGTTTGAATTTTTTCAAATCTTGGATACTCAGTTTTTGTTTTTCCGGTTCTTGAGAAAAACCGAATAGGATTACTCCAAAAGTCAACACCAGAACGCTAAATAGAAACTTCATAGGTGGATCAGGTTAGATAGGATATTCAGGTTTTTAACGCAAGAATGGATGCGATGGATGGGTTAAATTAGCGCTATTTGATCTTTGGAATCAGTTTTCCTGTTAAAATTTCTTTAGCCTACCCATCGGAATCCTTCCAGGAATGCCCTTCAGGTTAAGCATGAGTTTCCCTGATCGGAGTTTCCAATAGAAGAAAATTAAAAACCTGTTCCAGTAGCCCGAGCCCAACCCCAGTCCAATATAGCGAACTGCTGGGGGTAGGTAACGCTCAGGATAAGATCGAATGCATTTGGAATCTAACTGGTCAGAAAGCTGGGTAGACCCAATAATCGGGATCAGTCGGCCAGGAAGGCGTTTTTTAGAGTACGAAAAAAAACAAGTTGAACCAACACCGACCGGGTGCCAAGAAAAGGAAATATTCTTTCTGGAAAGAAAATGGACCTAAAGCCTGGTAGAGCAAAAATAGAAAGTCCAAAATTTCAGGCTATTCCTTGTACCGGGGGTTCTTATCCATTAAAGATTAGTTTAAAAGTCGTTCCTTCTCCTTGAATTGATTTTACTTGAATATTCCCTTTGTGACGACGCATGATTTGCTTGGATAAGCTGAGTCCGATTCCGGAGCCTTTTTTCTTGGTGGTAAAAAACGGAATAAAAATCTTGCTGAGGGCTTCTTCTTCGATGCCTTTTCCTGTATCACAGACTTCGATGATTATTTTTCCTGCCTCATCAATGTAGGCTCGAAGACGGATGATTTTTTGATCCGAATCTTCCAAGGCCTGAATGGCATTTTGGGTTAGGTTGATCAAAACCTGTTCTATTTGAGTTTGATCCCCAAACAGAATTAACTCTTCTGGTTCGAGCTCTTTGATCACTTTGATATGGCCCGCATCAATTTGATTATGGAGTAGGATTTCCAATTGCTCAAAGAGTCCTGAGATCCGAATACTACTAAATTTGGGGGCCGGAATATGTGCCAGACTCCGGAAATCGGAAACAAAGCTAATCAGGCCCTCACTTCGCTTTTCGATCGTGCTGATTCCCATCATGCAGTCTTCCATGTCAGAGGGACTCAGCGCTTGGTTGTTTTCCATTCGGTCCTCCAGTTCACCCTTGAGCGTGCCGGCCAATGAAGAAATTGGAGCGATGGAATTCATGATTTCGTGGGTCAGGATTTTGACCAAATTTTGCCAAGCCTCCATCTCTTTCTCCTCGAGTTCGGACTGAATATTTTGGAGGGAAACCAGTTTGAATTTTTCTCCCCGCATCACCAGCTCGATGACATAAACCGAAAGCTGCATAATGCCATCGGGATGGGCGATTTTTATCAATTCACTTCCGCCCGTTCTCAAATTTTGGATGGCTAAGTGCAGCTCTTTATTGATGTTTTCGATTTCTGAAATATTCTTCAGCTCATCCACATTGAGAATCCGCTTGGCTGCCACATTAAAAATCTGGATATCCCCGTTTTCTCCATAGGTCAACAAGCCAATGCTGAGATGCTTAAATACCGATCGAAAATATTGGTAGTTGGCCTCTTTTTCAGCTTGATCTTCTTTTAGTTTTGCCAGTATAGCATTGAATTCGATATGGAGATCATCCGTTTCTGTCCCATCAAATTTGACGGGATAGACTTGGGAATATTTATCCTGTTTGATGTTATCAAGAAAAGTTCGGACTTTTTTGAAGGAACTTTCCGAATAGCGAACCAATAAAATCACTTGAAAAATCACCAAAATGATGAAAAGGGAAGTCATAAAGACTCCCCAATCATCAATCATAGTGTAGGATAAAAAGAAAAGTGAGACGGCAAGCAGGACGATTCGTCCCAATAGCCCAACTTTATAGTCCATATTTTTCCAATCTTCGATAAAGCGAAGCTCTTGTCAATCCAAGTTCTTTGGCAGCTTTGGAAATATTTCCCCCGTTTTTGTCAATGGCCCGCTGAATGGTACTTCGCTCCATATCATCGAGATTCAAGGTATTGGATGCAGGTGCTTTTTCAGAGGCTGGCTTGGCCGAAAGAAAAAAGAAATCTCTTGAATCTAATTCATCACCATCTGCCATGATGATTGCCCGCTCAATGGCATGCTGCAGCTCTCGAATATTTCCAGGCCAAGTGTAGCGTTGCAAAAGGTCCATAGCCGCCGGGCGAAACCCAATGAAATTTTTGCGATATTTTTGGGAGTATTGCTTCAAAAAGTGATTGGCCAAGGTCGGGATGTCATCTTGCCGCTCCCGGAGTGGGGGAAGGAATATTTCTACGGTATTGATTCGATAAAGCAAATCCTGTCGGAAGGTGTTTTCCATTACCATCTCATGCACGTGCATGTTGGTTGCGCAGATTAAGCGGATATCAACCGGAATAGCTTTATTGGTACCGATCCGGGTAACCTCCCGTTTTTGGAGGACCGTCAGAAGTTTGGATTGCAGCGGCATGGAAAGATTTCCAATTTCATCTAAAAAAAGTGTTCCCTTGTCGGCAATTTCAAATCGTCCGGCACGGTCATCTTTGGCATCGGTAAACGCACCCCGCTTATGCCCGAATAGCTCCGACTCAAATAAGGTCTCTGTAATTGATCCCATATCCACCCCTACAAAGATTTCATCTTTACGAAGGGATCGCTCGTGTATCGCTCGGGCGATAAGTTCTTTTCCCGTCCCGTTTTCTCCAAGGATCAGGATATTCGCATCGGTCTGAGCAACTTTATCAATAATGGAAAAAATATTCTTCATCGAAGCGGAATTCCCGATAATATCGGTGTAAGGTTTTTTCAAGTCGGACTGAAGCTGTTTTTGTTTCTTTTGCAGTTTGTCCACCTCATTGTAGCTTTCCTTCAGCTTGATGGCAGCTGAAAGCGTAGCGATAAGCTTTTCATTTTGCCAGGGTTTGAGGATAAAATCTGTTGCTCCTTCTTTGAGTGCCTGTACGGCCATTTCCACATCTCCAAAGGCAGTGATCAAAATAACGACTGCTTTGGGATCGATTTCTTTGATTTGATTAAGCCAGTAAAAACCTTCTTTGCCCGAGGTCGTGTCTTCCCGAAAATTCATGTCCAAAAGGATCACATCGTAATTATTGTTATTGATCAAAAAAGGGATTCTACGGGGGTCCTTTTCAATCATCACTTCCTTGGCGTGCTTTTTTAGAAGCATTTTTGCTGCAAAAAGCAAATCTTCGTTGTCGTCAATGATGAGGATTTTTCCTAAATCTTGGTTTTCCATGATGGTCTTGTTCAGTCTTGGTTATGTGAAAAATGATGCCAAGCGCCAATTTACGATAATTAGGGCATTTTGAGGAATTGACTGTCCGATTTTGTACGTAATTACATCAATATCGGACATTATATCGGACATTTTGTTGATTTTCCTGCCCCGTATATAATTTGTATCTTTGTTCTTTAATCAAAAAAGAATAATTATCATGCAAGCAAAAAAAGGTGATAACGTACAAGTACACTACACGGGAAAATTGGAAGACGGAAGCGTATTTGACTCCTCTATTCAGCGCGAACCACTCGGATTTACCTTGGGTGGGGGACAAATGATTCAAGGCTTTGATACAGCAGTACACGGTATGGCTGTTGGCGATAAAAAAACAGTGACCATTCCTGCTGCAGAAGCGTATGGTGAGCGAAGAGATGATATGATGATTGATGTCCCTTTAACTCAGGTACCTGAGAATATTACCCCAGAAATCGGAATGCAACTTACCCTTCAAGGTGGAAACGGCCAACCGATGCCTGTGACGGTGACCAATATGGACGAGGAAAAAATTACCTTGGATGCCAATCATCAGTTGGCAGGGAAAGATCTGATTTTTGACATTGAGCTGGTCAAAATCGGTTAAGATTTTTGATCAAATTCTTCGAAACCCGTTCTGGAGATTGAATTCAGATCGGGTTTTTTAGTACCTATTTTGTATGGCATGGGGAATGGCATAAAGTTCGATTCGGTCCTGGAAGATCAGTGCCATTCTTTCTTGACCAAATTGGACTTGCCGAACTTCGGTTTGATCCAAACTCAGCAAGGTCCTGGTTTGCCGGCTGGGAATATGATAGGATTGAATCGTTTGGTCTTCGACCCAAAGCAATTGGTCCTGATAGTAACAAATCCGGTCAAAACTGGGGACAGGGATTTTTTCCAAAAAATTGGCTTGATTGTCAAAGACAAAAACCCCGCTGCTTTCCGTATTGACAAAGAGCCGATTTTTGATTTCACGGATCTCTTTGATTTCCAGGTTTTCGGTAGTCAAAATCAAGTTAAGAGGCTGTTGATCCAGGACAACCTTTCTTCGGTAATCCATCCGCTTTAGACTAAAATCGGATTCATCCCAGACCCAAATAATGGTTCCATTTCCCAGAGTAGAAGCTTTGGCTAGATTGATTTGAGGAAAAGGATATCGGCCTTCGGATAGTGGGTTTAAAAACCGGTCTAAGATTCGAAATTCCTGCCGAACTTCTGAAAAGCTAAAAATAGTGACGGTCCATGCTGCTTCGAGTTGTTGTAATTTGCCTTGCTGTGGAGGCGAAAAATAATTGGTTTGATTTCCATTTTCATCAAACAGATATAAATCTCCTTGCAGGGTCGAGAGGTATAATTGATCTCGATTGTCAAAGGAAAGCAGGTCAAAATCCGGAATGCTTAGGGTGGCAATGGGGGAGGATTCCAAGGTGGATTGGGCCGAAGATTCCCAATAGCCCAAAAGGAGTACCGGGAGAATTCTTAGCAAGCTCATCCTCGGAAGGGTTTAAGTTTAGCCTGCTTTCCGTCAAACTCCAGGAAAGTACATTGATTCACCCATTCCCCCAAATTGAAATAGACCGAATGGGGATGGATGGGGATTTGCAAAGGCAGATGCCGATGGCCAAAAATGTAATAGTCATGGTGTTTTTTTTCCTCTAGCTCTTTGCAATATTGCCAAAGCCATTCATCTTCTCCCAAAAAATGATCCTCGCCCTTTTTGAGATTGGTAATGCGGCTTTTACCGGACCAGGCTTTAGCCAAGCGAATGCCCAAGTCGGGATGAACCCATCGAAAAACCCACTGTGCGAGCGGATTGGTAAAGACTTTTTTCAATACTTTATACATCGAATCCCCAGGGCCCAAACCATCGCCGTGACCGACTAAAATTCGTTTGTTTTCAACCATCAACTCAATGGGATGGTGGTAAATGGGGATGTCCAATTCTTGGGTAAAATAGTCTTTCATCCAGAGATCATGATTCCCCGTGAAAAATAAAATAGGGATTTGTTTGGTTCTGAGTTCGTGAATTTTTGATATAAAGGGGATAAAACCTTTGGGGATGACTTCCCGGTATTCAAACCAAAAATCAAAAATATCTCCGACTAGAAAAATGGCGGCGGCTTCCTGCTGAATTTCATCAAGCCAACGGATGATTTTTTGTTCTCTAATTTTGCTTTCCGAACGATCAGGCGCTCCCAGGTGAAAGTCAGAGGCAAAAAACAGTTTTTTTCCGTTCAATGAGAAATTATGGGGATCGGTTGGCATGCTGAAAGATAAGGGACGCTACAAAAATAAAAAAGCCCCGAATCTTCGAGGCTTTTTATTGCTATTTTTCTGTTTTGGGCTCAGGGTCTATCGCCGAAATGGATTCCTCTTGAACCTCCGCATCCGGCTTTGAGCTTTCTTTGTCTCGGGAATCGGGAGCAGGAAGAGTCGCTTCCGGTTCCAAGTTGGGCTTAACTTTATCTTTCTTATTGGTAAAGGCTTGGTAGGTGGTCTCTTTTTCAAAAGGTCTTTTCCCTATTAACTTTTCCAAGTCAGACTGGAATAAGATTTCCTTTTCCAATAACTCTTTGGCCAAGATCTCCAATTCCTCTCTTTTGTCTTTCAGCAGGTCAAGGGTTCGCTTGTAGGCAAACTCAATTAACTTATGAACCTCTTGATCGATCAGTTCGGCAGTAGCCTCTGAGTAAGGTTTGGTCATCTTGTATCCATCGCTTTTACTCTCGTAAAAAGAGATGTTCCCCAGCTTTTCATTCATCCCGTAAACCGATACGATGGAATAGGCCAGTTTGGTAATGCGCTCCAAATCGGAAAGCGCTCCGGTAGAAATTTTTCCAAAGATGATTTCTTCGGCCGCTCTACCGCCTAAGGTCATGCACATTTCATCGATGAGCTGTTCGGTTTGATAGAGGAATTGTTCCTTAGGAAGGTATTGAGCATAGCCTAAAGCAGCCACTCCACGCGGTACAATACTTACTTTGACCAAAGGATCTGCGTGCTCCAGGAACCAACCGGCTACCGCATGACCTGCCTCATGATACGCTACAATTTTCTTCTCCTCAGGAGAGATGATTTTATTCTTCTTTTCCAATCCACCGATCACCCGATCGACTGCATCCTGGAAATCCTGCATATCGACTGCAGTTTTGTTTCTACGCGCAGCAATTAATGCAGCCTCATTACAGACGTTTGCAATCTCGGCACCTGCAAATCCCGGAGTCTGGGCTGCTAATTTTTTGGGATCAACATCCTCACTGATTTTAATCGGCTTGAGGTGAACTTTGAAAATGGCTTCTCTGCCCACGATATCCGGCTTGTCGATGGATATCTGACGATCAAATCGACCGGGTCTCAACAAGGCGCTGTCCAACACATCGGGTCGGTTGGTTGCGGCAAGAACAATCACCCCGGTGTCTGTGCCGAAGCCATCCATCTCCACCAAAAGCGAATTTAGCGTATTTTCCCGTTCGTCGTTCGAGCCGGGCATTTGGCCTTTTCCTCTAGATCTACCAATGGCGTCTATCTCGTCAATAAAGATGATACAGGGTGCTTTTTCTTTGGCTTGCTTAAACAAATCTCGAACTCGTGCTGCTCCCACACCGACAAACATTTCAACGAAATCCGAACCGGATAACGTAAAGAAAGGGACGCCTGCCTCTCCAGCCACTGCTTTTGCCAATAGGGTTTTACCGGTTCCCGGAGGTCCTACCAATAAGGCACCTTTAGGGATTTTACCCCCAAGCTTTGTGAATTTGGAAGGATTTTTTAAAAATTCAACAATCTCTTGAATTTCCTCCTTGGCTTCATCTAATCCAGCCACATTGTCAAAGGTGATTTTCACCTTATTTTCAGCATCAAAAAGCTGCGCTTTGGATTTGCCTACATTGAATATTTGACCACCGGGTCCAGAAGGCCCTGCCATTCTTCGCATCATAAACCAGAAGAATACAAAAAGCAAGATCAAGAAGCCAAAGCTACCAAACCAACTGCTCCAATTCTCTTCGGTTGTGACTGAGTAGCCTATCCGTTGATCTGCTTCCACCTGTTCTTCCAAAGCATCAAAATCGGTGGCAAACTTATCCGAGGAAGCCACCTGTAGGGAATAATGTGGCCCATTGGGATTGAAGAAACTGGAATTTGCTTCCAACTCGGCTCTATATTTTTCTTTAGAAAGTGCTGAGGGCTTGAGGGTGACATCGACCCGGTCCATGTTTTTTACAATCATGACTTTGGCGATATCGCCTGAGCGATACATGTCTTCAAATCGCCTCTGAGTAATGTCTACCATGGATCCCCGCTGCTGAATCCAAGTAAGTCCAATCAAAACCAAGATGGCCGCTATAATTAGCCAAAATTGGAAGCCTGGCTTTTGCGGTGGTTTTGGGACAAATTTTTTGCCTTTATTATTCGTGTTCTCGCTCATCTATTTTTGATAATTCTATAAACTTATGTTCAAACGGCCAGGTGGCCTGAAAGTTTGTGGAAATTAATTGACTTGGACCATTTTTGCATCGCCCCAGAGTTCTTCCAAACCGTAATAGTGTCTTTTCTCCTTAAGAAAAATATGGGCAACCACATCGACATAGTCCATGAGTATCCATTGTTTGCCGCTTTTTCCTTCTTTTCTATAGGGGAGGGATTCCCCGGCTTTTACTACTTGCTCTTCTATTGAATCTGAGATAGATTCCATTTGGGTGTCTGAGTTTCCAGAACAAATTACAAAAAAATCAGCTACTGAATTTTTGATCTTTCTTAAGTCCATGACTACAATATCGGAGGCTTTTTTTTCCTCCATTCCTTTTACAATGATTTTGCTCAGCTCTTCTGCTGTCATATTATTCGTTTAATTTTGCAAAGCCTAAATAAACTATTCGCTATTAGGCAAACTCAATAGTTATGTATAAAATTCTTGCCAACACCATTTTTTTAGGAAAAGATATACATTTCCTGCCAGTCTGTCACTCAAGCAATGACATTGCGCTCCGATTAGTCAGGGAAAAACAGGCTATGGAAGGAACCATTGTCGTTTGCGCTGATCAAATCCGGGGAAAGGGACAGCGGGGTAATGCATGGGAAACCCAAGCCGGGAAAAATTTAACCTTTTCCCTGGTATTGAAGCCAGATTTTTTGGATCTGACGGAACAATTTTACCTCAATATGGCTATTTCAAATGCCATACGAAAGATTTTCGAAGAATATGTTTCCGATATTCAAGTGAAATGGCCCAATGATCTGGTGGTGCCTGGGTTTGGGAAAATTGGTGGCATATTAATCGAGAATATTCTGGGCACCAAAGGCTGGGAGTATGCTGTAGTAGGTATTGGGTTAAATATCAATCAGGAGGTATTTTCAGCCGGTCAGGCAACCTCGCTTAAAAAGTTAACGGGCTCGGAATTTGATTTGGAGGAGATATTCCGTCTTTTGATTATTCAGATCGAGCAGAATTATATCCGATTAAGGCAACATGCCTTACTGCCCATCAAACAGGAGTACTTACGCTACCTGTTTCTCTGGGACTCATGGCAATCCTTTGACACAAAATACGGGACGGTAAATGGGAAAATCTCAGGGATCAATCCCCTGGGAAAACTTGAATTGACACTGGAAAATGGTGAGATTCAATTCTTTGATTTTAAGGAGATTCGCTTTCCAAGCATTGGAATTTGATTTTAAATTCCAAGATTTAAGCGGTACCTTTGCACGAGTTTTTGAAAAAGATTTTAACAATTAACACAATTCATATGTCAGAAATTAAATCTGAAAAATTTATTCCGTTTAAAGTAAAAGATATCTCACTGGCGGACTGGGGAAGAAAAGAGATCAAACTCGCCGAGGCAGAAATGCCCGGATTAATGGCTTTAAGAGAGGAGTATGGTGCTTCTCAACCTTTGAAAGGAGCGCGGATTGCAGGTTGTTTGCACATGACCATTCAGACTGCCGTTTTGATTGAAACGTTGGTAGCCTTGGGAGCGGAGGTGACTTGGTCTTCCTGTAATATTTTTTCCACCCAGGATCACGCAGCGGCGGCGATAGCGGCCGCAGGAATTTCAGTTTATGCCTGGAAAGGGATGACTGCCGAAGAGTTTGACTGGTGCATTGAGCAGACCTTGTTTTTCGGCGAAGAAAGACATCCCCTCAATATGATTTTGGACGATGGGGGAGATTTAACCAATATGGTCTTGGATAATTACCCGGAATTGGTTGCCGGAATACGAGGTTTGTCTGAGGAGACGACTACCGGTGTGCATCGGCTGTATGAGCGCATGAAAAATGGCACTCTTCCGATGCCGGCTATCAATGTGAATGATTCGGTAACCAAATCCAAATTTGACAATAAGTATGGGTGCAAGGAATCTTTGGTCGATGCCATTCGAAGAGCTACCGATGTGATGATGGCCGGAAAAGTCGCTGTCGTAGCAGGATATGGGGATGTGGGGAAAGGATCTGCGGCTTCTTTGCGAGGTGCAGGTGCCCGAGTGATTGTCACTGAAATCGATCCGATCTGTGCCCTTCAGGCTGCCATGGATGGGTTTGCGGTGAAAAAAATGGTGGATGCTGTCAAAGAAGCGGATATCGTCGTGACAGCTACTGGAAATAAAGACATCATTACCGGTGAGCATTTCTTAGCGATGAAAGATAAAACCATCGTGTGTAATATTGGCCACTTTGATAATGAAATCGATATGGCTTGGTTGAACAAAAACTACGGACATACCAAAAACGTGATCAAGCCCCAAGTAGATTTGTATGACTTAGATGGGAAGGAGTTAATTATTTTGGCAGAAGGCAGATTGGTGAATTTGGGATGTGCGACTGGACACCCATCGTTTGTCATGTCAAATTCCTTTACCAATCAGACTTTGGCTCAGTTGGAACTTTGGGAAAAGCATGAGGAATACCAGCCAGGAGTCTATGTACTCCCCAAAAATCTTGACGAAAAAGTAGCTGCACTTCACCTGGCCAAATTGGGTGTGGAGCTGGAGACTCTTTCCCAGGATCAGGCAAAATACATCGGTGTAGAAGTCCAAGGACCATTTAAGCCGGAGTATTATCGATACTAAAATCCGTTTTGGAATAAAAAGCCAAAGCCCCGGAGTGTTTTCGGGGCTTTTTTTAGTTTTTCAGGGTTGGCTAATTGGTCAACTGCAGCCTTCTTCCATCTGGCAATTGGGCAAAAGCAATCACCTTGCAGTCCAATTCATTTTCGAAAGTCAGCGTATACCCGACCTGCTCATTCTCCCCTCGACCCACTTGCCAGGTTTCCGTGCCTGCCAGAGGTAAAATTTGATCACTTTTAAAACAGTCAATGGAAACTATTTTGGGACTGGATAGGGTGAGATTTAGCCTTCTTCCCACTGCATTTCTCCCGGTAAGACTTCCCAAAGTAGAAAAAGATTGAACTCGAAATGCACTTCGTTCAATCGCATGTGAAAATTCCCCGGAAATTTGATAGGTCAGATCATTCTTTGAAATTAAAATCAAATCATCAAAACTTTCGGTGAATTCAGAGAGCGAGCGTTGTTTGAAATTACGAGTTCCCGAAAGTTGAATATCCCCAAGCCGATAGTTTTCATACTTCACGATACGATACGGGACCGTGGAGACGTTTACAAAGGAAATGGTAATGCTACCCCTTCGTTCATTGACGGGATCCTCGGGCGTTTGGTAGGCTTGATCATAATCCAAGGTAACCTGTCGTAAGGCTGAGTCAATTTCAATTTTTGGGGAACCCGGAAGGCTGGTCGAATCCAGTACTCCAAAATCCCTGAAACTGTAGGTGAAAAGAGTGGAGCTCTCGGCTAAAGTTCGGGAAATCGTAAAAAGCTGGGTGGCTTCGGTTGGCAAGCTGGTCTGAATGATTCTGTCGGTATCATCTTGGCAGGCAGAAGCAAAAACCAGTAGAATTAGGGTATAGTAAATCGAGTAAGGTTTCATAGGGTAGTTAGAAACGGCAAATGGATGGCTTTATTGGCTTTCAATTACCAGGCCGTATCCTTATCTTGTCACAAGTCAACTCAAAAATAATATGATTTTAGCGGAAGGCATGCTCAAAGCAGGCTCATTAACAGGAAAAAATATTCTCATCACCGGAGGGGGGACCGGTTTGGGGAAATCAATGGGACGATATTTTTTAGAATTGGGGGCAAATTTGGTCATTACCTCCAGGAAACTGGATGTGCTGGAGCAATCCGCCCAAGAAATGATGGATGAAATGGGGGGGCAGGTTCTTCCGCTATCCTGCGATGTCAGGTCTATTGAAGAGGTGGAGCGCATGTGGGAAGATGCTAAGGGGAGGTTTGGCCACATTGACGTGGTGCTCAATAATGCCGCCGGAAATTTCATCAGCCCAACTGAGCGGCTTTCCACCCATGCCTTCAATACCATTTTGGATATTGTCCTGAAAGGAACTTCACAAGTGACTTTGACGGCGGGCAAAGACTGGATTGCCCAAAAGCAAAAGGGGACTTTTTTGAATATTGTGACCACCTATGCTTGGACAGGTTCTGGCTATGTGGTCCCTTCTGCCGCTGCCAAAGCGGGAGTTTTGGCGATGACTCGGAGCTTGGCCGTGGAGTGGGCTAAGTACGGCATTCGCTCCAATGCCATTGCACCGGGACCCTTTCCTACGGATGGGGCCTGGAGTCGATTACTTCCCGGAGATTTGGTTAAAAAGTTTGATCCGGCAAAGAAAGTGCCCGTGGGTCGTGTAGGAGAGCATCAAGAGTTGGCTAATATTGCAGCCTATTTAGTTTCTGATTACTCTTCTTTTGTGAATGGCGAAGTGATTACCATCGATGGCGGAGAATGGCTAAAAGGTGCCGGAGAATTCAATAATTTGGATCAGGTTCCGCAAGAAATGTGGGATATGCTTGAAGCGAGTAGAGGAAAAAAAGTTTGAGCCCCAAGCTGATTTGGGGCTATCTAAAAGCGAAGTGGAAGATTAGGAATCGTTGACTGAAAGGCTATGCGAACCCGGGTCGAGATCTGATTCTTTTTCCAGGGACTGATGGTGCTGAACGGATTCTTTGATGCTTTTTTTCAAGGCTAAATCCAGCTCCTTTGTTTCGTTTTTGATGATGGTAACGATTCGTTTTGATTCGACTGATTGGGCCTCTATATCCAAAACCTCCAATAAGCCAAGAATATTGGCCACGCGTGCCCGGAGGGTATGGGATTGTTTGAAGGCTAATTCTTTGAGGAAAAAATGATGTTCTTTCAACCAAAGTTCCTGTTTTTTTCGTTCTGAGATATCAATGACCAAGCCCAGAACACGAAGCGGCTTTCCTTCAGATGTAGCGGTTATGGTTTTTCCAAAGCCGATCACCCAAATGGTTTGCTGTTGTTTGGTAATCATGCGAAACTCCCGCTTGAAGGGCAGGTTGGGTGAGTTTTTAAAATGTCTGACCATATCTACGGTCAACAAGTGATAATCCTCAGGATGAATGTGTTTTTGCCAGGAGATTTCGCCGGTTGAATCCGCTTCTTTTTCCGAATAACCCAAGGCTTGAGCCAAACTTGGACTCATGGAATTCTTTTTCCCAAAGGGGTCAAAATCCCAAAAACCAATGAGTTTATGATCAAGAAGACTTTCTAATAATTCATTGGAATTGTCACCTTGCTCCAATATTTCTCCAAGTCCGATATCGTAGGGTTTTTTGGATTCAAGGGGATGTCCTATCCCAAGGCAGGTACCAAAATCCTCTGAAATGAAATAAAATTCCCACTTGGTAGGGATCGAAGTTCCGCTGGAATAATTAATTTTCCGGAGATGGACCATAAACGACTGCTGGTGATTGTTCCATGCTTTTAATCGGTTATTTTCATATTTTCCCCAATCCGAAGCGGTAAAGCAATCCGAAAAATAGATCGCTTGAGTATGGGTATCAAATAGGGAAGGAACCGGGCCAATTCCGGAATCGGAAGACAAAACTTTGCCTTCTCTATCCAGCGTGACTTGCATAAAGTATTCTGAATTGATGGCCATCTGTGCCAAAACTTCTAGAGACTTTTTATCTACCATGGGGTAAAAATAATAGATTAGAACCTCAATTTATTTAAAAAGCATTAATAATTATTTAAAATACAAAAAAAATAATGTGTAATGAATAGTGAATCCATGAAATTACATCGAACCGAATTTGGTCAGCCTGCCAATACAGGGAATGTTATTCCTGAAAGAGAGGCTTTTGAATTGGTGGAGGATTGGGTCAAAAATGAAAAGTTAATCGTTCATATGCGGCAGGTAGGTCACCTGATGCGGCAGTATGCCGCCTCGGTAGGGTTGTCTGAACAAGACCAATATCGCTGGTTTTTGGCCGGATTCCTTCACGATGCAGACTGGGAAAAATGGCCGGAAACCCATTGTCGAAAAATCATCGAGGAGTTGGAAAACCGTTCCCTGGATCCGGAAATCATCCGGGCAATTGCCTCGCATAGCCCTCGATATTTTGGGGTGGAGCCAGTAAGTCAGATGGATAAAATGCTTTATGCTTTTGATGAGCTGAGTGGTTTTGTCCATGCCTATTCCTTAATGCGACCCAATGGCTATGAAGGCATGGAAGTAAAAGGAGTGAAAAAACGGTTAAAGGATAAAACCTTTGCTGCTCAAGTAAGTCGAGAAGATCTTGTGGATGCCTCCCAAAGAGCCGGAATAGGGATGGAGGATTTGATTCGTTTTGTGATCGATCATCAGGCCAATGCACTTCTATGAAAAAAGAAAAGGCCGCTAATGGCGGCCTGATTTTTATTCTTGTTCTTCTTCTCCGTTTTCAAGGGGTTTGAAATTACCGGGAGGTAAATCGGGTTTTTCGAGCTCGCTGTCATAGGGAAATACCTCTACAATGGGACTTTCTGTAATATCGGGCACACGGAAACTGACCAACATGTTATTTAGGCTTTCCTGAATGCGGTCATAGGCTTGCTTTACATCTTCTGCAGTCACGATCATATATTGAGTCACTTTCTTTTCCTTGCCACTGTCTCCGTCTGCGACCAGGTAGGTGATCTTACACTTGTGCCAAATGTCTGCATCTTCAAAAAAGAAAACGTCTACGATATTACTTTTGCTGATACCCGTAACTTGGAAATCACCTCGTATCTGCGAACCTAAACGATCATAAAGAATGGCCTCGGCTTCAGTAAACGAAACGGCATCCACCAGGTATTGCTCCGAAATACTCTTTAACAAGCCTTGCTCATTCTCTTTGGCATATTTGACTTTGCACAAAAACCAGATTCTCATACTATTTTTTATTTAAGCGATGAAGGTAAAAATTCTCAGGGGATTGTTCACCGTAGAAGGCTTGAAAAATCTAGGTAGATCTTGGGCTGATATTTTAAGGGTTTGACTATCAGAAATCTGTGAATTTGAATTTTCTTCTGCTCAAAAAAGAAGTATATTTTAGCGAATACTCCATTATGGCAAGTAAGATTTGGTATAGTTTCCCGATTCAGCTTTTGCTCCTGCATTTGCGTAAAAACCTGGCCCTTGTACTGATTTGGGTCCTGCTGCTTGCCGTTATTTTCGAATCATTTGGAGTGGTTTTGGGCATTCCGTTTCTTTTCTTGGATCCGGAGTATTTACACCAAGTGTCTTGGGTCAGCTTTATGCTCATGGGCATTGGTTTTGCGGCCTTCACAATGGCTTTTCACATGACCACCTACATTATGGATGGGCGTCAGTTTTCATTCTTGGCCGTAATCCAAAAACCTTTCATCCATTTCTGTATCAATAATTCGATTATTCCTCTGATTTTTTACCTCTGTTACAGTTTTCGTTTTGTGGCTTTTCAATGGCAGAATGACTTGGAGTCTGGCTGGCAAATAGCAGGATATTTTGGTGGATTTACCTTAGGGAGCTTACTTTCCTATGGCGTGATTTTTGGTTATTTTGCGCTGGCCAACAAGGATTTCTTTGTGCTTTTTGCCGGAAATCTGGATCGGAGATTACGAAAAGTAAAACTCACACAAGCCAATGCCTTAAGTCGATTTCGGGAGGCTAAAAACCGAAAAGCTCAAGTGCACCACTACCTTGATCTCAAGCTGAAAATTCAGCCGGTAAGACCTGATATTTCAAGATTTGAGCAGGCCAAGTTGCTTCGGGTTTTTGATCAAAATCACTTGAATTTACTGCTGATTCAAGTCTTTTTGGTCGGATTAGTACTTTTTTTGGGGGTGTTTAAGGAAGAGCCCATCTTGCAATTGCCTGCTGCGATGAGTGCTACGATTTTGCTCTCCATTTTGGTGATGCTGGTGGGGGCTACAAGTTTTTGGCTGCGAAGCTGGTCTACTGTGACCGTGTTTTTTGGGATTTTGCTCATTAATTATTTCTCCAACTTTGACTTTCTAAATCGTCCCCATGAAGCTTTTGGTCTCAACTATCAAACTGAGCCGGCATCCTATACCATTGCACAGTTGGATGAGCTATTGCATCCGGATACGGTCAAGAAAGACCGTAAGAATATCATCCAAATTTTAACTAATTGGAAAGCCAACCAACAGGATTCCCTTCCAAAATTGGTGATGATCGCCTCCAGTGGGGGAGGACAGCGAGCAGCACTTTGGACCTTGCATGTACTCCAAACGATTTATGGAATTGCGGATGGAAAAGTCCTCAAACAAACCGAGTTGATGACAGGGGCATCAGGAGGAGTTTTGGGGGCTGCCATGTTTCGTGAACTTTATCTCCAATCCCTGGAAAATCCCCAGATTAACCCCTCCGACACAATTTACCGGGATCAACTTTCAGCAGACAACCTCAATCCGATTATTTTTACCCTGTTGGTCAATGATCTGCTTATTCGAAATCAATATTTCGAATACCGCGGGTATCGACATTTAAAAGATCGAGGCTTTGCCTTTGAAAATCAGCTGAACATCAATACCAAAGGGATATTGGACAAGCCTTTGAAAGCCTACCAAGAACCGGAGTTTTTTGGAGAGATTCCCTTGCTTCCTGTGACCAGTCTGATCACCAATGATGGGCGTAAGTTGATTATTTCCCCTCACTCGATGTCTTTTTTGGGTACCTCACTAGTGGGAAAAACAGGTGCCTTGGAAAAAAAGCAGAGCGTGGATTTTCTTCGTTTTTTTCACCGCCAGGAAAGCGAGAACCTTCGTTTTTTAACTGCTTTGCGTATGAGTGCCACTTTCCCATTTATTACCCCAAATGTTCAATTGCCCTCCGAACCGGTAATGGAAACCATGGATACGGGTCTTTCGGATAATTTTGGAATCCAGGATGCGCTCCGTTTCACCTATGTTTTTCAGGATTGGATAAAAGAAAATACCTCTGGGGTTTGCCTGATTACGATTCGTGATTCAGAAAAAGTTGAGGAAATTCCAGTTCATCCTTTTCCACGAATTTTTGAGAAAGTATTCAACCCCTTGAAACATATCTATTCCAATTGGGATAATGTACAAACCATCCAAAATGAAGTCCTGTTCAATTACATGGCGGAGTCCATGCCTTTTCCTTTGGAGAAAATCGAGTTTGAATATGCACCTGAAAAAGTACAGTCCGGAGAACTGACTTCCACCCAGGAGACCATGCAGCGGGCTTCCCTGAATTGGCGGCTTACCGCAAGAGAAAAAAAGTCCATTTTGATGAGTATTTACACCCCACAAAATCAAGAAGCTCTTGCCAAACTACGGGAAATTTTTGAGGAGTAGTTTCAAATTAATGTCAACGCGCGAAAAAGCAGCAAGATGCCGGGGTACAATTAATAGGCAAAGCCGAACTTTTTGTAAATAAAATGCATCAACCAGGCCGGGCCGATCATCAGAAACTGGAGATCTTTAAAGAAAGAGGGTTTTTTACCTTCGATCTTATGGCCGTAAAACTGAACGATCCAGGCCACAAAAAATATTCCCAGGCTGACCGCCCATAGTTTGTTGGGAAGCATCAAGTTGAGGAAATTGGCCAGCGCTAAACAAAGTGCTGAAAACAGGAGCATTCCAAATGCCAAAGGAACTGAAAGGGTTAGGTAATAAATCAGAACCACTAGTAAGACAAGGGTGGCCCAATTGGCAAAGTTCTCCAGAAATGGGAGGAGTTCAGGGAGGGGGCCGGGAGGGATGCTGTAAATCAAGCCCACTACACTGAAAAATATGGCAGGAACACAGAACCAATGGATGAGTTTATTGGTGTGATTTTGATGACTCAACCCATATTCGTAAAGCAATGCATCAATTTTTCTCATGGTATTTTGGGGAATTAGTGGTTAGATTGCTATCAAATTACTAATTCTTGATTTTAATATTTCAATCTGAGTTTAAAATGTTTAGCTATTGGGAGAAGAAAAATTTTTTAAAATACGATGTACTCGTCGTTGGAGCAGGTTTTGTGGGACTTTCTACCGCCATTCATTTTAGCAGGAAGCATCCAAAATCCAAGATACTAATTTTGGAGCAGGGGGTTTTTCCCAGTGGGGCCAGTACCAAGAATGCAGGCTTTGCCTGCTTTGGCAGTCTCACCGAGCTGTTGGACGATTTTTGGCACATGACCTCGGAAGAGGTCCTGGAATTGGTGAACAAACGATACCAGGGATTACAAAAGATCCGAAAGGAATTTGGGGATCAACCCATTGCCTATCGACCGAACAAAGGATTTGAATTGTTGGCCGAAGAACAGCTGACCTGTTTAGACCGGATGGATGAAATCAATCGCTTTTTAAAACCAGTTTTCAAAAAGCCGGTATTTTCCTTAGTGAAGAAGAAAAAAAGCTTTGGTTTTTCCGAGCAAATCAAGGCAATTGTTCAAAATGACTATGAAGGGGAACTTGATCCCGCTCAATACCTCCAGGAACTATGGAGGGAAGCGGGGAAAAGGGGAATCAAAATATTGACTGGAACTCCGGTTGAGCGGATTGATCAGGAATCGGGAGCAGTTTTTGCCAGAAATACATTTTCTGATTCGCTCATTGAATTCCAAGCCAATCAAGTGGCAATTTGCACCAATGCGTTTTCCAAAAAACTCCTGCCTGATCTGGACTTAGAACCTGGGCGTGGTTTGGTGATGACTTCGAAGGAATTGGACTTTAAAATTCCATGGAAGGGGACCTTTCACTTAGATAAAGGGTATGTTTATTTTAGGAAAGTGGGGAATCGATTGCTTCTTGGTGGAGCTAGGAATAGCGATTTTGAAGGTGAGAAAACACTGGAAGCTCAAGTAAATCCCAAAATCAAAGCCTAGTTGAGTCAAATGGCAGAAGAAGTTATTTTTCCCGGGAAAAAGATAAGTTGGGAAATGGAGTGGACCGGGGTGATGGCCTTCGGGAGTAAGAAGCTTCCAATTATTAAACGAATAAGTCCCAAATCGGTGGTGGGTGCGCGTTTGGGGGGGATGGGTGTGGCCATCGGTTGGCAAGTCGGAAAGGAACTTAGCGAGGTGCTCAGAAAGGGGAATTAATTTTTTTTGTTTAGATTCAAAACTTCATTTGATTAAAGTTGATTCATGGAAGAAAAAACCCGAGTGCCCAGTGTTGGGGAAGCCTTAATTCCCTTAGTTTTTTTGATCGTCCTCCTGGTTTTAAATATTCAAATTTTTGGCACAGATGGACTTTCTGGTTCCAATCAAATCGTCTTGATTTTATCGGCCGGGGTGGCGGCGTTGGTGGCAGTGTTTCGCTTAGGTTACCGATGGGAAACGCTTCAGGAAGGCATGGTCAAAAGTATCAGTTCGGCCATGTCAAGTATTTTAATTTTGTTTCTAATTGGAGCGCTTGCGGGGACTTGGATGATCAGTGGGATCGTTCCGGCAATGATTTATTACGGGTTGCAGATCCTCAGTCCAGCGATATTTCTGGTGGCCGCCTGTTTGGTATGTGCTATTGTGTCTGTGGCTACGGGAAGTTCCTGGACTACTGTAGCAACCGTGGGAATTGCCCTTTTGGGTATCGGAAAAGCCTTGGGCTTTGAAGAAGGGATTATTGCAGGAGCAATTATTTCAGGTGCTTATTTCGGGGATAAAATGTCTCCACTTTCGGATACGACTAATTTGGCACCCGCTATGGCAGGTACCGACCTATTTACCCATATTCGCCACATGGCAAAAACGACTGTTCCGTCAATTACCATTACCTTGATTTTGTTTATTGTTATCGGAATGAATTACCAGACCCAGGGTTCGGTCGAAGATGTGAAAGCGATTTCGGACATTATTCTAGAGAAGTTCACAATCAATGGCTGGCTTTTTATTGTTCCAGTAGTGGTATTGGTGATGATTATCAAAAAGGTATCTGCCATTCCCGCCTTGTTAACAGGAGCTCTTTTGGGTGGAGTTTTTGCCGTGATCTTTCAGCCTGAAATCATTGCAGGTATTGCCAATGAAAGCAGTGCTTCTTATGCCTATTTGAGTTTTAAAGCCGTGATGATGGCGCTCTATGGCGAAATTTCTGTGGTTACCAGCAATGAGGTGGTTAACGAGCTTTTGGTTACCCGAGGAATGGGCGGGATGCTTTACACCATTTGGTTGATCATCTGTGCGATGGTTTTTGGGGGAATTATGGAAGTCAGCGGCATGTTGCGTGTATTGGCGGAAGCCATAATCAAAAAGGTCCATAAAGTAGGCTCTTTGATCGCTTCTACGGCAGCTACCTGTATGTTTTTCAATGTGACCACCTCAGACCAATATTTAGCCATTTTGGTCCCGGGAAGGATGTATGCAGACATTTACAAAAAGCGGGGATTAAAGCCAGAAAACCTCAGTCGAACCTTAGAGGACTCCGCGACGGTTACTTCAGTGTTGGTTCCGTGGAATACCTGTGGGGCAACTCAGGCATCAGTTTTGGGAGTAGCAACCTTTGTTTATGCACCTTACTGCTTTTTTAATATCATCAGTCCCATCATGACAATTTTATATGGGTACTTGAATATTGGAATAAATTATTACCAGGAGGACGAAGAAGAATTAACGTATGATTCCATTGCAAATAAGTAAAGAGGAGGTCAATCAGCTTCCATTGGGACAGTTTGAGGGGGAAATTTACTTAATAGACCAAGCTGAAGAAGTGGATGAGGTCGTGGAGTTTTTGGAAAAGCAGCATGTATTGGGCTTTGATACAGAAACCAAACCCGCCTTTAAAAAAGGGGTCATCAATCTGGTTTCCCTACTTCAAATTTCCACTTCGGATCAGGCATTTTTATTCCGCTTAAATCACATTGGTTTTCCGGATTCGATTCGGAATCTTTTGGAGCGGGAACACATCATTAAAGTCGGAGCTGCTGTTCACGATGATATTAAAGGATTGGCAAAGCTGACCGACTCATTTTATGCCAGTTCGTTTTTTGATCTCAATGATGAATTAAAGAAAATAGGCTTTCAAAATGTGGGCGTGCGAAATTTAAGTGGGATGGTTTTGGGAATACGGATTTCCAAATCCGAGCAGGTTTCCAATTGGGAAGCCGACGAGCTCACCGAGCGGCAACAGCGCTATGCGGCTACCGATGCCTGGGCTTGTTTGGAGATTTTTAAAAAACTAAATCAATCAGGTTATTTTGATTCACTCTTTGATTTCAAGAACCTCAAGTAGCTCGATCGATTGGAGTGAGTGAATCACCTCCTTGAGTAGGCTCTGCCTCATTTGCAATTCAAATTCGCAATCCAAGGTCATTTCCTGTTTCAGAATTTCCAAATCCAGACTTTTCACCAATTTCATCACCTCATTCATTTGAGGATAGGGGAAGTTGATTTTTACGCGCGATTTCAGGTGTTCCTCGATGATTTCATTGGCCTCAATGGCCAACAAAGCGGAGGTTTTGTAGGCTTGAATCAGGCCCCCAATCCCCAGTTTGGTGCCTCCGAAATAACGAACAACAACGATCAATATATAGGTTAGTTGATGCGAGCGAATCTGGCCCAAAATAGGGTCTCCGGCTGAATGATTGGGTTCGCCATCATCATTGGCTCGGTAATTTTCCCCGTCTTTTCCTAAAACCCAAGCAAAGCAATGATGTCGGGCATCGTAAAAGGTTTTTCGTAAATCAGCAAGATGGGCTTTAATTTCCTCTTCGGTTTTTACTGGAAAAGCGAAATAATGAAATTTACTGCTTTTGTCTTTATAAAGTCCCGAGGAGCTAGTGGCAAGGGTGCGATAGGTATCGGAAAGATCCATGGATGCGATCTAAGAGATCAATTCAAATTTTGTATTCAACTATCGAAGGTAGAAAATTAATACAGTGGATTTCCTGAATCAGTTCGAATTGTCTTAATTTGGACAGATCAAACCATCCAATGAGCTCGAAACTGACCCTTCAAAAAGTTCGATTTATCGATTTTCCAACGGCAACAGATACGACGGGAGTACTTCATTTTTTAGAAAGAAAAGACCTACTTCCCGGTGGAATCAAACGGGCTTTTTGGATCAGCCAGGTGAATGAGGAAGCCAAAAGGGGGAATCATGCCCATCGGCGTGAGTGCCAGGTTTTGGTAGCTGTCAGCGGAGTGGTAAAGGTAAGCACACAGCAGCCCGGTCAAAAGGCGGTTCAGTTTAAGTTGGATGGACCACAAGTGGGGCTTTTCATTCCGGCAATGACCTGGGTAGAAACCCAATTTTCGCCCGGATCCATTCTTTTGGGTTTTTCCAATCACGAATTTTCTGAAAGCGATTATATCCGAGATTTCCATGAGTTTGAAAAATATCACTGACCAAGCATTTGGAGAGTATACACTCTCGGTATCTGAGGGAGATCCCTGTCAATTGGATTACTTTTTGGCATCCAATTTCAAGACCGAAAACCCATCCTCCTTGAAGGAATTTACCTGGAAAAAGGGCACAAAGGTATTGGCATGTCTTCCCGTCACCGTCCAGGAAGGAGGTGTTTTAACTTCGTTGGATAAATCCCCTTTTGGAGGGATTTGGACGCAAACCACGCTGAAATCAAGGGATCTCCAAGAATTTATCCTTGCAGTGATGGAGTATGCACAGAAAATGGGATTTAGGGAATTGCGCTTGATTCAAGCACCAAAACCATATGAGTCACATTCCGATTTGATCAATTACTTATTGTTCAAATCCGGTTTTGAGCTACAATCGATTTTGTCTCATCAGTTTTTCTTAGGGAAGAAGAAAATCAAAAAAATGGTTGATCAGCGATTTGCCAAAACCATGGCGAAGTTGAAGCAGGAACAGGCTGAAATCCAATCCGGTTTTATAGCGCAATTTTCCTTTTTGAATGATATCAAAAAATGGAACCTAAACCGCGGGTATAATTTTGAAGTGGATGAGGATGGTTTGATTAGGCAGGTCTCCTTATTTCCGGCGCGATATTTTTTGATTTCAATCCTTAAGAACCAAAAGCCAATTGCCCATAGTTTGGCAGTTAAACTGACCTCAAATTCCTTCTATTATTTTCTTTCGGCTATCGATCCTGAGTCAGGATTAAAAAATGGAGGAGAGTACATGTTGATGAAATTGTTTCAGTTGGCCGTGGCAGAAAAATCTGAATTCATCGATTTAGGCACTTCTGATCAGCTTGGAGGTGCCAATCATCCCTTAATGTTTTTCAAATCACGTTTTTCCAACGATATTTCTAATAAAGTCAATTGGATTAAGTTTCTTTGATTATGGTAAAACCTAGGGTTTGTATTATTTGCATTGCTTACAATCATGAGCACTGGATCCAGGAGGCCCTGGAGAGTGTTGCTATGCAGGATTATTATCACAAGGAACTCATCATTGTCGATAATGGGAGCAGCGACCAAACCCGTGACAAAATCCAATCCTGGGTTACGAGTTTTACGGGATTATTTACAGTCAAAACCATTTTTAAAAATGAGGAGCAGCCCTACTGCGCGCTTTTCAATGAGGTATTAGCCGAAGTAGACTGTGAGTATGTGGTAGATTTGGCCGGAGATGATGTCTTTTACCCAGATCATCTGAGCCAGTCGGTGAAACTTCTGGAAAAGGATAACCAGGCAGCTTTTGTTTTTTCGGATGCCTATATTTTGGACCAAAGGGGGGGGGTAAATAATTTCTACAAGCGAAATGGCTTTGGGGAATTGATGGAAGTGATCGAGTTGGGAATTATCTACGAAACCTTACTGAAACGGAGTTTTATCTGTGCAGCCACGATAGTATTTAACGCCCGAATTCTAAAAGCAGAAGGGGGATACGATGCGAGTTTATACTACGAGGATTTTGATATTCAACTTCGCCTGACCCGAAAATATCCTGTTTTGTTTTCTAATCACGTGGGGGTCTTAAAGCGTCAGCATCGCAATTCAATGTCCGCCGGCCAATATGCCAGTCACCGCTCAAATATGCTGCCTAGTACGGTTTTGATTTGTGAAAAGGCAAAAGAGATGAATCGTACGCCACAGGAAGATCATGCTTTGGGAGAGCGGGTCATGTACGAGCTCAAACACGCCCTATGGTCGGCCAATTTTCAAGCGGCAGATTCATTAATTGATCTTGGGAAAAGGCTAAAAATTAAACGACCTCTTTTTGGATTTTATAAGCTTTGGGCCAAAAGTAGAATCGATATTTCCTGGATTTACGAAAAAGCCACTTAGCCTACGATTACTTCCAGGAATGGGGAATCTTTAAAATACTTTTCTCCGGTTTGAAGGATGTCTTCAGATGAAAACCGTCTTAGAAACTCCAGTTTTTTGGCGTAAAAATCCAAATCTAAGCCAGAATGATGAACGGCTCGGAATCGATCCATCAGATCAAAAGAAGAGCTAAAACGACTCAACATCTGACCGATCTGGTAGTTCCGGACCGTTTCAAGTTCCTCCTGTTCCAAAGGTTCATGGACCAACCGCTGGATTTCACGATGGATTTCAGAAATGACTTCGCGGTTAAACGATTTCTGGACATCGGCACTGATGACCCAATAATTTGAGTTTCCGATTTCAGCTAGGCTGGAAAAGATTCCATAGGTGTGCCCTTTGTCTTCACGGATGTTTTTGATCAATCGAGAGCCAAAATACCCACCCAGTATGGTATTGAAAATGCTGAGAGAAATAAAATCCGGGTGATTTTTTGGGATAGAATAATAGCCTAGGCGAATGCTACTTTGAACCGCTGTTTCACGATTCTCGTGTAGTACCTCCATGGGGTTGAATTCATGGGAAATGATTCCCGAAGCCTTTGTTCTGATGGGGATTTGTTCAAGAAAATCTAAGATGTTTCTAAGCTTTTGGGAACTAAAGTCTCCTGAAATAAAGATTTCTGTTTCTTGCCACAATAAATGATCCCGATAAAAATGAATTTTTTCTGGATCGATGAGATCAACCTCCTTCTCTCCAATTTCAAAGCCGTAGGGATGCGTTGCTCCAAAGAGGCCTTTTCGAAACAACTGTCCTGCCCGAGAGGAGGTTCTTTCTCGTTCGAGTTGAATACTCAATCTTCGTTGGGACTTTCGTTTTTCCAGTATTTCTGGAGTAAAACTGGGTTGTTGAATCAGGTCCACCATCAACTCCAATACCGCCATGAGGTGCTTTTGAGTACTCAAAAGCGAGAGGCCCTCTTTGGAAAAAGTCAAAATTGGGCTGATTTCACTGGCGTGAAAGTCAAGGAAATTAGCGACATCCTGGCTAGACTTACTGGTGGTACCTTCCGATAGCATCTGTAAGGTAAAAGACGGAAGAAGGGTTTGCTCGAGGGGAAGCTTGTCCCGCTGCCCTTGGCAGGTGATGTCTATTTTTACCGCATCAATTCCCTGAGTGGGAAAATAAAAAACGTGGATTCCATTGGAGAGCGTAAATTTTTCCGGATAGCGTAATTCAAAATCCTCCGGAATTTTAAATTCAGGTGCTTGACTTCGGTCTAATAGCATTAGTTGGATGCGATCGTATAAAGCAAGGAGAACCTCAGGGTCTCTGCAAGTGGATGGTTTTGGGTTTGAGGTACCAAGTAGGAGAAGTCGAAACCTAGTCTTTTCAGATCAAAACCTGCACCCATGGTAAAATATCTTCGTCCACCTTTGTTTGGATTTTCATAAAAATACCCCGTTCTCAAGGCAAATTTTTCATTGTAGGAGTATTCTACCCCGAAAGAAACCATCACTTCCTGTAACTCCTCGGAAAATCCATCCGGAGCGTCGGCAAAAGAACCGAACATACCCGAAATCAAGGGTCTATTGGGATCTTTACCTCTCAAGACTTCCAAATTGCCATTTTCATCGGTGTAGAGGCTTCCATTATCGTTGGTTCGATAAACCGGAGGAGTAGGAACTAAAAGTTTGTTGAAATCCAGGGCAAAGGTGATGGAGTTCAATTCATTCAATTCGATCCCATAAGCGGTCCCGATTCTGAAATTTGTGGGGATGAAGTCCAAATCGTCTGCAGAATTGTAGGTGATTTTTGGACCGATATTGGTCAAGCTAACACCCCAGGAGAAGGTTCCTTCTCTAGACCCCGCCAAGATGGGTTTTGAATAATAAAGTCCTACATCCGTGCCCACACTGACACCGGGTCTTCCTTCAGATCCTCCCACCGAAGAAATACTTCCGGATAAATTGGAATGAATAAATCGAGCGGAGATCCCCAGGCCTAAATTAGAAGATAATTTTCTAGAGTAAGTACCCCCGATGGCAATATCCCGGGGATTGAATTCTCCCAGCGGATTCCCCCGTCCATCGGTGAGTTGGATATCGCCCATGTTAAAATAACGAAGATCAAAACCAAAGGCCGAATTTTCATCAATTTTGAAAAAGCCCGTCAGGTAGCTCAAAGACATGTCGTTCACCAATTTGCCAAGCCAAGGTGAGTAGGAAAGGGAAAACCCTGAGTTATCTTTAACAAAAGCAAGTTTGCCAGCATTCCAGTGCGCCGAATTGGCATCCGGAGAGGTAGCCACTCCCACATCTCCCATTGCCGAATGTCTGGAGTCGGGTGCAAAATTCAAAAATGGAACAGCCGTCGTAATGACACGGCGGTCTGGGTCCTGACCGGAAATGATTACAGAGTTTTGTGCAATGGTCGAATAGCTAGCCAGAGCGAAAAGTGCAATCAGTATGCTTGTCCGGTTTGTTTTGGCCATAGATTTCATTCAATTATGATTTTCCCGCTGGCAATAGCAGTGGTTTGATCCACTTCTGACTGTAGCGCTATTTTGTAAATATAAGTTCCTTTTGCTGGATATTTGGTTTGGTTTTGTAAAAAAATCCAAGATAAATCATCAATCACAGCATCAGCTTCCACTAAACGAAGGGAATCTTCAAATAGTATTCGTCCTTCTGAGGTATAAACTACTAAGATTAAATTAAGGTTTTCACCCGGTCGATTATGGTTGATTTCAAACTTGCTTTGAAGAGAGGTGGGATTGGGGAAAGTGGAGTGAGAAAGGATTTGAATCCGTTCACTTCCTGCCACCTCGATTGGGTAGGTTCGGGTCGTTTCATTGCCTGCCAAATCAAATGCGGTAATTCGGACTTGGTTGCTTCCTTCCCGCAGCGCAGTGAGCGTTAGATTTACTTTTCCACGGATAAAGTCCCCCTCTAGTGCTTGGTAGTCGTTGTTTAGAATCACCGGAGGGCTATCATTGACTTGCAGAATCAAGTTTTTACTAGGGTCTAGCCCACTGATATCAATTCCACTGCGGTCTTCTAGGGTGATTTCAGCCGGGATTTGGCGGGTTTGAAAGGATTCTGCTTGATCGGCAGGGATGCCATCCACCCATAAATTGACGATTGGTCCGGCTTCATCTTCTGCAAACCCCTGTGCTAATCCGCCGAGTAGCGGACGACTAAACCCGGAGGCGTCTTGTTGCCGCTGCTCATCGACTGCAAAAATTCGGATTGCCCCTCTTGCGGTCTGTTCGGCTACCTGAGCCGGGATTTTCAGTTTTCCGGAAATGGTTCCATTTGCAACGGGTACATTCCCTTGAAAAAGCAGTGTTTTTTCCTCTGTAAACACCGTGCTGCTACTTTCATCCCCCAAGGTCTCCACGGGTTTGGGGCGGTCCCAAACTTGAATGAGAGCCGATCCATTAAATTGGCTAGCTAATTCACCGGATTCCGGATCGACGACCTCGGCTTCATAGCTGACTTCACTTGCCGCAGAAAGCGATTCTACCTTTTCTCCCCTTTGATTTTTCAATTCGGTAAGTCTGACCTCAAAGTTGGGTGAGGCTAATCGGAGCGAAGGGTCTCCTAAGAGGCTGAAATTCCGGTTGAGTGAGCCATTCAAACTGTTGTTTTTGGTTTCTTTGAAAATTGATCCCAGATCAGCGAATGCCTGATCTGGGGTTTGAAAAACCGCTTGGACAAAAGCTTGATTCAAGGAAAAATTGATACTACTGAAAACCGGCCTTCCAGTGGTCAATAAACCAATTGCCCCTTTTGCTTCGACGGTCAATAATTCTTCTGCTGCTGAACGGATAAATGGACTATCGTGGCGCCCAAATTCGCAAGTGGCCGTAATCCAAAGCGGAAGGTTTCGTTGAACGGGCCAGTCTTGGATATCCTCTATCCGAAAAACCTGCTCTGCGGCAAGGGTAGTTTCATTGCCGTGTCCGATGTAATTTAAAAACAAAGTACCCTCCTGTAAGGTGCTTTTTAAAGCTTCTCTGGCAGCAGGTATCCGTTGGGTGTTTCCCTCGCGAATTTGCTCATACCGATCCAAATAAAGCTTGGTTTGACTGAACTCTGGATGATTGGTGGCCAAATAGTGACTGTGTGATTCGGCATCTCGGAGGTGAATATTAGTATCTGCATCATCGGCCATCAAGGTAAAATTTCGTTTCCATTGCAGGCCAGAGGGGTTGGATTCGTACTGGATTATTTTTTCGACCACGATGCGGGCTTCTCTGGAGTTGATCACCGGTAGTCTACCTACTCCGATTTGAAGGATTTCATCACCCTCCCTGCTTTCGATCCATTCTCCTTGGCCAAAATCAAGTAAGCCAAAAAAATCATCCGAACTAAATGTTGTCAGCGGATTGAGACTGGTTCTGCTGGTATAGGTTGGGATCAAATTGGGTCTACCCCCTAGTCTCCCTTTGTAATCGTAAGTTCCTTTTCCAAAAAGTAATACATTTTTCAACTGCTTTCCCCGATGGTAATGCCAGGCGATAAAGTTGCGGATAGCCACGGGGTCAGGATTTCCATAGCCAAATTCATCATAAATGGCCGGTAACCGAACTACCTCAGCAACTACCCCCTGTGAAAGTTTGTGAATTCGAAGGGATTCGGCAGCTTGGAGGAGTAAATCCGGACTGATAATCAATAAATCAGGCCAAACGGTGGAGCCTCGAAGGTTCGGGTCAACCGGAGCCAACTGCTCAATGGCTTGAATATCTTTGTCCTCAAAAATAACTATTTCAGAGGCATTGATCTGAACGGGGTTCCCCGCATGTGAAATTTGTATGGGCTGGTAAAAATCTTCAATTGCCCAAACGAACTGCTCTTCTCGGAGGTGAAGGTTGCTGAAGTTTTGGCTGGATTGGTAAGCCCCACTGGAGGGATTTTCAGGGTCAATGGGCCTTCCTACCAGCACATAATTCAAGTACCCAGAAGCTGATGAATTGCTACTTTGGTATTCAAGGCGGAGGGCATTGAGTTGACCATTTTCAGGCTGAAATTCAGCTTGAAACTCCGATTCGATTCCCTTGATGCCGTAGGTGGAGCTAGGAATAGCAGCGATTTCGAGGGATTGAATAACTTGTTCCTGAGCTATAATTTCAAACTTTCCCCCCCCGGTGGAAGCACTCATCAAAACGCCTCGAATTTTCCAAAGTTTGTCGCTTGAGCTTGCTAAATCAACGGCAAAAGACCGAGATCCGCCTGCTCGAATGGGATCAGAGTACCAAACTCTCCCAGAATTTAAAAGATTAACCGCATCTTCTTTGATTGATTTCCACTGATATAAAGTTGAGCCTATGGAGTTTGTTTCAATAGCTTCCACTTTTCGGATTCGTTGGGGCTGTTGGGTCTGTCCAATCAGGTAATTTAAGGTATCCAGGTAATAATGGTGGCGGTAGGAAGGATTTCCCAGCGAATCGGAAATGACATGTGGACCGGTGAGAAAAACCCGCAGGCCGGTGGCTGTTTCTTCAGCTGGGATTTCTCGTAAATCCAAACTGGCAGAATCCAGCTTTTGGGGAAGTCGTCCCGGATATCCAAAAAAAGAAACCTGGGAGGGTTCCGACCAGCCCAGTTCGGCCAATTGTTGATTTGAAATTTCATATATCCCGGTTTGGGTGACTGGGAACTTATAAAATCGCCCTTGAGCCAAAGTCTGCTCCATGAGCAGAAAAAGCCCAGCTATTCCCAGAAGTATTTTTATTCGTGAATGTAAAATCATGCCTTGCTTAGGCTGTTTTCTACCAGGGAAAGGATCAAATAGCTAAGAATAATCAGTGGAATCCCTGCCAATCCAAAAGCCAAAATTAATCCGATTCCAAATCCAATCAGCACATATCTAAATACATTCTTTTTGAAAGAAAAGTTTTTGAATTTCAATGCGATGAGAGGAATTTCGGCCACCAAAAGGAACGAAAGGACTCCTGCCAATACCAAATAAGCCCAAGGAGTCAAAAAGAATCGCTCCAAATCAATCCATTGAGTGAAAAGATAGGGGAGGGTAGAAATAAAAAGTGCATTGGCAGGGGTGGGTAAGCCGATAAATCGATCGGATTGGCGGGTGTCAAGGTTAAACATGGCGAGTCGAAGAGCCGAAAAAAGTGGAATAGTTAAGGTGAAATAAGCCAGCCAAGAACCTGGACTAACCTGCTCACACATGCTGAAAAGCACAAACCCCGGCAAAACTCCAAATGAGACCAAATCTGCCAACGAATCCAGCTGCTTACCCAATTCCCCGGTGACTTGGAGCATACGGGCAGCAAATCCATCCAAAAAATCAAAAAAAGCGGAGAGAATAATAAACCAGGCGGCAGAGAAAATTTCCCCTTCGATAACCCAATGAATCCCTATAATGCCTGAAAGTAAATTCAGTAAGGTGAGGGTGTTAGGAATGTGTGATTTTAGCTTCAAAGTCTGGCGTTTTTACCTACAAATGGATTGTGGATTTTTTCAAATCCAATGGTTGTCTCTGGCCCATGACCGGGATAAATTACCGTCTCATCGGGTAGGCTGAAAAGTTCTGATTTGATCTTTTCGAGCAAAAGGTCGTGATTTCCCCCAGGCAGATCTGTCCTTCCGATGCTCTGACGAAAAAGAGTATCGCCTGCCAGACAGATTCCGCTCTCTTGATGATAAAATACCACATGGCCTGGAGCATGGCCCGGTACGTAGCGCACCTGCAAGGTTTGGTCTCCAATTTTGATGTCCTGATCGGTGGAAAGATAGCCATCCGGTTCGGTGGGTTCATAGCGATGGAACCCATAATTAGGGGCATAAACCTTCACAGAATTCAGTACTGCAATGTCTTTATCGTGAATCAGTAAGGGAATATCAAAGGTATGTTTGACCCAGGCATTTCCCAGCACATGATCAATGTGGCAATGGGTATTGAGCAAAAGCTGAGGACTCAGATTTTGTTCCAAAATAAAACTCCGTAATTCTTCTTGCTCATCGGTTTCATAGCATCCAGGATCTATGATCGCAGCAGCCCCATGTTGATCGTAGATAAGGTAGGTGTTTTCCTGAAAGGGATTGAATGTGAATAGCTTAATTTTTAACATAGTTTTTGTCTCTGGGGAATTAACAAAATAAGGAATAAAACCTTTTATTTGGACTATGGAAACAGATTTTTTGCTTATCGGGCAAGGTTTAGCAGGTACTGCTTTGGGATTTCGTCTCAAGGAGGCCGGTAAATCAGTCAAGATTTTCGACCGACCCGATCTCAACCAATCCAGTCGGGTGGCGGCAGGATTATTTAATCCGGTAACAGGGAGAAAAATGGTCAAAACCTGGAATGCGGACTTGTTATTTCCGGAAATCATCCCATTCTATCGCCAGATGGAGAGGCTTACTTCCAGGAAATTTCTCCGCGAGCAGGGGATTTACCGCCCCTTTTTATCCATCGAGGAGCAAAATGAATGGATGGGAAACAGTGCCGAAACGCGTTTTTCCCAATTCCTTTCTGCCATTCATCAGCAAAGTCAATCTCCCTTTCTCAACGATCCCTATGGTGGAGTGATGCTCCAAAATAGTGGCTGGCTGGATATCAATCCATTATTGGATGGAATGCAAGCCTATTTTGGGGAGGATTTGATAAGGAATCAACTTGACGTTTCGGATATTCAACAGGAAGGAGAGTTTTGGGTTGTAAAAAATATCAAGGCTAAATCCCTGGTGTTTTGCAATGGATTGGGGGCCATGAATTCTGATTTTTTTAATTTTTTACCTTTTGCACCGGTCAAGGGAGAAATTTTGGAAGTAAAACAAGGCTTTTCCCCGGATTACATCGTAAATAGAGGAGTCTTTCGGGTGCATCTGGGCAATGACCTGCATCGGGTGGGATCAACTTATACCTGGCATGATTTAGACCAGGGTCCCACAGAAAGCGCGAAAAAGGAATTGACTGAACGATTGAGCGGATTGATCAAATTGCCCGTTGATGCCTATATTTCTCAAAAAGTAGGCATCCGTCCAGCAACTAAGGATAGAAAACCCTTTTTGGGAAAACATCCTGTAAAGCAAAACGTTTACTTGTTTGATGGTTTCGGAGCGAAAGGAGTGTCGTTAATCCCTTATTACAGTAAGGTCATGACTTCTTTTTTGATCAGAAACACGCCACTTCCCCAAGAGGTAGATATCGCGAGGTATTTTAATTATATTTAACCGACTAAGAAAAATTTTCGAATGCGATTAAAAGTAAACCATCTTCTACTCTTACTAGGGCTCTGGTTGGTTACCGGGGTCAGTTTCGCACAATTTGATCAAGAACGATTCGGTAAAAACAGGATTCAGCATAAGGAATTCGAGTGGTATTATTTTTCCTCCAATAATTTTGAGGTCTATTATTATGACCGAGGGGGAGCCAATGCCAAAATGGCTATCGAGTTTCTCGAAGAAGAATTTCAGCGGCTGACCCAAATGATTGGCTATGTGGCCTATACCAAGCCCAAAATTTACATTTACAATTCCCCCGAAGAACTCCTTCAGAGTAATTTAAACCTGAACAAAGAAGAATATAATGAAGAAGGGCAAACCAATTTCAGTCGCCTTATCGCTGAGGTAGGCTACAAAGGTCGGGTGGATTTATTCAAAGAGGACTTAATCTATGCCACTTCGAAAGTAATTATCCAAGAAATGCTTTACGGAGCCTCCGTAGCCGATGCATTTCAGTCTAATTTGATGAATTCTTTCCCTGATTGGTACGTAGAAGGGATTGCGCTATACCTCGCAAAAGGCTGGAGTAGGGAAATGGATGATTTCACCAGACAGTATTTTAAAGAAGAAGAAAATCCAAAAATTCTCAAATTGAGCGGATTGGAAGCTGGGTTGGTCGGCCAGTCGGTCTGGAATTACATTGCAGAGCGCTACGGGAAACGCTATATTTCCAGCATTCTCAATCTCTCAAGGATTAATCGGAATGAAGAAAATAGTATAGCCAATACGGTTGGTCTAAACTACAAGACGTTTACTCAAGATTGGAAAAATTATTACCTCACGATCAATAAACAGGTCAATACCAATTTCAAGTCTATCGAAGCTTCGCAAGGAATAGCCACTACCTCTGCACGAGTTACCGGAGCTATTACCGATATCAAGTTTAGCCCAGATGGGATTCATTTGGCTTATGTTCTTAATAATGGGGGCAAGTATAAAGTTCAGGTAAGGGAACTGTCCAGCGGAGTAGAACGCACCCTCCTTCAAGGAGGTGCGGTTCATCAGGATCAAGAGGCCAATCTTCTGACCCCGGTCATTGCTTGGAGAGATTCCTCAAATTTAGCCATTGCCTCTTTCAAAAGGGGACTGACGACGCTACGCTTAAGGTCGATTGATGGGACGAATCAGGACAAAATATTTTTGCGTAATATCACTCAAATCTTAAGTATGGATTACAATAGCACGGGACGAAATATGGTCCTTTCGGCTATTTCTAATGGAAAAACGGATATCTATTCCTTAAATGCGCGAGGGGGTGGAAGGAGACTAACCAATGATGAATTTGATGATCTCACTCCCATGTTTTTAAATGATTCTACCATCATTTATTCGACTAATTATTCCGATATTCCGGATTCGGTAGCCTCCGATGATCCGAGCTTGAGTATTTTTGAGGAAAGTTATAACCTATTTAAGATTGAAGTAAGAGACACGATACGAATTTCCCGATTGACTAATTCTTTTAGTAAAAACAGTATCCCTCGAAAAGTCAATTCCAATAACTTAGTCTACCTCAGTGATTTGAGTGGGATTACGAATTTGATGCGATTGAACATTGGCAATGAGATCGCCAATCAAATTAGCGCATGGGACAAAAGTGTGGAGGTTTTTGATGTGACCAGTAGGATGAATAAAATCGCCTTTGCTGTACGGGAAGGCAAGCAGTCATTTCTGGTTGTTCAAAATTACAGCGCGGCGGATCAATTTACGCCGAGCACCCCTCGAATTCAGCTCGAACAAGCCAAGAGTCTGAATGAACGAATTGCAGCCAGACGTCGCTTGGATACCAATACAGCGGAAGAACGAGAGAAAACTCCTGCTGTCGAGGAAAAGAAGCCAAGTGTTCCCCAAGCCGAAATCCCGGTGGATACCATTCGTACTAGCCCGCAAACTTCCAGTATCAATATCGATCGCCTAAAATTTCAGAATTCTAGGGGAATCAATACTGAAAATTATCAGTTTGATACCATTCCCGGAAATTTTCAGGCAGGGGAATCCGGACAAGGATCAAATCAATTTAACCTGTTAGAAAGTTTTCGTGCTCAGAATCTTCAAAAGCGGGTCACGGGTCCTCAGTTTATGGAGCCCCAGTTTTTTACCAATAGCATCAACTCTAGATTTGTCATCGATCCTCTTCGCGGGTTTGGGATCAATCTCCATGGAAAAATGACCGATCTATTGGACAATCACGTTTTTCAAGGGGGAATTATGACCGCATTGGACTTTAGGTCCGGTGGAGATGTGTTTTTTGAATATGAGTACCTGAAAAGCCGCTTGGATTTCCGTGGACGTTTTGACCGCAGGACGATCCGAGTCACCGAGGGAGACATTACCTTTCAGAAATACGTGTTAACCAAGGCGGAGCTTGGAGTTTCTTATCCGTTCAACATTAATTCGCGATTCACTCTTGCCCCCTTTATTGCCAAGAGTCAATACTTCAATTTGAACTCGGATTCATTGATTTTAGCGACCAATCCAGAATTGAATCGGTTTGATGTGAATTATGTCGGGGGGAAAGCGGAGTTTGTTTACGACAGAACGCAGCAAATCGGCTTATATTCCCAAGCCGGATTGAAGGGTAAAATGGGAATCATTCATTACCAAGGATTGAATGAAGGCAATCGAAGTTTTTCCAATTTTTACCTAGACTTTCGGAATTATCAGCGAATCCATAAAAATATCATCTTAGCCTCACGCCTGTATACCGGTTCGTTCTTTGGGAAAAATCCACAAACCTACCTTGTGGGAGGGATGGACAATTGGTTATTCAATTCCTTTTATCGCCCACCCACCAATAGACCCGAAGTTTCTCCGGTACGAAACCCAGGAGGCGAGGAAAACTCCAATATTCTTTTCGCAGACTTTGTCGACCTGAGAGGGTATGATTACGATGAAATCCGGGGAAATAACGTAATCACTTTTACAACAGAGCTGCGTATTCCCGTGTTTTCTTACCTCACTAGGGGAAATATCACATCTAATTTTATCCGAAATTTCCAATTGGTTGGCTTTTACGACATCGGGTCCGCTTGGGATGAGGCTGCTCCCTGGGAGCGGGTCAATGATCAAAATACAGAAGTAATTAATACCGAAGGTTCACCTTTCACCATTACACTCAATAATTTCAATAATCCTTGGCTTCAAAGTTATGGTGCAGGTATCCGCACTGTATTGCTCAATTATTATGTCAAATTTGACATAGCCAGACCAATTAGGAATTATGAAACCGAAGACTTGAAGTTCTATGTATCTTTGGGCTATAATTTCTAATCGAATAAAATCAGCATGATAAAATCAATGACCGGCTTTGGAAATGCCGGATGGGAGGATGATCGCTATGTCATTCATATCGAAGTAAAATCCCTTAATTCCAAGTTTTTAGACTTATCCATAAGAAGTCCACGACAGTTTTCGGATAAAGAACTTGAAATTAGGACGCTCGTTCAGGGGATTCTGGAACGGGGAAAGGTTAGCGTGAGTATTGAATTTTTGTCCAAAGCAGGCAGTGACTTGCCGGTGCTGATTAATGAAGACTTGTTTCGATCCTATTACCATAAGTTTAAGGATTTGGCTGAATCGGTCGGTGCAGATGCTTCTGAGGTTTTCAAACTTGCCTTACAAGCCCCATCGGTCATGAATTCCACCGCCATAGAAACTGCCGATGTGGCCGAAGAATGGATTTTGGTCAAGCGGGTTTTGGAAGAGGCGATTCTTAAATGTGATGGATTCCGGCAAGACGAAGGGAAGGTACTTTTCGAAAAGTTAAATGAAACTATTCAAGAAATCGCTCAAAACCTCGATTCGGTAAAATCTGAAGAAGGGAGAAGAAAGACTAAAATCCAAGATCGGATTCGAAACCATTTTAACGAATGGCTTGATGAAAATTCCTTTGATGAGAATCGATTTGAGCAAGAGCTGATCTATTATTTTGAGAAACTGGATATTACCGAGGAGCTGGTGAGATTGGATACCCATCTAAACTATTTCACCAAAACGCTTTCTGAGGAAACGGGTCAAGGTAAAAAGCTGGGATTTATTTCTCAGGAAATTGGCCGGGAAATTAACACCATCGGTTCCAAAGCCAATGATGCAGGAATTCAGCGCTATGTCATTCGAATGAAAGATGAGCTTGAAAAAATCAAAGAGCAGGCCTTGAACGTTTTGTAAGTTTCAATTGAAAATCAAAGCTGTGAAAAAAGGGTTTCGCAGCTTTGAATTTGCTTATCAGAGTTGATTTTTTCGGAGAATCTGCCCGTATCCCCGGTTTAAAAATCGATGGTCCTCCACTACCATATGGCCATTGATGATCACAAAGGGAATGCCTTCGGGGTATTGATGGGGATCGGTAAAGGTAGCTTTGTCAATTATTTTATCAGCATCAAAAATCACAATATCGGCAAAATTCCCTTCCTTGATCCTACCACGATCAGGGATACCCAGCCGCTTGGCTGAGAGCCCCGTCATTTTATAAATGGCTTTTTGAAGATCTAAAACTCCTTTTTCTCGGGTGTAATAGCCGAGTACTCGCGGAAAGGTACCGTATGCTCTAGGGTGAGGATGACCTTCCCCGGGCCTGGAAAGACGTCCATCCGAGCCGATCATAGTCATGGGGTGTTTCATGATATTTTCCACATCTTTTTCATCCATCGCATGGTAAATTGTTCCTGTACCCCCATTGAGCTGGGCTTGAATGACCAACTCTGCTCCATTTTCAATACTCGGCTCCAATCCTTCCATTTCTAGCCAATCCGCTAAGGTTTTACCCTCGAGGTCCTTTTGCCAACTCACCCGCGAAAATTGGATTCTTGAAAGGTCGTTCCCGCCTCGATCATTTAGAATATTGAAGATGATGCCAGATTTGATGCTGTCTTTTAAGGCAGGGTCCTTTACTCGCTCTTCAAATTTATCCCCTTCCAAAGCCCAGCTGGGGATTAAAACACTAATTCCCGTATGACTTGCTGCGTAGGGGTATTGATCCATCATGATATCCAATCCCGCCGATCGAGCCGAGTCAACTAATTCCAGAGTACGGGCACTTTGTCCCCACATTTTCACCCCGATCGCTTTATGATGCGTCAGTACCACCGGGATTGTTGCCGCTTTTGATAGTTGAATTGCTTCCTGTACTGCTTCAATTAAGCCCAATCCTTCTTCCCGTAAATGGGAAGTATAGATGCCGCCGGCAGCTGCTGCTACTTGCGAAAGCGCTATGATTTCATCCAATTGGGCAAAGGTCCCGGGGAGGTATTTAAGTCCTGTGGAAATACCAAAGGCTCCCGCATCCATCGCCTGGGCAACATAACTTTTTAGCGTAGTTAATTCTTCTGGAGTAGGTTCGCGATTTTCATTCCCCATAATTTCCCTTCGGATGGTATTGTGCCCGACTAGGTAAGCGAGATTGGGACCTATTTCCATCTGATCTAAGGAATCCAAATAATCAGAAAATGGCCAAGGACCTCCGCCATCTGGTCCTCCCAAAGCCAAGGTCACTCCCTGCCTGAGCAAGCTTTCGGCCAGTGGCATTTCCATGATAGGTTCTAAATGGGTGTGCATGTCAATAAATCCTGGAGAGACAATCAACCCTTTTGCATTGATCGTCTTTCTTGATTTTTGCCCGGCAAGCTCTCCAATCCTTGCTATTTTACCATCTCGGATTCCCAAGTCTGCCTCAAGGGGTGGATTATCCATTCCATCGTAGATGGTTCCGTTTAAAATCAGAATGTCAAATGTTTCCTGTCTTTGACAGGAAAAAAAGATAAGGAAAATCAGAATTAAGGCAGAGGAATGATTTTTCATCACGAATACGATTTGGGTAAATGAATTTGAGCACGACGTACCCGTCACACTCGGGGATGATTAGAATTGCGAGATTCCATATGACCGCTGAAGAACAAATTATAAACAGATGAAAAATACGCCTTTTTATTAAAAATACCTTATTCCTTAATTTTGAATTAGCTAGTTAATCCTGCCTTCAAAAAGAGGCTGTCTCAAATTTAATCCCTGTATTCTTCGGCCAGAGCGATTAGTTGGCTGAGAAAGGCGAACTTTTGAGACAGCATCCTTGATCAATCGAGTTTAAATTTGATGGGCATAACCATCCGAGAGCGGACGACTTGTCCCTTAAATCTGCCGGGTATCCATTCTGGGGAGTTTTGGATTACCTTCATGGCTACTTCATCACAGCCACCTCCAAGAGGTCGGAGCACTTCCACATCCTGAACACTCCCATCCTTATTGATTACAAATCTCACCAACACGGTTCCTTCGATTCCCATTCGTTTGGCCAGGCTTGGATAGCGAAGGTTTTTATTTAAATAGCTATACCAGGCTTCCATTCCTCCTTTGAAAGTAGCTTGGACTTCTGTAAAATCCAGTATTTCATCAACTTCCTCCTCGATGGGAGCCTCCCCGGGAAGAATAACATCGGAGATCTCTTCGGTTTCGGAGAGGTTAATGTCGATATCAATATCCAGGTCATCCAATTCGATTTCATCATCTACTTGTTTGATTTCCACGCTAACCTGCGGAGGTGGTGGGGGAGGTGGTGTCTGAATAGTAAGCGGGATGTCCTCAATTACCCAATTTTCCGAATTTGTCCCGATCTCCTTCAGTGGTCCTGAGTATGGACTTTTCCATTCAAAAGCTACCAAGACTAAACCGACACTGAGGGTCAGTCCGAGATTTAAGAATAGACTTGATTTGTTTTTGAGATCTGCTTTTTGGTTTTTCTTAGCTTCCATTGTTTTTGTGGTTAAATGAAACATAGGAAAAGCTATAAAATAAAATGCTAAAAATGAGCCCTTTAAGATTTGTTAACTAGGTTAAAAGTTGTGAATAGGCATAAAAAAAGCCCGACAGAATCGGGCTTTCATATTTTCAAAGATTGATTAGCTCAATGCGAAGCGAATCGGTAATCTCATTCGAGTTCGTACAGGACGACCTCGTTGTTTACCAGGCTCCCACTTAGGAGCATTTTCTACAACCTTGATTGCTTCTTCATCACAACCTCCTCCAATACCTCTCAGTACGTCAACGTCCTGAATTGATCCATCGGTGTTGATAACGAAGACCACAATTACGGTTCCTTCGATCCCCATTCTTCTGGCTTGAGTGGGGTATTTAAGATTCTTTCTTAAGTATTCATTCCAACCGCTCATTCCACCTGGAGGTGTAGGTTGAGTTTCTACTACGTCAAAAATCTCATCTACTTTTTCTTCAACTGGAGCTTCAGCGATGACCACTTCCTTGATCACCGTTTCTTCTTTCACGTCCACGTCAAAGTTTACTTCGATTTTCTCTTCGATTTCTACCTCATCAGGAATTTCCTGAATAATAGGCTGCTCTACTGGCGGTGGCGGTGGGGGCGGTGGTTGCTCCGTGATTGGAATATCTAGCAGTTCTTCGAAATTGTCATTGACCATCCCTAGATCTTTTAAAGATCCGTCGTCAAAAGACTTCCATTCGAAGGCCGCAAGGGTAGCACCTACAGCTACTGCCAACCCTAAGTTCAGGAACATTCCTGTCTTTTTGGTCAAGTCAGCGCTTGGAGTCTTTTTTGCTTCCATGGCGAATTTGGTTTATGAAGGTTAAGTTTATTCTTATTTACTAACAATTGTAAGTAATCTACTGCATTAATGCAAGAGACTGAGGATGGATGGAGTCTTAAAATATGCTAATATTCCTAAAAATCCACCTAATAAATTGATAATCAGATCATATTCATCAAACGACCGATTGGGAATAACAAGTTGTCCGGTTTCCAAGAATACTCCCGGTAAGAATCCCAGAAAAAGGAATATGATCCAGTTTTTTAGATTCCAATCGTTCAAATTTCGCTTTTTTCCTACGCCTGCCCAGAGGTAAGCCAGGAGAAAAAAGCAAAGGAGATGAATAAATTTATCCTGAAAGTCAAAAGCATTGACTTCGGGAAACCGGTCTCCGGGAGTAAGCATGGCAAAACCCAACAGGATCAGCCAAAGGATACTGACAGTAAGGCGCAAAAGTTGATTTAATCTTTTCCTACCAACTCGGTGTATTCCTCAGCGCTTAATAAATCTTCAGGAAGATCTCCGGAGATTTTTACTTTGACCATCCAACCGGATTCATAGGGAGATTCATTGACCAGTTCTGGAGAACCTTCCAGCTCTTCATTAAATTCAATCACTTCTCCACTGAGTGGCATAAATAGATCGGAAACGGTTTTTACTGCCTCTACTGTTCCAAAGACTTCACCGGCTTCGATGGTTTCACCAACGGTTTCTACTTCTACATAGACGATGTCTCCCAATTCAGATTGTGCAAATTCGGTGATTCCAATCGTGGCGATGTCACCATCAATTTTAACCCATTCGTGATCTTTGGTGTACTTTAATTCCTGAGGAAAATTCATGTTTGAAAGATTTTAAAATCGAGTTCAAAAATAAGATGATTCGACACTTTAAAAAATCTATTGAGATAAATTAAATCGTAATTGTCCACCAAATGAGGTAGTGGCCCGCTTGTAGGCTGTGGTGACCCGGGGATCATTGATCGTACGGTCAAAATAAATAGTCAATTCCAAATTTTGATTGATGATGTAGCCTATCGTTGGACGGAATTGGATATTGAGGTTACCGTTGGTCACCGTGCTTTCTTCTTCGATTTTTCGTTGCACTTGCCGGGTATCTCCAACTTTTAGATCCAGGCGCATTTGCACATCATTTTTCAGTACCGTCTCTCGTCCTTGGATTTTAAATGGAATTTTCATCCCTGCCTTGGTATAAGCCAAGTTTAAGCCAAATCCGGTGGTGCGTTGTTCGGTCACTTGTGAATTGGAAAAATTAAGTCCTAACGCCCGCTCTTTATTGTAATTGACTGCGATACTAAATCGATCCTTAGTTAATAAATCCAGTCCAATCAAAGGGTCAAAGCGTTCAGATAAAACGACTTGGTTGAGCACAAAAATGGGGATATACTGCCCCTCGGTGGTCAGTTGATTGGCCAGTGGAATGTCTTGAAGTCGATTAAATAACTCCAGTCCCTGTTGATACTGGAGGGAATTGGAGAAATTGCTTACATCATAGGTGGAAGTATAGCCGTGGGTGATATTGATACTGGAGAACATATCACTTAGCCCTTTCAAACGGGAAAGACCTCGATAATCTATCCGCCAATTGGGGAGTGGGGTCTTGGGGAATGGATTAAGGTTAAAATCCGATGCGTCTTTACCTCGATAGGCGGCTAAAAATGCCGGAATCAGCACATCCTGCCCATTAATACTGTATTCTCCCCCCGGGTTGAGGGCGTCAAGTCGGGATTTGATAATACTCCGATTAGTTTCAAAATCAGTAAAGATTGGAGAGTTATTTTGACTGTCATCCCGCGAAAAACTCGTGCCCAACATCAGAGTAGTAATGGAATAGGACCCTATTCGATTGGGACTGACCGATACATATTCTCCCGGATTATCCAGGGAGTTGCGGAAAATTTCTTGATAATCTCCACTTTCTCGCTTGGTGGCATTTAAGGTTATTCGAAAATCCTGAAAAGGCTCCACCAAGGCACCCAGTCGCAGATTGAACGAGCGGTTCTGAACAAAGGGCTGGGTAAGTTCGGCACTTGGGGCGATTTCGCCTCGCAGTGCGAGCTCATTTCGGATTTGAGGGTTTTGACTTCCAAACAAGAAGGCCAGACCCGGATTGGAAAACTCTCGATCCATCCCCAAAAGCCCCGTATTGGGCATATAGCCCGGTAAATAGGTTCCTTCGATCAGGGTGTAATTGTAGGTGATTTCTTTGACCATCATCAGGAATTTCAGCAGCTTATTGCTGAAAGGGGTGCCGATGGTGTCTTCTGCATTGATGTTTTGTCTGCCGGGAATACTCGGTCTTTTGGGAGCATTCAAGGCATCCAGTTTTTTACTCTTGGCATAGAGTCTAAGCAGGTCGAATTTCCCGGTTAGGGTTTGCTCCCGGGTATTCTGAATCGTATTACCTAAGGTGTCTCGCTGTCCAATGGCCCCGGTCATCCAAGTGTAGGTGGCATTGTACCGGTAATCAGATTGAATCCAGTCCAAGAGCTTGACTTTGTTTAGTGGGAGCGTATAGTTTACATCCAATACCTGATTGTAATTGGTTCTCCTGCCAAAATTCCAGAAGTTGGTTCTCACCGAATCCTGTTTGGCTTCCGTATCCAAATCCCCTTGAGGTTCATCCACTACAGCCATCACCGAGGCCGAGTAGTCAGCCCGTAAGTTTTGAGTCAAATCCCAGTTTAAGGTATAGGAGCGATTCATGAAAAAGGACTTTTGAAACAAGGGATCTACCCCCGTGGCGGAGAGCTGATCATTTCGATATTGGGATCGTAAAAATCTACGGTCTACATCGAGTCTGGCCAACATCAGGGTTGGAGAAAGATTGAGATTGAAGTCCTTGATCAATTTCAAATGGGGTGAATTTAGCCATTCGGAATTTTTGAAGGGTTCAATAGGTAGCGGTTTGGGGCTGAACGAATAGGTAATATTTCCCCGGTTTGTTTTGAACTCGTAGTTCTGAATCTGGGCATTGCTTTGGGTCACCGTACCAACAGCATAGCTAAAGGAAAAATTACTTAAATCGTAAATTCGGTTTGGAGCTTCTGGATTGGCTTTTATTTTCCGGATATTATTGAAGCTGATATTTTTTCGTTTCTGCTGATCCAGTGCAATATCCCGATAGGCATCCCGTTCAGCGTCGGTCTCAAATTTTCCTAGCGCCAATTCGAAGGGAACATCGGGATTGAGCGGGTCAAATTCCGGTCTGGTAGATGCATTTTCAATGCTGAAATACATGGGGATGGTAATTCCCAATTGCTCAGGTAATAGCTTGTGAACATCCACATTGGTGGAAATATCGTATTGAGTCGTGGCCTGACGGGCTCGCTGAGAAAGTCGGGTTTCTAATCCTCCAAATCCAATGGAATTGTGTCGAATCGAAGCAGAAACTACTGCCAGGTCTGCGATTTTTGCATTCATGTAGGCATTTGCCGCCCAACCATTGGATTTGGTAGCTCCTGTGACTCGGAGTTCGTTGGCCCAAATGCAGACACTTTTGCTCCCCCCACCGCTGGTTCCGGGGTTTCTCACGCCGATCATACTTCCCTGGGTTTGATTGAGCTCAGGTCTTCCCACCACCGTCACGGTATATTGTCTGACTTGCTTGGAATAGGGGAGGTTTAGCGGAATCCGTTGATTGTCCCGTTCGATTTTCACATCGACAATTTCCTGAATCGCAATGTCAATTTCATTTTCCAAAGGCCAGATCCCCCTTGGGTCTCGAGTGCCTTTTGGAGTGATGATCAGAGGAACCTCGATTTCGTAATAATTATCCGTATAATCGGTTCCCAAGCGCAAAAATGCGGTCAGTTCCCCATCCTGAGCATCTTCGCTATCCGCATGAAAAAACATCTTAATTCGCTCAAACTGCACCAAATCCTGCTGAATATTTTTGAATACCGCCCGGGCATCTCGAGAAGCCAAATCCTCGATGCAGATTCGTAGGGACTGTTCGTTTAACCTTCGTTCCACAGTGGAGGTATTATCCCGGTCCCGGATGATGCCTGGAGGTAAAACATAAGGGCTTTGCGTATCGCTCCCTTGGGAATTTTCTTCAATGCCCACTACGTCCACGACCACATTGGATACATCAGGCTCTGGAATTTCAAAAAAACCTCGTTCATATAAAGACTCCTGAAAAACACGCCATTGACTTCCCACTAATCTGAAATTTGCCATTCGCATCACTACGGGCTGCTCAAAATCAGTCAGGTAGGTTCGCATCCAGCGAATGGATTTAAATCCAGAGATATCCCCTTGAGTTCGGTCGGGCTGACGGACAGGGATTCGGAATAGGTACCAATCTACATTTTCTCCGGCTTCATTGTGGGTAACTTTGTCTACGATGTAGTTTTGCCCCACTTCCATCGTTTCTGGCCGGAGGTCAATTTCGTATTCGTAATAATTTTCCAGTTCATTGATGGTATTGTCAGTATTGAGATCCTCATTATCTGGATTGTTGGTTCCCGAGGGGGTGTAGGGAAGGTTTTGATCTGAGGTGACCGGAGAGTTGCCCTCCATACCATTGAATTTTTTGTAACGTTCGAGAATTTTGACATCATTTTGGTCAAATTCCTCATCGAGGTAGTACTGGAATAGATCCCCCGAAACATCCTGCAAAATTTGATTTCTAGCCTGTTGATTGACATTGAGTCGGTCGATAAAGCGATCTTGGAAAAATTCAACCTCATCTTCATTTTTCAAGCCATCCAGTCCCACATCCTGATTTTCACGGGCGGATTCCGAATTATCAAAAGCAGGAATCAGAAATTGCTCCCGAGTAATTCTACCCCATTCGTTACTTCGGGTTTCGGCAGGATCTCCATCTTCGGGAAGTCCATTTTCAAATGCGTGGCTTCCATCCTTCATGACATCCTCAGAAATGTCTCCTAGGTTGAAGAAAAGCTTTCCACCCGTGGTATTGTTTTCATTAAAGATCCCATCCAAGACCCGGCCGTTTTCTCCTTCAATGAAGGGGTCCAACAGCCAAAATTCAATGTACTCAATATTGGTTCGATCAAAATCCACCTCAGTGGTAATCGCTCGGGTAACTCCTCCGTAATTTTGTTCAGGATTGGGAAGCAAGCCTTCTGGAGTCAAGTTGGGATTGTAATTGTACATTCCTCGCTCACTGGGGAAAAAGGCCATTTCGAAGAGCGGTTGCGGGGTAATGATCACCTCCCGATCTTGATTTGGAAAAATTTCCTGAGGGATCACTCGTCTCACATAGTGATTTCTTCGATCCTCTCTATTGATATTGGGAGGTACACCGGGACCGTTTTCTCGGTAGAAAATATTATCAATATTGTACCAAGCCAATCGAGCCCTCCGGTAGGTGGTTCCCAGGTTATCTTCAGTTTGAAAACTCAGATCAAAGCGATTGTCCTCGGTTTGAGGAGTTGAAGCCAGTTTCCAGTTTTGATTTGCTGCTCCCCCCAAATTAAAGGGCGTGATGGCCGCCTCAAAGTCGTCAATATACGAGGCTTGTTCTCCATTGACCCGGTTGGAAGTGCCTGGTATGAGGTGGGCGAATTCTCCGCTGAAAGTGACTTGGGAGGTTTCTTTGGTATCTGTAAAAGGTAAGGCATCGGCCAGTCGCGTCAGCAAGCGCGATTCATCGCTGAAATTGGCATCCAAGCCCCATAGACTATTGCGAAGGGTTTCGTTTCCAGTGGCAATACGGGTAACATTCGGTCGCTCATTTAAGTATAAAAAGGTACCCCCTAAGCTGAAATTTTCATTGAAAAGGTAGTCCAAGCGTGTTCCCAACAAACTCCGGGTCTGAAAGGAAACCAAATCGGCTTTTTCAAAACTGACATTGATTTGTTTGCCGGATTGGAGAATGGCATCATTGATAATAACCAATCGACCTACATTATAATCGATGGTATAGTCTACCCCTTCGGTCAGTGGAATATTTCCCGCTTGTACAATGACCGATCCCGGAGAAATATTTAATCCAGGCAATTGGATTTCACTCGCGGAGCCTGCGGTAAGGCGGCCTTTGATAAAAAACTTATTGAGTCGAGTGACTAACTCGGCATCCGCTTGCGTGGTCTCATAAAGTGTATCGTATACATATTTTTCTTTGAGTACCTCTTCTGTAGGCAAAAATCGTCGTTCCAGATTGGAGCCAAAAGGCTCTAACACAGGAAAAATCAACAATCCTCGATTGGAAATCATGGTAATTCCTTCCACAAAGTCAAAATTCCCATCCGGTGCAGGATCATTTTGAGGGTTGAGGTTATCCAAACCGGTCAATCGGATCAAAGGCACGTCTTTGACATTTTCGCCTTCCAGCAGGGAGGGATTGTCCAGTCCTGTACGGTCGTCCCGGTAGATTACCTGAAGCTGAAATCCGTCTCTCAAAATTTGAGAGGCATTGAGACTGTACACGTTTTTCATCATCAAATCCCAAGTGGGAACCTGGGTGCTAATTCGCGCGGGTCGAAGGAGTTTGAGGAAAATCAACTCATCCCCCTCCCGATTTTGGTAGTCTTCGGTCAATTCCCCGACTTTATATACCTGCCCATTGTAGGTGTATTCGTAGGATACGGCCAACACCTCATCATTTTGAAGTCTGCGGAAAAGGGAAAGAAAGCCCAATTGCTTATTGAAAAAGAACTCCGTTTCATCCAGTTTTCTGGCTCCATTGATTTGTTCAAAATCCACTCCCTTTCGGATTCCCAGCGCATCTTCCATGGATCGAGAGCCGGTATCAAAGGGTCTGAAAGCGGGGTTGGTACTCAAGTTTTGAAATAGACTATTGGCCGAATTGCTTGCCGGGGCATTCGGGTTTCCAGGGCCAATGTTCGGGTTGTCAGGGTTGAGTAAAACCCTGCCTTCTCCCAAATCCATAAAAGCGGCAAAATTTCGGAGTGTTTCGGTGTTGGCCGCTCGATTCATGATGTACACCTCAATTCGGGTGATGTTCACTCCGGATAACACCTGGGGCAATCCCCGAAGCCAGCGCTCGTAATTTTCTCTAAAAAAATGGGAGAGAAAGAAGTGGCGGTTTTCGTCGTATTTAGAGGCCTGAATGTCAAAACTTCTGCCTTGACCATTCGCATCGATGACCAGGTTATCCCTTCGGCCACGCTGGGTGGAGGCCACTGCAGTGATGCCCAGTTTTCCAAATTGGAGTTGAGTTTTAACCCCAAACAGATTTTGGGCGCCTTGAATGAGTCGATTTTGAACCGGCATGGAAACATTTCCGATTTCCACGGATTTGATGATGTCTTCTTCAAATCCATTAAATTCCAGTTTAAGCTGATTCTGAAAATCAAAGGAGTTGTTGGAGTCAAAATTGGCTCCGATTTTCATTTTCTCTCCCAAAGAACCATTGACAGCCATTTGGATTTGCTGATCAAAATTGAAGCCTCCATTTCGCTGTTGCCGGATCGGAAGAGTAGGGTTATCAATTCTTCTGAAAATGGCTCCAAAGTCAAGATTTACATATCCGGTCGGTTCAATATTTATTTCACTTCCACCAAAAATCCGATCAAACTGCGGACTTACCGTCAATGGGGGAATCAATCCCCGTCCCTCAACCGCACTTTCTCCGTCTCCTCCACGGGCTCTGCTTCTCCAGTACTCTTGCCGGACCTTGTATTCCTGGATTTTGGAAAATTGCTCAAAATCGTATTCCTGCTCATTCCCCATTCGGGTGGTGTCTAATTGATCCACAAGGTTATACTTGAGTGTGGAATCGATTTTAACTTCCACCGACTGAGTAATCGAAGACTTTGGAAGAAATGGGGATTGCGGTCGTAAAAAGGGATTGGAAAAGGGGAAAAGTGGATTTGTTCTCAGATTTTGCCAAAGCAAAAATGAGCGGGATAATCGCCTTTGATTTAGCGAGTCGATGCGGGTTTGCGTCGTGTCAGTGGCTATTTGCTGGGATTGGGCAGTTTGGTAGCTGAGAATCAAACCAAACAGGATAAGGCCAGCTGACCAACCGCCTCGGAACCTTCTCTTGCAAAAAGTCAGTATCTTCCGGAAGTCCAATCCAATTGTTTGTTATGGTGTCTTTAAAGATGCTTTAATTAAATCTTCTAAAGAAATTTCCCCATTGGTTTTTTTCAGTACTTGCGCAATATTTTTCTCTGCGGCAGCTTTGGGAAATCCTAAAGTAATGAGCGCTTGTAACGCCTCCTCGCGTATTTTATTGCTTGATTTCAAAAATCCAAGTGGGGTTGGCGTATTTTCGGATCCAGATTTACCCACTTTGTCCTTCAATTCCAAAATGATCCGCTGGGCGGTTTTGGCACCTATTCCCTTGACATGCTGAATGGTAGCCACGTCTCCTTCCAAAATTGCCTGCTCGATTTCCCCAGTGCTGAGCGAGGAAAGAATCATCAAACCCGTATTGGGCCCCACGCCATTGATCGAAATCAAAAGTAAAAAAAGCCGCTTTTCCTCCTCGTCTTTGAACCCGTAAAGTGTATGGGCATCTTCCTTAATATGCAAAAAGGTGAGGAGCCTGATTTGCTCCTCCTCCTTGATTTTACTATAAGTTTGCAGGGATATTTTGACCTGATAGCCTATTCCTCCGACATCAATGATGACATAGGTTGGGTCTTTGAATACCAGTTTGCCTTGCAAATAGGCGATCATGATCCCGAGGCTGTTTGAGCATCCACTACTGCGATGGCAACCATGTTGACGATCTCTCGAATCGAACTACCCAGTTGAAGAATATGAACCGGTTTGTTCATTCCCAAAAGAATAGGACCAATCGCTTCGGCATTTCCCAATTCGGCCATGAGTTTGTAGGCGATGTTTCCGGAACTCAAGTCGGGGAAAATTAGAGTATTTGCTCGTTTATTGACCAACTTGGAGAAGGGATACATTTCTCGTTGAATCTCTTCATTTAGGGCCACATTTGCCTGCATCTCTCCTTCTATGACCAAATCCGGATATTTTTCTTTGGCCATTGCGGTGGCTTTTGCTGTTTTGGAGGCAATGTCTCCTTTGGCTGATCCAAAGTTGGAATAGGATAAGACCGCGATTCTTGGCTCGATATTGAAAAACTTGACCGCATCTGCGGTAAGTCCAATGATTTCCACCAATTCCTCAGCAGTTGGGTTGAGATTGACGGTGGCATCGGCAAAGAAAAAGGGTCCTTTGTCGGTATTCATGATATACATTCCCGCCACTCGGTTGGTTCCGGGTTTTACGCCGATAGAATGAAGGGAAGGAAGGATAGTCTTGGGGTAATCCCGAGTCAAACCCGAAATAAAGGCATCCGCATAGCCCGTTTCGACCATCATGGCACCGAAGTAATTACGCTGGGTAACCAATCTACTCGCGTCCGGTAGGGTCATTCCTTTGCGTTGACGCTTTTGGTAGAGAATTTCGGCAAACTGATTGGTTTTTTCTTTCTCCTCTAAAGGATCAATAATGGTGACTTGCTGGAGATCGAGGGAATTTTCTTCTATAAGTTGAAGGATTTTTTCTCGATTTCCCAATAAGATCGGATGGGCAATTTTTTCATCCCGGATGATCTGGGCCGCCTTGAGAATTTTTCGGTTGTCTGCTTCGGCAAATACGACACGCTTAGGATCTTTTTTCGCCCGTGCGATGACCACTGACATCAAGCGCTGATCGATACCGATCCGCTCTTGTAATTCAAGTTCATAGGCTCCCCAGTCTTGGATGGGATGTTTGGCAACTCCCGAATCCATGGCTGCTTTGGCTACAGCGGGAGCAATGGTTGTAATTAGGCGAGGGTCAAGGGGTTTTGGAATCAAATACATTCTTCCAAAGCCTAATTTACTTTCACCGTAGGCCTTATTCACAATATCTGGAACGGGCTCTTTGGCCAGTTTGGCAATGGCCTTTGCAGCTGCCAACTTCATGGTTTCATTGATTGCGGTAGCCCTGACGTCCAAAGCACCTCTAAAAATGTAGGGAAAACCCAATACATTGTTGACCTGATTGGGATGATCGGATCTTCCCGTTGCCATGATGACATCTTTTCGTGCGGCAATAGCCAAATCATAAGCGATTTCAGGATCAGGATTGGCTAAGGCAAAAACAATCGGATTCGGGGCCATCAATTTGATTTGATCCTGCGAAACGATATTTCCGGCAGAAAGCCCCAAGAACACATCCGCATCCTGTAAGGCATCACTTAAGGTGTGAATATCCCGGTCTGTGGCAAATTCGGCTTTAATGTCATCGAGGTTTTCCCGGTCTTTTCGGATCACACCCTCTTTATCGCACATGATCAAATTTTCCCGCTTAACGCCAAGAGACATGTAGAATCGGGTACAGGACACTGCCGAAGCCCCCGCGCCATTGACGACCAATTTGATTGCGGTGATGTCTTTTTCGACAAGTTCGAGGGCATTTAGAAGAGCCGCTCCTGAAATAATGGCAGTTCCGTGCTGATCATCATGCATGACGGGAATGTTCATTTCCCGCTTTAAGGTTTGCTCGATTTCAAAGCACTCAGGCGCTTTGATGTCTTCGAGATTTACTCCGCCAAAAGTCGGCTCAAGAGACTTGATGATTTGAATGAGTTTTTTGGGATCCTTTTCGTTGATTTCGATATCAAAGACATCGATTCCAGCAAATTTCTTGAATAAGACACCTTTTCCCTCCATTACCGGTTTGGAAGCATCCGGTCCAATGTCTCCAAGTCCCAAAACTGCCGTCCCATTCGAAATTACTGCCACCAAGTTTCCTTTGGCAGTATATTTATACACGTTTTCGATATCTGCTTCGATTTCCTTGCAGGGTTCGGCTACTCCCGGAGAGTAAGCCAATGCAAGGTCCATCTGACTGGATAGGGGTTTGGTGGGAACTACTTCAATTTTCCCTGGAGAGCCCTGTGTGTGATAATTGAGTGCGTCTTCCTTTCGAATTTTAATTGCCATAAAAAGCTGAATTATTTGGGTTTTAGGCTCCCGTTTCTGGTGTCCAGCTTACATCGGTTTTAAGTAAAATTGTCTCTATCTCTCGAAGTGCGTCCCGATGAACTTCATTGGGATAATACACAAATCCTTCGAGGTAATAAAGTTTCCCTTTTTCCTTATCCACCATGAGGTATCCTAGGTAGGATCCGCCCATGCTCATGTTGTTGGTTTTCCAAGAAGCCCTGATTTCGGTGGTAAAATTATCATTTATCACCATGTTTTGGAAAGCAGGGACGATTTGTTTTTCAGTTACTACATAAGAGGTAGGATCTTCGGGATCACCAAAAATGTGTTGTCTTGTAATTGAGTCCCTCATTGTCAGGATGTTCTCTGGAAAAGTTTGCTCTTCGGAGACGTAATCTTCTACGTGAAAAAACAGACTAATATCCGCTCGGTTAGCCGTTGGGGTAGGCTGGCGGACCCACAAAAAACCGGGTTCAGATTTGGCGATCTGGTAGGAGGCAGGAACATTGATTTGAATTCCGAGCTGTTGTTCCGCCTCTGCATTTGCCGCGGTGTTTTTTCGGGCCAGAATGGCCTTTTCCAGTCGACCTCTTTCTCGTACTTCAAAGAGATTTTCTAGTCGGTCTCCGTTCTTTTCTAGATTTTCGATGAGTTGCTGCTCGGTATTGCCGAATAGGTAAAGGACTTCTTGCCCCACTGCATATTCATCTTCGACACGCAAGGAATAGAGATTGGGATCATTGAGTGCTTTTTCTTTCGATTCTTTGGAAAATTGAGCGTTAATTACTTGGCTGGCAGCACCCCGATCATCAAATGTGGTCACGTAAATCAGGTTGGTTGACATCCGGAGCATTCGGGTCATCGCACGGGGATCCACACGATTAACCTTAAATTTGGCTTCTGATCGAATCATTCCCGGTAGGTCGGATTCGAAAATGTCACGAATTGCATCGCCCACGGGGCCTGCATACTTTGCAGAGTCCATGACTAAAATGATCTCTCCAATAGATCCACGGGCTTTAGGTTTGGAGCTGTTTGAGTTGCTGCCATCTGAATCGCATGCCATCCAGAGCGAGGCAATCAGTACTACAGAAACTATCCGGAAAATGGTTTTCATTCGAATGTTGGTTTGATTCTTTGGGTGTGTACAAAATAAATACTTTCCCCGCGCAAACCTTGTTTCCTCGGTCCGATTTGGCGTTTGTTAAAAAAAATTAACAGATTCCCTGTTTTTAGAAGCCGATTTTAAAAAAAAGCCTATCCAATGATCAATTTTTGACCGGGCTTGATCGTGTTGTTGCTGAGGTTATTCAGTCGTTTGATTTGTTCGACGCTCAGCCCCGCATGCCTTTTTGAAATGATCCAAAGTGAATCTCCTGGCCTAACGGTGTAGAGTTTTTGACCATTGGAATTGGTCTGAATTGTGGCCGCTGCTGTGGGGGCATTTGCCGAATAAATGGTTAATTGTTGTCCTACTCGAATCAGGTTTGAGCTCAGACCGTTCCAGGCTTTCAGTTGGGCCACCGAAACGCCGTGATTTCCTGCAATGCGTCCAAGAACATCCCCTGGTCTTACCCGATAGGTGATGCCGTTTCGCTGAATTTCTTGAGCCAGGCTTTCGACGGGTTGAACCCGAACCTTGTCAGAGGCCAACAGCGAAAGCGGAGCGTTTCCGAGTGAATCACTAATCCAAGCCAGATTTTCGTTGATGAAGGGGAGTTTAGCTTTTGGAATCCGGAGGGCCATACTTCGATTTGCTTCTGGGATTCTTCGGTTTTTCACCGAGGGGTTTAGCTTTTCCAAATCACTCACACAGAGATTGGTCAGTTCGGCCAGTTTGTCCAGACTCATGGCTCGATCGAATCGAATCTTTTCATATTCCAGTGCATATGTGGGGTCTTCTGGATGAAAATTATGCTCATCGAGGTGATTGAGGATGTAGAGCATAGCCTGGACTTGGGGAACATAACTCCGCGTTTCCCGAGGCAGGTAGTTGTAAATTTCCCAGAAGGTCTTTTTTCCACCAGACCTACGAATGGCTTTTCGGACGTTTCCTGGCCCACAATTATAAGCAGCCATAGCCACTTCCCAATCTCCAAACATGCGATACAGGGATTTCAAATACTTAGCTGCCGCATCGGTAGACATTTCCGGATCCATGCGATCATCCACTTCTGGATTCACATGCATTCCATACATTCTTCCCGTGGCAGGCATAAACTGCCAAAGCCCCATGGCTCCAACTCTAGAGCGGATCTGTGGATCCAATCCCGATTCGATAATCGAAAGGTATTTGATCTCCTCAGGCATCTCGTGTTTACGCAGGGTCTGATCAAACATGTCAAAAAACAGGTCCTTTCGAGCCAATACCATTTTGGTGTAATCCCGGTTTCTAACCGTGAAATATTGGATAAAAGAAAAAATCCGGTCATTTAATTCAAAGGGCATTTCGGTGTCCATCGCCTTAATCCGTTCTTCCACTTCGGCGTAGGTGAAATCAGGAATGTATTCGTAGTGGTAATTAGGCTGGACTTCTTCTTCATTAAAAAGGGATGGGGCCTCAATGGTTTCTTCTACTTGAGCAAAAGCTTTGGGCAGGATGAGTAAGCCAGTCAAGCTGAATACTGTAAATAAGCTGCGCAAAGTTTTTTTCATTGTTTTACAGGGTTAGATCTTTAAGGTAATGGCTAAAGGCGTACAGTTCTGCTTCTTTAAACGAATTGCTCATAATCTGAAGCCCAATCGGCATGCCGTTTTGATCGCTACCATTGGGGATCGAAATGGCAGGAACGCCAGAAACTGAGGCCTGTACTGTAAACAAATCCTCCAGATACATGGCCACAGGATCATCCCGATGCTCCCCAAATTTAAACGCTGAAGTGGGCGTAGTCGGCATAATAATGTAATCAAAATCGGATAAAAGATCTTCGGTGAAATCCTTTATCATCCTTCTGACCTTTTGGGCTTTAGTAAAATAAGCGTCATAATAGCTCGCAGAAAGCACAAAAGTACCTAACATGATTCTCCGTTTAACTTCTTCCCCAAAGCCCTCCGATCGAGTCTTTTTATACATGCTTTCCAAATTGTGTGCATTTGGGGTGCGATAGCCGTACTTCACCCCATCAAACCGGGAAAGGTTAGAGCTTGCCTCAGCAGTGGTAAGAATGTAATAAGTAGGCAAAATATAATCAAGTAGCGGAAAACTGATTTGCTCCACTTCATGCCCTTCTTCCTTCAATTTTTCCAAGACAGCAACTGTATTTTTCTTGATTTCGGGCTGTAAAGCAGGGGATTCTAATGCTTCTTTTAAGTAGGCAACTTTAGTTTTTTTCTCAAAATGAAGCAATTGACTATAGGGGAAAATGGGTTTGCGCGAGGAGGTACTATCAAACTCATCATGCCCTGCGATGATTTCCATGATTAGCGCATTGTCCTTTACGGTATGTGAAAAAATACCGATCGTATCAAAAGATGAAGCGTAGGCAATTAATCCCCACCGAGACACTCTAGAATAAGTGGGTTTCATGCCTATCACACCCGTAAATGCTGCGGGCTGGCGAACTGATCCTCCGGTATCTGTACCCAGGGAAGCGGTACAAAGATTGGCTTGTACCGCAACGGCTGATCCTCCTGAAGATCCGCCAGGGACACGATTTTCGTCTAAAGCATTGCGTACTTTGCCATGGGCAGAATTTTCATTTGAGCTCCCCATTCCAAATTCATCACAGTTTAGTCGACCGATGATAATGGCATCTTGGTCGATCAAGCGCTGAATGGCTGTGGCAGTAAATTGGGCTTGGTAGCCTTTTAAAATTTTTGAGGAAGCAGTAGATTCATGGCCTTGATAACAGAGGACATCTTTGATTCCGATGACCATGCCGGCTAGTTTTCCGGCATTCCCATTGGCTAATTTTTCATCAATTTCTTCGGCCCGCTTCAAAGCGGACTGCCCATAAACTTCAACGAAGGCGTTGAGATGCGCCTTCGTTTGAATGTTATGGAGATAATGACTAACTATTGCCTGGCAGGAAGTCTGTTTTTTCTCGAGCAATTTTTTGATTTCCTCGAACGAAATGAATTTTTTCAAAGCGATTAGCCTTTTTGGAGGATTACTTTTTTTTGTCTTTCAATCCTTCTTCGAGGTCGTTTTGAATATCCTTAGTAGCGTCTTTGAATTCTCTGATTCCTCGGCCAAGTCCACGAGCGAGTTCAGGGATTCGTTTTGCACCAAATAACAGGAGGATGACAAGTATGATCAGTACGATCGAGCCTCCGCCCATATTTTGAATAAAACCCAATGTTGTCATAATTACTTTTGTTTTAGGGTAAATGAGGTCACAAAGATATAATTGTCATTTGCTTACACAAAGAAGCAAAGGGCTAGTATGAATCTTTTTTTAAATATACGAATTTTTAAGCTATTTGGGTGCAATCCACGTGGAAGGATTCATCTTTTGAAGTCCTTTCCAGGTTTGGAAATGAACCTCTGACTCTCCGTTGGCATCAACCGCTACCCGGCCAATTACGTCTTTTGCTTTGACAGTCTGACCGGTTTTTACAGTAATGGTTTTTAGCTTGCTGTATAAGGTATAATATTCCCCGTGTTTGATAATGACCGTCTCCCCATAGCCGGGCATGGTAGCCACTTTGGTGACCGTTCCGTCAAAGACCGAACGCACGCTGGCATTGGGTTGGGTCCGGATATTGATTCCGTCATTGGGCACGCTGATCCCTCTGAGCGTCGGGTGGGGATTATCCCCATACACTTCGGTAACAAAACCAGTTTCTACCGGCCAGGGAAGTTTTCCTCTATTACCGGCAAATGAACTGGATAAAGCGGCCACTTCAGGAGTCATGGGCATGGAACTTCCTGCAGATTTGGTGGCCGTACTGTTATCTTTTTTGGCCGCAGCTTCTGCCAGTCGAATTTCTTCCTCAATGACCTGTCGGATGAGTGACTCGAGCTGTTCTTGTTGTTTTTTGGTAGCGGTGATCTTTCGCTTGATTTCGGTCTCCCGCTTGGTCAGGTTATTGACCATTCCCTGTTGTTCTCTTCGCAGGCCTTCGAGCTTTCGTCGTTCGGCTTGAGCCTCTGCCAGGACTTTCACTTTTTCGCCTTTTCGAGCATCCAGCTGGATGCGTTCCTGGGCCAATTGCTGCGTGACTTCTTCAATTTGAGCGGCTTGCTGTTTTCGGCTATCGGTATATTGCTTGAGGTATTTCAAGCGCATGTAGAGCTGATTAAAGGTGCTGGAACTGAATACAAAAGCGACGATGGAAATACTCCGGTTGAGCTTAGAGGTATTGTAAATCATACGGGAATATTCTGCTTTCAAATCGATCAACTCCTGCTCCATTTTTTTGATTTTCGATTCAGTCTCCTGGATTTCTTGATCGATGAGTTTAACTTCCCGGTCCAGGGTATTGACCAAGCGATTTTGGGTTTGAAATTGCCTGGTGATGGCATTGAGTTCCCCAATGGTTGTTTTTTTGGTCGCTGAAGTTTTTTTGAGAATCGCGTCAAATTCCCGTAAGCGGGCTTGTACTTCGGCTTTTTCCCGTTCCAGTTCTTCCCTACTTTTTTTGGTCTGGGAAAAAGAATCGGTCACTGACCAACTCATCAGTATCCAAAGCAAGCCTGAAAATAAGAGTAGTTGACGCATGCTTGATTAGTATCTAAATGGGAAACTCAAGGCAGAGGAGTGTCGATCAATTGAGGTCCATTCCACGTGGATAATGGTGTTTTGGGCGCCTTGAGGGGTTTGATAGATGAGTTTATAAAGGGTTTCGGCTGGAAAGGGCATCTGATCGATCGTTTGAAAATGAGCGAAACTTGCCAGCAAGCTACCCCGGTCATCGAGTGAATTACTGACCAGTTCAGTCACTTTTGCTTCACTTGTTCCCACTTTGGAAAAATACCGGACTTGATCACGGACTTGGGTGAGCTCATACACTTTGCCCACTTTAACGAGTCGGTCTCGGTAATCAAACCGAAAGGGAGGGTTCGCCCAAAGCATATTTTGGAATAAATCCAAGGATAAATTTAAGCCATAGAGTGACTTGAATTCGGCAAAACTCATGTCGATGTCCTGATTTCCGATTCGATCTTTGATTAGGATCTTTTCGTTCGAAATCAACCCTCGAACAGCCTCCATACCCAATCCTGGAGAAATGGTAAACCAAAGCAAACTGTCCTTTTTTGCACGCAGATTCAACGTGCCTCGCGTAATTTTGCCGGAGCCTTCTTCAATGACCACTTTAGCTCGGGCACTCAAATAATCAAAATCTGCGTATTGGGGTGAAAATTCCTTCATTCGCTCATTGGATTGGTAAGGAATCACCCGCTTAGAGCAGGAATTGAGCAAAATCATTCCAATCAATACCCATCCAAGCAATAAAAATTTATTCATGGTATTTACCGTCTTTTATTTTTAAAGGCAATTTTTCTGAGGCTTCCGGGCTATCGGCAGCTCTTTTCCAGAAACTTAATGCTTCGGATTTTTGCCCCAAATGATACAGGATGTCCCCGTAGTGCTCTAGCATCACCCCACTGGGTTCCACTTCTTGTTCAATGGCTAGGTTCATGTAATATTTGGCACCTTCGTAATCCCCCATCTGAAACAATACCCAGGCATGTGTGTCAAGAAAAGTGCCATTATTGGGAAATCGCTTGACCACTTTTTCGGACATAGCCTTGGCTTTTTGCAGGTCTTTTTTCTCTAAGGAAAGGAAGTAGGCGTAATTATTTAAGACCTGCTCATCGTTGGGGTTGATTTGGAGTGCTTTTTCAAAATAGTGGAATGCTGAATCCTTTTTTCCTAGATTGTAGTAAGAGCTACCCAATGAACCAAAGGCTACTTGGTCTAATTGTGGATTTTGACCTTGGTTGAGCGCTAGGGCTTTTTGTAAGGAGATGACAGCTGAACTGTCATTTTTGCGAGCAGATTTGACTACTCCATCGTAAAACCAAAATTCCTGATTTTTGGGAAATTGGTCGACGCCCAAGGTGGTGTATTGTTCGAGTTCTGCAAAATCCGCATCCTCGCCAAAGGAGCCTAAAATGACTTTTTCCAAAACAGAGGCATTCTCGGGCTTTAATTCCAATGATTTTTTGAAATAATCAATGGACGCTTCCTGATTTCCAACCTGCCCTGCCCGCTCTCCAAGTGCCTCAAAAATCAGGGCGTTTTCTGCGGTTTTTTCGATCATGAGAACTTCCAAAGAATCCAGCACCAGCTCGCGCTCTTGGGTTTTGATTTCATTCATCAAGCCCATAAAAGCTCTGGCTTTCACTTCCGGATCGAGTTCTGTACTCTGAAAAGCGGTGAATAAATAGCGGTTTGCCCGATTCAAATCTCCTTTTTCTTTGAATAGACTATGGGCGGCCATTTGCAGTTCGGGCTGGTTGGGGTATTTTTTGATTTCGCCCAAAACTAGGGAAATGGCATCTTCCAATCGATTGTTATTGAATAAAATCTCGACTAGACCCAATACGTAATTTGGATTCCCAGGCTGGGCTTCGATCAGTTTTCTCCCTTCTTTAACCGCTTGGTCGAGTTGGTTTTTACGAAGGTAAATTCGCTGCTTTTGCAAGGTGATGGGCTCCAATATTCCGTAGTATTGTTCTGCTCGATCCAAGGCTAGGAGTGCTTGGTCAAATTCATTGGCATTGAGATAGATCGAAGCCAAATCTAAATTGTACTGTTGATTAGTTTGTCCATCAGCGGTCAAGCGGTCGAGTATTTCTGCGGCTTTAAGCGGTTGCTTGAGTTGGGTGTAAATCTCGGCCACCATCAAAGCATAATATTTATTTTCTGGATCGAGTGTGACCGCTTTTTCGGCAAAGGGTAATGCTTTGTCAGGCTGATTGGCCTTCGTGTAGAGCTCTGCTATTTTATAATGGATAGCAGGCTCTTCAGTTTCCAGTTCGAGGGCTTTTTGAAAATAAAAATAGGATTTCTCCAAATCTCCCAGATTCATCAGCTTGGTTCCTTCAATAAAATACCGACTGGCCAAAGCTTCATTTTTTTGGGCTTTGCGCTCCTTTTTACTGAGTTTTTTCTGAGCTAGGACTTCTCCAGCTAGTACACTGGTCAAAAACAGGAATATATAGAGAGTTATTCTTGAAATCACTTTTCTTAAATTATGGGGATCAAATCACAAACATAATGCCTTTTACCCTAATGCTCGTGCTAAAGCTTTGAAAAGACATATCCATGTATAACGATCTTGTCCCTAAAATGATCCTTTTAAATTTTAAATCTGGTTTTCAACCTGGCAATAAACGCCTGTTCACTCCATAAAATTAGAAGAATGAAGGGGATCAAAAACGCATTTTTTACCACAAAATTCAGCATAGGCTGATCCAAACTCAAGTAAAAACCACCATAACTTAGTAATAATGCAAGTAATAGATAGCTGATCCCTTTTTGGGTTTGATAGGGAATGGGGTAGTAGCGCTGCCCAAAATAATAGCAAATTACAGTCATAACCAGGTAGCAAGCCAACGTACTTAAGGCCCCTCCCATATATCCCCACAGGGGCACCAAAAACCAAATCACTGCCACACTCACCCCTGCGCCGATAAAGGTAATCCAAAAGCTGTATTGGGTTTTGTCGGTGACTTTAAACCAAATCGAAAGATTGAAATAAACGCCCAAGAGCAAATAGCCCATCAGTAGGACAGGTACAAAAAACAGTCCATCCTCATACCCTGGACTGCGGAGGAAAAGCGGTCCAATCCAGTATAAGTTGACAGAAATAACAATCATTAACAGGCAACAAAAAAGGATAAAGGCATGCATCACCTGCGCATAAAGTTTGGGGGAGTTTTTATTTTCAGATTCCTTAAAGAAAAAAGGTTCAGCCGCATATTTGAAGGCTTGTATGACCAGGTTCATCAAGATGGCCAGCCTGAAATTGGCTCCAAAAACCCCGCCTGCTTCACGGCTGCTGAGTCCAGGGTAGAAATTCTCCGGCAGAATATATTCAAATAGCATTCGTGACAGCAGCTCATTGGTCACCCCAGCCAAGCCCATAAACAGCAAGGGTAGGGAATAGGACCACATGGGCTTAAGTAGCGATTTTTCGACTCCAAATTTGAAAAATCCTGCTTTCCACCAGACCAAAGGAATGATTAATCCATTGGCTAACAAATTGGAAAGTAAAATATATTCCACGCCCCAATCCAGTTGATAACCCAGAAAGTTTGCCGGAATGATTCCGGTTTCAATCCAATGGGGAAACCCAATAATGAGCAGGATATTCAACCCGACATTGATGAAAATATTGATCAGTTTGGCCAAGGCAAACAGCAGCGCCTTGTTTTCCAGTCTCAGCTTGGCAAAAGGGATTGCCAGTACCGCATCAAAGGTCAGAATCAGGGCTGACCAACGAAAGAGGTAGGCTTGGCCGGGGTACTCCATCCAATTGGCCAGTACCGGAGCGGCCAAATAAAGACCTGTGCCCAGAATCAAGCTACTGACTACCAGCAGCGATTGACTATGAGAATACACCCGGTTGGGGTCTAAGTTTTTCCCTGTGGCAAAGCGAAAAAAACTCGTTTCCATCCCATAGGTAAAGACAATATTCAAAAATCCAATCAGGGCATAAATCGCTGTAAACGACCCTAGGGATGCTTTGCTCAGGTAGGCCGTGTAGACCATGATCAGTAAAAAATTAATGGACCGGCCCAGAATGCTGCTCAGTCCATAAATTGCCGTTTGTCCGGCGAGTTTTTTGAGATTGCTCATCTGAAAAGGGAAGTTACTCTCCCTTAAATACGGGTTTACGTTTTTCTAAAAATGCTGAGGTACCCTCTTTGTAATCGCCCGATTTGACGCATCGTGCGAAGCTATTTGCTTCGGTTTGAAAACCGTTTTCATCGGCAAGATAAGCTGCATTGACACAATCCACGACCATTCCAATCGCCAAAGGTGCTTTGGACATGATTTTTTCCACGATTTCCTGAGCCTTTGCCATGGCATCCTCTTTCGTTGGGAGGACATGGTTGACTAATCCCAATTCTCGGGCTTCTTCTGCACCGATCATGTCCCCAGTCATCATCAGCTCATTGGCTTTTCCCCGGCCGACTAAAATGGTCAATCGCTGGGTACCCCCGTAACCGGGAATAATACCTAAATTGACTTCAGGTTGACCAAATTTGGCATTCGCAGACGCAATCCGAATGTGGCAGGCCATGGCTAATTCACAGCCACCTCCTAGCGTATATCCGTTGGTCACCGCAATGACCGGTTTGTGACAGTTTTCGATCATGGAAAAAATTTCTTGGCCATGTTCGGCGAATTTCCGTGCATTGACCTCATTGAGTTCCGATATTTCTTTGATATCCGCACCGGCAATAAATGCTTTTTCTCCCGCACCGGTCAAGATCACCGCCTTGATCGCCTTATTATCGACAACCTCATCAAAAATTTCGCGCAGCTCTTCTAAGGTGGCAAAGTTGAGGGCATTCATTTTGTCTTGCCGATTTATAGTCAAAAACAATACACCGTTTTTTTCTTCAGCGAGGATATTTTTTAAATCTTCCATAGAGATTGCTTTTCAGTAGTGAACAAATATACAAGTCGGGTTTTCAATCCCAAATTAAGTCTTTGGAAAATCCAATTTTTGAATCTAAGTCCGTTCAAAACTTATGATATCCATAAGGCTAAAATGATCCTTTCCAAACCCTCCATCTGGCTTTTTTTACTTACTTTTGCAGAACAAAATTTTAAACTAAACCCTCAACATATATGTCTTCAAAAAGAAAGATTACCGTGGCATACGGAGATGGAATCGGTCCAGAAATCATGGATGCCACCCTTCGGATTCTTGATGCAGCCGGCGCCCAACTCGAATATGATGTCATCGAAATCGGTGAGAAAGTGTACCTGAAGGGGATTTCTTCGGGTATGGAACCAAAAGCAATCGACTCCCTTCGCGAAACCAAAGTCTTTTTGAAGTCCCCCATCACCACACCGCAAGGTGGAGGATTTAAGTCGCTTAATGTGACCACCCGGAAGTCATTTGGCCTCTATGCCAATGTCCGTCCCTGCAAGGCCTTTTCACCTTTTGTCAAAACCCACTTTCCAAAAACTGATTTGGTGATCATTCGGGAAAATGAGGAGGATCTATATGCTGGAATCGAACACCGACAAACCCAGGAGGTCTATCAAACTTTAAAGTTGATCTCTGAACCAGGATCGGAGAAAATCATTCGATATGCTTTTGAATATGCCAAAAAATATGGCCGCAAAAAGGTGACCTGCATGACCAAGGATAACATCATGAAGTTAGCCGATGGTCTTTTTCATAAAAAATTCAATGAAGTTGCCAAAGAGTACCCGGAAATTGAAGCGGATCATAAAATCATCGATATCGGAACGGCCTTAATTGCCGATCGTCCAGAGACCTTTGATGTGATTGTGACCCTCAACTTGTATGGGGATATCATTTCCGATGTCGCGGCACAAGTAACCGGATCTGTTGGATTGGGGGGCTCGGCCAATGTGGGCGAAGAAGTGGCCATGTTTGAAGCGATTCATGGGTCAGCACCGGATATTGCTGGAATGGGGATCGCCAATCCATCCGGCTTGTTAAATGGGGCAATCATGATGCTTGTCCATATTGGAATGCCGGAAATTGCCGAGAAGATTTCCAACGCTTGGATGAAAACATTAGAAGATGGCATTCATACCGGAGACATTTACCAAGAAGGGCTTTCAGCAACAAGAGCGACCACCACAGCGTTTGCCAATGCGGTCATAGAGCGTCTGGGTCAGCAACCGGAAAAAATGACTCCCGCGGTATTTGGGCAAGAGGCTACCCAGCCCATGGAGATCAAATTAACACCAAAAACCAAGGCCAAGAAAGAATTGGTGGGCGTCGATGTATTTATTGACTGGGATGAAGATAATCGCAATCCCAATGTCATTGGAGAACGATTACGCAAAGCAAATGTGGACGGTCTGCAGCTTCATTTGATTACCAACAGAGGAGTAAAAGTATTCCCTGAGGGATTGCGCGAAACATTCTGCACTGACCATTGGAGATGTCGATTCAAAACCGATGATCAGCGTGCAATTTCACACGAGCATGTGTTGGAACTGTTGAAGCAAATCAAGGATCTCGGATTTGACTTTATCAAAACCGAGCACCTTTGTGTGTTTGATGGGCAGAGAGGCTATTCGCTTGCCCAAGGAGAATAAATTGATGTGAAAAATAGGATTTTTGATTGAAGTCCTAGTCAGGAATACAGGGGAGAGGAAACTTTCCCCTTTTTTGGCTTAAGATTGCACTTTGTCCTGGTTTACCAGTATTTTGTACGTTCATGCAAAAGCGAGTTCTCATTATTACCTATTACTGGCCACCGAGTGGCGGTTCTGGCGTGCAACGCTGGCTGAAATTTTCCAAATACCTACCGGATTTTGGTTGGGAACCGGTCATTTTTACTCCCGAAAACCCTGATTTTGATATTCAGGACCCTTCCTTGGAACGTGAAATCAATCCCTCCCTTGAGGTGATTAAGTTTCCGATTTGGGAGCCCTACTCGATCTTTGGAAAGCTAAGAGGGAAAAGGAAAAACCATCCCTCCAGGGTCCTGGAGCAAACCCAAAAAAGCGTTCTTGAAAAAGCGGGAATTTGGGCTCGAGCGAATTTGCTCATCCCCGACCCTCGTGTTTTTTGGGTAAAACCCTCCATTAAATTTTTGCTGAATTTGGTGAGTAATGGCCAATTTCAGGCAGTCATTACCACAGGACCTCCGCATTCCATGCATTTGATTGGTCAAGCGCTCAAGGAGAAAATGGGATTGTATTGGCTGGCCGATTTTCGGGATCCCTGGTCTGAGTGGGAGTTTTTGGATACCCTACCCATGCGGAAATCGGTTCGTAAAAAGCATCAGCAGCTCGAGCAGGAAGTCTTGCAAAAGGCAGATCGCGTGTTGACTATTTCTCCGACTTTTCAATCGGATTTTGAGCGGCTATCCCAGCGGAAGATTGACCTGTTGACCAATGGCTTCGATCCTACTGATCTCCCAGATCATTTTGAAAAACTGAAGAAAGCCAACACGGATTTTCATTTGGTCTATACCGGTGTGATTGATGCCATTCGAAATCCAATTCCTCTGTTGAAAGCTTTTCGAGAGGAATTTATGGAAAGCCAGCAAACCGTTCGGATTACATTTGTAGGCAAAGTAAGTGAGGTGATCCGGTACGTAGTGGCTCAGGATACCTGGCTCACCGAGCATGTGTATTTTACAGGATATGTTGCTCACCAAGCTGTTTTTCAGTTTTATGCAGAAGCCAGTGCTTTGCTGCTTATTTTGACCGATACCAAAAATGCACAGGGAAATATCCCCGGAAAGGTGTTTGAATACCTTTCCACCGGAGTTCCCATCTTGGCTATTGGAGATCCCAAAGGAGATACCGCCAAAATCCTTCGGGAAACCGGAGCGGGGGAGGTAATTCCCCATTTTGATCAGGTCAAGATGCAAGTGGCCCTTCGAAAACTCTGCGAAGGAAACCTACCTGCCGCAGACCCGGATTTGATTGCTCAATTTTCCCGAAAAAACCTCACCCAACACTTAGCTGAGATCCTTGATGAATATCCCCTTTCTTGAGCTGTCTAGGATAAGTCCTGAGTTAAAAAAACGTTTGGAGCGTAAATTTTCCGAGCTCTTGAATCAAGGTGTTTTTTCAGGAGGAAAAGAAGTGGAGCGGTTTGAATCTCAACTTCAAGACCTCCTGGGGACTCGATTTGCGATTCCTTGTGCCAATGGAACCGATGCCCTTGAGCTTGCCCTTCGAGCCTTAGGTGTCGGGCCAGGGGATGAGGTTGTGGTGCCTGCGATGACTTGGGTGAGTACTGCTGAGGCGGTAGTTTGGGTAGGGGCCAAACCGGTTTTTTGGGATACCGATGAGCAGGGATTGCTTCGATCAGATTGGGAGAAAGCAGTGACTGAGCGAACCAAAGCAGTGATTCCAGTTCATTTGTATGGAAAAATGCAGCAAATGAATGAGCTCATCCAAAAAGCCAACACGTATCGGCTTTTTGTGATCGAAGATGCGGCCCAAGCTTTTGGAGCCCATCAGCAGCGAAAGGCAGCAGGAACTTGGGCAGACGTGGGTTGCTTGAGCTTTTATCCGACCAAAAATCTCGGAGCCCTCGGGGAAGCGGGAATGTGTCTGACCCAAGACGAAAGGTTAGCAAGAAAAATCCGTTTGCTTTCCACTCATGGTCAGCCGATTCGGGATCAACATGAGTTGATCGGGAGAAACAGTAGGATAGATACCCTTCAGGCTGGATTTTTAGTGGAGATGCTGGCTGAATTTGAAGCCAATCAGAACATTCGCAAGCGAATAGCGCAGGATTATATACAAGGCCTTACTGGAATACCGGAATTGATTCTTCCAGAGGGAATGTTGGAAGAAGATCACAATGCCCATTTGTTTGTGGTCCGGACTGAAAAAAGGGATGAGTTGCAGGACTTTTTGGCCAAAAACGGAATTGGAACCGCCATTCATTATCCTCAGATTATTCCTAGCATGAAGCCCTTTCGAATCGAAGGAGACTTTGTCAATGCCCAACTATTAGCTGATCAAAGCCTCTCCTTGCCCTTAAATCCTTATTTGAGCCAGGAAGAGTCGGAATATATCGTCAAGAAGGTGAGGCAGTTTTTTGGTTGATTTTCCAATTATTTATCAGGGGTGTAGTGCTATGAATTGAAGTCTTCCGCTTGGGCGAAGTTAACTGTTCAAAGAACTATAAAGTCTAGATCACATCTGGAGTCACAAACCCGAAAAATTTGAATTTCAGCCTCGGTGACTCGATTAAAAATTTTGGATGGTTTTACATTTTTGTATTCACATTTCGGTAATTTTTCCTTGATCCCAAAGTTGGAAAGCGGGAAATAATTAAGGCTGATTTTTCATAAAGTTAGTTGAGGTTTTTCGCAAAGTGCTCTGACAGATTTTTCTGAAATCAATACGGATAATGTGCTGCTAGGTCATTATTGGCACCTATCACCCATCTGATTTTGTAAGCCATAGGTTAAGCATTGGCTTGCTTTCTGGTTTGAGTGAAGGTATCCAACTTCAACATCTGAAATTGCATTCTCAATGATGGAAAGGGGTTCTGCGTGATCCATCTCAACGGGTTTAAGAATTTCATCTCAAAACCTTAGATCAGGGATAGCATTTATCCAGTCTATTATTTTTTCCGCGATAGGTATAAATTACTATTAAAATAATAGGGTGGATGGGGGACAGTTGGGTCGTAAATGAAAGGTAGGGTAAGAAAAAGAATGAGGAGTTGGGCTGACAAGTTTCTTGTCAGAACAATCCAACGGAATTCGAAAGAAGGATTTGCGTAATTCGAGGACTGTAGTACTGAAATTTACACCAACCCCGCTTTTAAGGATTTAAAAGCCAGAAACTATCCTTTTCCAAAGGGAATATGCCCTGGAGTGGTCGGTCAAAACGGAAAATAATCCCTTTTTCCCGCTCTATTGAATTCACCTTCGGCTATTGTCCAGTTTCGTTCTATCTGGCCGGTTGTCTTTTTGGTCCGAATCAGAATTATGATCTTTTGATTTTTGGACAATATGGGAATGATCTTTTTTGCGGTCTGATTCTTGGGAAGAATCCTCTGAATTTTTCTGGTGATTTGAGCAGTATTCATCTTGATCTGGTTGGTTCTCATTGGGATCTTCATTCAGTTTAGCCAAGACTTGATCTTCTCTGTCTTTTTTGGTTTTATCTCCTTGTTGAAACATATCGTTTTGATCTGGATCATTTGGATTAGATTTTTTTTGCTGATTTTCCCGATTTGACCGATCTTCTGCCTGTCTATCTTTTCGCTGAGTGTTTTGGTTGGCTTGATTGGGATCCATTTTTAGGTGAGTTTATGGATAGCAGAGTTGCTACCCTACAAAGCTGACCAAGAATGGAAGTATTGTTATTACATAATTATTTTAAATAATTATAAGATTATCAGATACATACTTTATCTGGGAAACTGGAATTAGGTTTTAGGTTGAGAGAGAAGCTAATCGTTGGGGGGCAGTCAGGCTAGTTGATTGCTGTTCAGCCATTTTTGTTTGCGTGTAAAATATTTAGCAAAAATCTCCTATTTTCCCTGATGGATTTTACACAGGACCCGCTATTTATTGCTGCTACCCTTTGCATTTCTGTATTTTTTGCGATTTGGTTGACTCGTTTTTCTTGGGGGAGAAGCATCGGCACCCCGATTTGGGTGATTCTCCTGGGGGCTGTTTTCGCCAATATCGGCTTGATTCCATCTGCTATGGAGGGTAGCCCTATTTACGATGGTGTTTTTGGTTATTTGGCTCCTTTGGGGATTTTTATTGCCCTGCTGGAAGTAGAGTTGAAAAGTTTGAAAAATGCCGGATTTCCTCTTTTACTGATGTTTGGAATTGGGGCCCTGGGAACGGTGATCGGCGTAATCACAGCCTGGTATTTGGTTTCTCCTGCAGTGGCTATTGGGGAGATGGCTTCGGCTGTTGCAGGCATGTACACGGGAACTTACATCGGAGGAAGCATTAACTTTAATGCAATTGCCCTGAGCTATGGAGTAAATGAAAACGGGCCGCTTTTCGCTGCTGCCACAGTAGTGGATAATTTGATTGGAACACCTTGGATTATTGCCACTTTGATTTTGCCCCGTTATTTACAAAAGCTTTTTCCTAGAAAGAAGTTGAACTCTGCTCAATCCGCAGAAAAATTACCCACTGTTGAATTCATTTCCATGTCCTCCTTGGGCTCAATTTTTGCCTTGGGTTTTCTGGCAATGGTGATCAGTAAAGTAGTACAGGCCTATCTGCCTGCCCTTCCTGAACTCATCACATTGACGACCCTTGCTTTAATTTTAGCTCAATTTCCTTCTGTTCAGCAGTTGAAAGGGAAGCATACTTTGGGCTTCTTTATGATTATGTTATTTCTTGCAGTGGTGGGTACCCTTTGCGATGTAGGAGCGTTGACCCAGGTGGGGGATTTGGCCGGAACACTCATTCTGTTTGTCTTACTCCTGGTATCCATTCATGGATTGGTGGTTTTCGGTTTGGGATCTTTGTTAAAAATGGATTGGGACGTGATCGCGGTGGCCTCTCAGGCTAATGTGGGTGGAAATACCACCGCGATAGCAGCGGCAGAGAGTTTGAACAGGCCCGATTTGTTGATTCCGGGCGTGCTGGTGGGAAGTTTAGGCAATGCATTGGGAACCTATATTGGTTTTTTTGTAGCGGGAACTTTGTAAGGATAATCTACCCATGGGAGATAAGAGGCAAAAAAAGCAAACTGACCAGAAGATAAACTCCGCAATCCTTTTTGAAAATTACCTAACTTCATCTCCTAAACTGATTTTTATCAGCTAAATTCAAGCTAAGCCATTCTACTTTTGGCGCATCAAATTTTAGATCAAATCGCACCGCTATGACCAATGCCATTTACCTCACGACCACAGAACCCTATTCGGGAAAATCAATTTTTGCTTTGGGTCTAATGAATATGCTGGCTGGAAAAACAGCCAAAATGGCCTATTTCAAACCCATCATCACCGGGAATAAGAAGGATAGAGATCGGAGATTGGAATTGCTTTCCAAGCAATTTAACCTCCCTCAACCCTATGAGGAAATGTATGCATTTACCCGTAAAAATGCCTTAAAGGAAATCAACAAGCGAAACGAAGCGTATTTGATTGATACTATTATTGAAAAGTTTAATACACTTCGGGATCAAGCAGATTTTGTAGTTGTGGAAGGGACTGATTTTACCGATGTCAATACAAATTTGGAGTTTGATGGGAATGTGATGATTGCCAAAAATCTGGGAATTCCAGCGGCTATTATTTTAAATTGTGCCGGGCGAACCACCTCAGAAATCATCGATTTGGCCGTAGCCAGTTCCAATAGTTACCTGAGTAGGGGTGTACAAGTCCTGACCCTGGTGGCCAACAAAGTGGAAGAAGGAAAACTCGAGGAAGTGCTTCGTCGATTGCGATTTGTCCTACCCGAAAGCATTTTGGTCAATGCGATTCCGGCTCATGAACAGTTGAGTAATCCCACCATGGGGGAGATCAAAGAATCTTTGGGGGCTAATTTGCTTTTTGGAGAACAGTTTCTAACCAATCGAGTGGATCATTCCATCGTTGGAGCCATGCAATTGCACAATTTTCTGGATCGGCTTTCCAATAATACGTTGGTGGTCACTCCGGGAGATAGAGGAGATATTTTGGTGGGTTCCTTGCAAGCAAATATTTCAAGAAACTTTGGAAAAGTAGCTGGGGTGATTGTAACTGGGGGGATGTTTCCAGAAAAAACTATCGTAAAATTAATTGAAGGCTTGGAGACGGTCGTGCCCGTTCTTCAAGTGGAGGAGGGGACGTTTATGGTCGTCACTAAAGTAAATCAGATTCGGGCTCGGATCGCCCCGGAGGACAAAGAAAAAATTGCGCTAGCCATCCAACTCTTTGATGCGCATGTCGATGAAACCGCACTTTCCGACCGAATGGTGGCTTTTCGTTCCGATATTGTTACCCCACGGATGTTTCAATATCAAATTGTTCGTCGGGCTAAAACTTATAAAAAACACATTGTTTTGCCCGAAGGTACCGATGAGCGAATCGTAAAGGCTGCAGCGATGCTTATCGCTCAGGAAGTGGTGGATTTGACGTTATTGGGCAATCGAGAGGAAATTGAAAGCTTGGTGTCAAAGCTGAATTTGTCCTTGGACTTGAATCAAATCCGAATTGAGGATCCGGCCAGTTCGGCTCATTTTGATGAATATGCCCTAGCATTGTATGAGTTGCGTAAAAATAAAGGGTTGACCTTAGGCATGGCCAAAGACCTGATTTTGGATGTATCCTATTTTGGAACCATGATGGTATACCAAGGCCATGCGGATGGAATGGTTTCCGGGGCAGTGCATACGACTCAACATACCATTCGACCCGCTTTGCAATTTGTCAAAACCAAACCTGGAGTCAGCACCGTCTCCTCGGTTTTCTTCATGTGTTTGCCCAATCGAGTTTCGGTTTTTGGGGACTGTGCCGTGGTGCCTAATCCCAGTTCAGAGCAGCTTGCCGATATTGCGATTTCATCGGCTGAGTCGGCACAGATGTTTGGGATCGAGCCCAAAATTGCCATGCTTTCGTATTCCTCGGGGACTTCCGGAGCCGGTGAGGAAGTAGAAAAAGTGAGAAAAGCCACAGAGTTGGTCAAAGAAAGACGGCCTGATCTCAAAATCGAAGGACCGATTCAATACGATGCGGCAGTGGATCCGATCGTTGGGAAGCAAAAGCTTCCCCACTCCGAAGTGGCCGGACAAGCGAGTGTGTTGATTTTCCCAGATCTTAATACCGGAAATAATACTTACAAAGCAGTCCAACGTGAAACCGGCGCCATCGCTATCGGCCCGATGCTTCAAGGACTCAATAAACCCGTAAATGATCTCAGTAGAGGCTGTACCGTTATTGATGTCTTCAATACGGTGGTCATTACCGCTATTCAATCCCAAGAAAATTAAGATGATGCATGTTTTTGTAATTAATTCGGGCAGCAGTTCGATCAAATATCAATTGATTAGTATGCCTGAAGAGCAGGTGATTTGTTCAGGAATTGTGGACCGAATCGGGCAACAAGGTGCCCGAGTAGACTATCAAGCAACTTTATCAGGCAAGGAAATTAAGGAGTACAAAATTATGCCAATTCCCGATCATTCGGTGGGACTTCAGGCCGTAGCCACCTTTCTGACTGATCCTCAAATTGGAGTGATTCGCAATCCTGATGAAGTGAAAATTGTAGGTCATCGGGTGGTCCATGGTGGAGAAAAATTTGCGAGTACTCAGTGGATTACCCCTGAGGTAAAGTCAAAAATCAAGGAGCTATTTCCTTTGGCTCCCTTGCACAATCCAGCCAATTTTCTGGGAATTGAAGTAGCCGAGCAAATTTTTTCCAAGGCCAAACAAGTAGCGGTTTTTGACACGGCTTTCCATCAATCACAGCCGGAGATTGCTTATCGCATGGCTATTCCCAATGAGTTTTATCAAAAGCATGGAATCCGAAATTATGGATTCCACGGAACTAGCCACAAATATGTCTCTGAACGAGCGAGCGAATACCTCAAGCAACTCCCGCTGAAAATGATCACCATTCATCTGGGGAATGGATGCAGCATGGCCGCTATCCAACATGGAAAATGCGTAGACACCAGCATGGGATTAGGACCGATGAATGGCTTGATTATGGGGACCCGGGCAGGAGATATCGATCAATCGGTTATTTTTCACTTAGTCAATCAGTTGGGCTACAGCTTAGATGAGGTCAACACCATTTTGAATAAAAAAAGCGGGATGCTGGGCTTGACCGGATTCAGCGACATGCGGGATATTCAGGCAGAAATTGCTAAGGGTAATCAAGAGGCAAGCTTGGCCTATCAGCTCTATGCCTATCGAGTTAAAAAATACATCGGTGCTTTTGCTGCGGTAATGAATGGGTTGGATGCGGTAATATTTACCGGGGGAGTGGGTGAGAATGACCGGATGACCCGTCAGTTGGTTTGTGAGCAAATGGATTATCTGGGTATAGTTCTTGATCCGGTAAAAAACGAAGGGTCAAAGCAATCGGTTCAGGAAATTCAACGTGAAGATTCCCGGGTTAAATTACTGGTAATACCAACCAATGAAGAATTGGAAATAGCCAAACAATGTTTTGGCTTACTGGAGAATAGAACAGTAGCTTAAGAAGATTTTGATCTAGAAAAAGTCAAAACATCGATAGTTGATCATTATTTGCCAGCAACTGGGCATCCTCGAGTCTTAGCAGTTTTTTCTTGGCTTCAAGTCCACCGGCATAGCCGACTAAACTCCCATCCGAACCAATCACCCGGTGACAAGGGATCAGGATGGAGAGGGCATTGGCACCATTTGCTGTGGCTACCGCTCGGATTGCATCCGGATTTCCCAGTTCCCGGGCAAGTGCCCCATAGCTTCTGGTTTCCCCGAATGGAATTTCCAATAATTTCCCCCAAACCAATCGCTGAAATTCACTTCCAATCCAAAGTAGGGGAATATCAAATACCTTTCGCTTTTGGTCAAAATATTCCTCGAGTTGCCGAATCGTCTGCTCGATGACCCTGCTTTTTTCGGATTCAAATGTTGAATTCAAGCCTTTCTGAACTCGAGCATCCACGGTTTTCCGCATTTTACGGAATGTCCAATCGCAAAGACAAAGTTGTTCTTGGTAAGAACCCAAAATCAATTCCCCGACTGGACTTTTGAAGGTCTGAACCTGAATTTTTTCCATAGACCTAAAGTACAAAATGGCTAGGTTAAATGCTTGATGATCTTATTTTTTGACAAGCATTGTCCCATTAGTTTCTGTCGGTTCAATATGGATCAAAATATGACCCAATTCAGGGAGTTGTTTGCGTAGGGTGTCTTGAAGGTCATGGGCGATATCATGTCCCTGGCGTACACTGAGTTCCCCGTCCACATGGGCGTGGAGGTCGACATGGTATTTCATTCCTGCTTTACGGATGTAGCATTTTTCAGTTTCTTGAACCCCTTGGACCGTTAGCGCTATTTTTCTTATTTCAGCGGTCAATTCGATATGATTGTCCTCGTCCATGACCTCTCCCAAGGCGGGACGAAAAATCCGGTAGCAGTTGTACAGGATAAAAGCTACCGCAATTAATGCGGCATAATCATCGGCAACTTCAAAACCCTCTCCACCAAATACGGCTACCAAAATCCCGATAAAAGCGGCTATCGAAGTAATTGCATCGCTTCGGTGATGCCAAGCCTCCGCTTTTAGCGAAGAGGATTTTAGCTTTTTGCTGCGAGCCATCACCCACTGAAAGGAGATTTCCTTCCAAATGATAATTGCACCCAAAACCAACAAGGTCCAATTTTCCGGTCTGGGATGGGGAGTATGTATGTTTTGTATGGCTTGGTAAGCAATAGTGGCCGCAGAGATGATCAAAAAGCCTACTACCAGAAAAGTGATTAGTGGCTCGGCTTTCCCATGTCCATAGGGGTGATTTTCATCCGCTGGACGTGCGGCATAGCGCAACCCGATGAGGACCAAAATACTGGCAAATACATCAAGGAGTGATTCGATGGAATCTGCAATTAAGGCAAAGGAGTTTCCAAAAAAACCTGCTAAAAACTTAATGACGGCCAAGCCTGCATTTCCGATCATGCTAAAAATTACCGTTCGTATAGCAAGCTTACTTTTGGACATGATCAAAGGTACAATTAATGAAAGTAAAGAGCGGATTGCCGGAAGGAATTAATTTGGACTTTGTCTTTTTCCCAGCCCATAAAGTACACCTCCAATGCCAATAAAAAGAGCTGTCATCCAAACCGAATTCCAGTTTACTTGCATCATCAGCCACAGGCAGGATGCAATTCCCAGAATCGGAACAGTATATCCTCCCTTAAGGACGAATTTTCCCGGCCCTCGAAATCGGGATCGAAGGGCAGGCACAGCCGCGCAGGTCATGATGAATAAAAAAAGGCGTGAAAGAACGGTCATGGCAGCCAAGACACGAAATGATCCCATAGCGGCTAGAGCAAAAGCTGCAATCCCAAAGAAAATGACTGAATTGGCGGGTGTAAGAAATTTGGAATGAACTTGTCCAAACCAAGCGGGAAGGGAGTTTTCTAACGCTAGGGCATAGGTCACTCGGGTAGCCGAAAACATGGAGCTGATTAAATTGGCAATCACCGATGTGGCTACACCAACCATCAAAGCATAGGCGCCCCATTCACCAAAAAGCGCAGAGGAAGCATCCAAAAGTGGCGTGTTGGAATCCTTTAAATTAGGTACCGCAGCCAGGGTCACCAATTGAATGAGCATGTACAAAATTACTACGATCAGCAACCCTAAAATCAATCCTAAAGGCATGTCTCGTTCAGGTTTTTTTGCCTCCCCTGCGGGTACTATAGCTCCCTCAAAGCCCACAAACGCATAAATTAGCAGTAAAGCCGCAGCTCCCAAATCTGAACCCGGTGGAACAGGGCTGGTAAAACCTGGGAGAACAGCATCCCCAAGCAGAAAAAAACCGCCAAAAACCAGCCCAATCAATACGGTGAACTTGATCACCGTAAACAAAGTCATTGATTTTATCGATTGACTGGAACCCAGGGTGTTGACCAGGCTTAGCAGGAAAATGGTTAAAAATACAGTCACCAACCGTCCGCCTCCCAAGCCTGCTGCAGGAATAAAATAAGCGATGCTGTCAGTCAAAAGGACAGTATTGGCCGCAAAGGAAATGAGTCTAGCCAAATAATAAAGCCATCCACCCTGAAAACCAACAAATCCCCCAAATGCTAAGGTGCCATACTTAATGGGACCTCCAGTCCCTCGGAAATAGCTGCCTAACTCTGCAAAACTCAAAATCACCGGGAGCATCAAAAGCGCACAAAAGGCATAAATCCAAACGCTGTATTCACCAGCAAGGGCAGCAGCACCAGAGGGCAGTCCGAATATACCCGCTCCAATCAAGCCATTGACCACCAGCATCCAAACTCCCCAAAGGCCGAGATTTCGTGGTAATTTTTCAAGCTTTTCTTCCGAGGAAATGGGGTTGGTCACGTCTGATGAAGTTGGTGAAATTTTTAAAAAGGGAAGATAAGCAGAATGCGGAAAGATTCTAATCCTTTTTTGATCGGTTGCTTACGAGTTGCTTGACCCATTTTTCGATCTCTACGGCATGGAAAACGACTAACCCCATTCCTGCACAGTAAATTAATTCCGTGAGATGAAGGGCTTCGGTATGAAATAATTGATTAAAAAAGGGAAGGTAAATCACCAGTAACTGAAGGGCTAAGGTTACCAAAACCGAACCCAAGAGGGGAGCATTACCCAGCAGCCCCTGCCGAAACAAGAATGTTCGATCACTTCTTATTGCCATCACATGGCCTAGTTGGGAAAAGGCCAAAACCGTAAATACCATGGTCTGCCAATGCCCGTGGTTTCGAATTGCCCAGTATTGGGTGAACAGCGTTACTCCCGCCATAAGAATTCCTGCCCAAATGATGTGGACTCCCACGCCATCGGCAAAAAGGCTTTGCTGGGGTGGGCGAGGGGGGCGTCTCATGACGTCTTTTTCTTCCCGCTCTCCAGCTAATGCGAGGGCAGGCAAACCATCGGTGACCAAATTGATCCAGAGAATATGAATAGGTAATAGCGGAATAGGTAATCCAAAAAGGGGAGCCATGGCAATCGTCCAGATTTCGGCTCCATTACAAGTCATGATGTATTTGATGAATTTGCGGATGTTGTCAAAAATTCGCCTTCCCTCTCGAATTGCCCGGATAATTGTGGCAAAGTTATCATCCAACAAAATCATATGAGCGGCCTCTTTACTCACATCAGTTCCCGTGATTCCCATGGCTACCCCGATGGTGCTCGCCTTAAGGGAAGGAGCATCATTAACTCCGTCCCCGGTCATGGCTACATAATGTCCTTTTTTCTGTAAAGTTTTGACAATTCGTAGCTTTTGATCCGGTGCGACCCGGGCATAAACTGAGGTTTGCTCGATTTGATTTTCAAAGTCTTGATCTGAAAGCTCAGTCAAAGCTTTCCCTGTCAAAATCAAATCTTTTTCTTGAAAAATACCTACTGCTGCAGCAATGGCTTTAGCAGTTTCAGGATGATCTCCGGTGATCATGACCGGTTTGATTCCTGCCGATTTACATTCCTGTATGGCTTGAGCTACTTCGGCTCGGGGAGGATCAATCATGCCAACCAGACCATAGTATTCCAATTCATTCTCCAGTTCATTCCAACGGGTTTGTTCAGGCAGTTGATCGATCATCTTGCCTGCAAAAGCCAACACGCGTTCTCCTTCTGCTGCCCATTTCCTGGACGTGGAGGTGATTTTGGTTTCCAATGAAGGTTCAGAAAGAACTTGCACAATGGACTCAGTTGCTCCTTTGCACAAGATGAGCACTCGATCTCCTACTTGATGAAAAGTGCTCATTCGCTTTCGCTCCGAATCAAACGGGAGTTCCCCGATTCGGGGGAACTGTTTTTGAATTTTTTCTAATTCCATTCTTCCCCATTGGTCAAGCATGTATTGAACTAACGCTTTTTCAGTGGCTTCCCCGACCAAGTCACCTGTCTGGCTTATTTTGATATCATGGTTAAAGGCCAGGGCTAAGTAGAGATTGGGGGATCCATGCTGAATGGAAGGATTTTCGGAGTGTTCCTCTCGAAGGACTGCCATCTCATTTTTGGTCAAAGTGCCGGTTTTATCTGTACAGATATAGGTGATTGAGCCGAGGCTTTCCACTGCGGGGAGTCGCCGAATCAAAGCTTCTTTTTTGGCTAACCGGGCAGCCCCAAGAGACAGCGCGATGGTGATCAAGGCCGGTAAGGCTTCGGGAATGGCTGCAACAGCCAAACTCACCGTGACCAAAAGTAGTGGGATTGGGTCTTCTCCCCTGAGAATCCCCAAGCCAAACAAAACCAGGCAAATCAGTAAAATCAGGTAGGAAATCACCTTACTGAATTTTTTCATTCGGTTTTGTAAGGGCGTTTCCGGTCGGTCTTGCTCCAGTAAATCGGCGATTTTTCCCAGTTGGGTATCCATCCCCGTTCGGAGCACTATCCCGGTGGCCCGTCCGTTGGTCATCAGGGTACCTTTGAAAAGTTGGAAAGGGCTGTTGATATCCGGTTCTGGTCTGACTTGTTGATGGGATTGTTTTTCGACCGGAATGGATTCTCCGGTTAATGAAGCCTCATCTACCTTTACCGAAAAAGCTTCCAACAAGTGGATATCCGAAGGAATCATATTGCCCGATTCCACTAAGATAATGTCTCCGGGAACCAATTCGGTGGAGGCAACCTGTAATTGCTTTCCCTCTCTACGAACCTTACACTGAACCTCGCTCATATTTTTGAGGGATTCCAATGCCTTTTCAGCGCGGTATTCTTGGATAAAACCCATTACCGCATTGAGAAAGACAATGACCAGTATGATGATACTATCGGTTAGGTCACCGGCTAGCCCCGAAATGAGAGCCGCAATCAAAAGTATCCCAATCATAAAATCTTGAAACTGGGCTAAAAATTGCCTCCAAGCAGGTTTCTTTTTCCTTTCCTTTAAGGTGTTTTTTCCAAAAATAGCTTGACGCGCAGTAACTTCCTCTTGGCTGAGTCCCGTATTTTCGAGGGTTTGTAAGAATGGAGAAAAATCTGAATTTGAGCTCATTGGTGTAAGATACAGCTCAAAAATACCATTCTAGCCGAACTCAAGAATCTTTTGGTCTAAAAATTATAGCTCAGCGAAATTAGGATATTCCTTCCAGCACCGGAAATGCCCGAGCTGTAAGGCCGATAGCGTTGATCGGTGATGTTTTCGATTCCAACCAGAGTGTGTATGGTTTTATAAATCGGATAGCTCACTTTAAAATTGGCGGTGTACCAGGCAGGGGAGTAGTTGTTTCCGTTTTGATCTTTGGCATAAATTTCATCTTTGTTTCGCTCTTCAATGGCTAGATGTTCAAAACTTTGCTCTCCTTGGTACTGGAAATATAGCTGGGCGGTTAACCCCTTTTTTTGGTACTCCAACCTACTTAGCCCAAAAAAAGGTGCCGCATGACGGGAAGGACTGAGGCTTCCATCGCTAAGTTCTTCTTTTCCTTGCTGGTAATTCAAATCTGTGAAGAATTTCAAGGTTCTGGAAATGCGCATTTCCATTCCCATTTGAAGGCCAAAAACACGTGCTTGTGCCGCATTCTGGATGGCTTGAACTTGACTCAACTCCCCCTGGTATCGAATACTGTCTGCACCATTCAAGCTGAAATTTCTTCGAACCAACGCGTCATCCAAAATCGTGTAATATGCACTGAAGTCAACTTTGACAAAATCCCTGAACTTTTTAGCAAAGCCAAGGTCCACACTGTAGGCGTATTCAGGCCTTAAATTGGGATTGGGCACGGTTACTGACCCAGGCTCGGAGTCAAAAACCTTTCCCAAGTCGTCCACATTTGGCGCTCGGAACGCAGTTCCGAAGTTACCCTGAACGACCCAATCCGAATTCGGTCGGATGGCCACTCCAAGGCTTCCGGTGAGAGCTCCTTCGTTTAGTTCGCTTTCCTCAAAAGGGAAGGAATAAAATTCATCCGAGAAGGTGGCCGAAATTTGATTTCTACTGTAGCGCAGTCCTGCTTGAAGGTTTGCTTTTTGAGAAAGACCAAATTCTTCGTTGAGGTAAATTCCCCAGGTGTACCAATCGGCAGCCGGGTACCTGGCAGGACCTGCTTGGACTTGTCCGGTTTCGATTTGCTGGGTCATTCCTGTAGATTCTACCTTATTTTTGACCCATTCAATTCCGTAACTTACCGTGTGTTTTTCATCGATTAGTTTTTGAAAATCCCAATTGATCGAAACAGCATCCACATGTTCTTCCTGAATGGTTCGTAGTGGGTCTTGGAAGCTGCGATCTATTCTGCTTTCCTCAAAAACCTGATGGGCGATTTTTAAACTCATCTGATCAACTAATCGAAGATCGGCGGTATGTTTTACCTGAAGAAGATTCAATTGCCAGACTTGTGGGCCGTAATTCCATTCCGCATAGCGAGGAAGGCTATTTCGGGTCCGGTTATGCCGATCATATCTGCCATAGGGAGAAGTTTGAGATCGGTGAAAACCATAGTCAAAATCCCAGGAAGCATTGGGTTTGAAGCGAATTTTTTGCATCACATTGTATTGAGAATATGCCGAGGGAATCTGCTTTAATCTCCCTTTTTCTTGGGCAACAATCTGATCAATCCCATTGAGACGCTTGACATGAAATGGCTTCAAGTAATCATCGGGCCCATTTTTTCCCTGCCGGAGGTGATCGTAATCCCAATTGGAAAAGCTAGTGAGCAAGGCCCATTTTTTCCAGCCTAAGTTTAAGTCGGCATGAATGGTTTTTTCCTGGTTGGAAGAAGAATATCGACTGTTGAGTTTTCCAGAAACCAAAAAATTCTTCTCCCCAGAAAAGGTTGGTTTTTGTGTTTGAAAACTCATCACCCCACCAATTGCATCACTTCCATAAATAACTGATCCGGGACCAAAAAGCACTTCGGTTTGGTCTAGGATAAAAGGATCCAGATTGATCACATTTTGGATATTTCCTCCACGGAAAATTGCTGAATTCATGCGAACCCCGTCCACTACATAAAGCAAACGATTGGTTGCAAACCCCCGTATCATGGGGCTTCCCCCACCTTGTTGACTTTTTTGAATGTAAACTTTGCCGGATATCCCCAGCAAATCCGCAGCCGTTTGAGGATTTTGAAAAGCGATGCGTTCTTTGGAAATCGTGCTGATTTTTATGGGTAAATTGGCCGACTGCTGATTCCATTTTGTGCCTGAGATGACTATTTCGCTGAGCTGGAGATTGGTTGGGACAAGGGCAATGCGAAAATTTTGGCTTTTCAGTTCAGTAAAGGAGCGCTGCACTGTTTCATATCCCATCAGACTGATTAAAATTGACTTTGACCCGACAAAGGGGGCCATATCCACCTCTCCGGATTCATTTGAGAGGGAGATCAGCTCGGAGGATGGATTAATTAAAGTCACTTGTTGAAGTGGCTCGCCGGTTTTTTGGTCTGTAATTTTTAGCATTTGGGCAGGAGCATAACCCACCCACCCAAGCATGCACAAGAGCATGAATAGTATTTTCATGAGAATGAAGGGATAAATCCGATACGTTAGGATAGGCGCAGGTATGACTTTTCGAAGAATATACTCAAAAAAGCTCCACTGCAGATTGGATTTACCTAGGAGAATTTGGAGGTGGAGTAGGAGGTGAGTATTGGCGCTGAGAAAGGGGGATGGTTGGATTTGAATTGGCTTTACTCAAGGGAGAATAAGCAGGATTGGCCGTCCAGTTTTCGCTAGAAGACTGAAAGAGCTGGAAATGGAAATCTGTGATTGTGGGTTGATCCTCACAGGGCTCCTCACCGAGATCACCTTGAAGAAGGTGGGCCAGTTTCAGTTTAAGCTCAGTTTCCTCATGGTCGGCATAAACCCTAAGCTCGATTAGCCCGTCAACGGTCCGACGTTCGATGACATCGTACATTTGCCCTTCGTACTCAAATTCCCGATCATGTTCCCACCGGAGGTTTTCTTGAATTTCTTTTGGGGTAAATTGAAAAGTTAGAATTCGTTCGCGATCAAAGCCTTCCTCGTATTTTTTTTCCACCGATTCCCGAACTGTTACCAATTGGGATTTTAGCACCAAAAACAGGAGTAACACTGGAGCAATCAGTGCCAAAAGAAAAATAATGCCGTAGATTTTCTTTTTCAAAAGTAGTCAGTTCTAGGTAATCAAGGAATGAAATTGAAAAAAAACGAATCGAAAACCAGCGAATTTGACATGCTTTGTTAAAAAATGATTTTAGCGGAAGGATGGTGAATTGAAAGGCAAAAGGTCACAGTTCAGCATTAATCCTTAACCGAACACTAGGGTAAAAATAAAAATGATCCCGATGGCCGTCCAGCCCATAATCAGCGTACCCAAGCTATGGGATTGATTTCCCTGACGAATGCTCATGCCCGAAAGCTGGGTCACTACCCAATAGGCGCTGTCATTGGCATGGGATATCCCCAAGGATCCTGCACCGATGGCTAATGCGGCAAACACCCTCATTAAATCGGTATCTAATCCTAATGGGGATAAAATCGGAGCAACGATCGAGGCGGTGGTAATCATAGCCACCGTGGTTGACCCTTGAGCAGTTTTCAGTGCAAAGGCGATCAAAAAGGGTAGAAAAATCCCCCAATTGGCATCTCTCATGCCCATGCTGACCAGTTCGCCAACTCCGGAATTTTGAAGCATTTTTCCAAATACCCCACCTGCTCCAGTAATAAATATAACCGGAGCGGCAAGTTGAAGAGCTTCTCCTAACCATCCGCTGGCTGCCAGCATTTTTCGATCAAATTTTTTAGGTAAGCTAAAAGATAAACAAGCACCGATGAGCAAGGCAATCACCGGAGAGCCAAGGAATAAAATCAGGTGTTGAAAATCACCTTTCCCAAATGGAGCAGCGGGATAATTGGCGATTGAGGCCAGAATTATCAAGAATAAAGGAAGTAGAATCGGCAAAAACGCATGAAAAGTCGAGGGGAATTTAGCAGCATCCAACTTTTCTTCCTGGATTACCAGAGTTGGCTTTAAGTTGATTTTACAGACCCATCGGTTGACAAATAAGTAAGCAGGGATCAAGGTTAAAAGGGAAACGATCATACCCCAAAAAATCATTTGCGCCAGATCTGCACCCAGAATCCCCGCAGTGGCTATGGGGCCGGGAGTAGGTGGAACCAGGGAATGGCTGCACATGGCCCCGAGCGAAAGGGCGACGATGGTGGCTGCATATGATTTTGAACTCTTGAGTGCAAGCGATTTGGCTATTGGGTTCATCATAATGATGGTCGAATCTCCAAAGACAGGAATCGATAAAACGTACCCCCCCAACATCATGGTGAGATTGACCGATTTTTTACCAATCCAAGCTAAAATCTGCTCAGCAATGACTAGGGCTCCACCGGTTTTTTCCAGAAAGGTCCCTAAAATCACGCCAAATAAGATGAGTAATCCCACCGAGCCCAATACCCCGCCAAAGCCCTCTGTGATGGATTGTAAAATCAATTCTGCACCCATTCCAGTCACTAATCCATAAAAAATTGCACCGACAAAAAGTGCTAAAAAGGGATGGATGTCATACTTGATAATGGCCAAAAGGATCAAGGCCAATATGGCTAAGATGGAAAAAACAAGTAGCATAATAGGCAGGATAAGTTGGGTTTGAAAGGAGTAATATGTTTAAAAATTCTCAAAAATGAGCATGTGTTGCTCATTTAAATCACTGCAGGAAGCAATGGGCGTCTTTCCAAAGGGAAGAAATGAAAATGAGTGAAAAAATAAGTACTTGGAATTTTTAGCATTGGGATTCGCCTCCCGGTTTATGTCGCAGCGATGAAAGGTAAGTTTCTGATAAATATCACCTTTTCTATTCCTTGATTTTGTAGTAATTTAATCCATCGATGTAGCGCAAAAGATCCATAGTTTTTATCTATTGGATTTTTGTTTCAATCAATAAAAAATATTGCTAACTTCGAAGTTGAAAAAGAGATTAAACTTTAAACAAAAATACAAATCACTATGTCAGACAAAGATTTAAACCCAAATGGGCCTCGAAGTTATGATGTCAATGGTGGCCATGCTAGTAGTGGTGGTGACCTCAGCAAGTGTCCTTTTCACAATGGGGAAATGAAGCACGTCGCAGGGGGTGGAACCAGTAATCGAGACTGGTGGCCCAATCAACTTAGATTAGATATCCTTCGTCAGCATTCCTCCAAATCCAATCCTATGGGAGAAGATTTTAACTATGCTGAAGCGTTCAAATCTTTGGATTTGGATCAAGTTAAAGCTGATATTGAAAAAACACTGACTACTTCTCAAGACTGGTGGCCTGCCGATTATGGGCACTATGGTCCTTTTATCATCCGGATGGCGTGGCACTCAGCGGGAACTTACCGCGTAACTGATGGCCGAGGTGGTGGAGGTACAGGAACTCAGCGGTTTGCCCCACTGAACAGCTGGCCCGATAATGCCAACTTGGATAAGGCTCGCCTTCTACTTTGGCCGGTTAAGCAAAAATATGGTCGAAAGCTCTCTTGGGCTGATTTGATGATTTTGGCAGGAAACGTTGCTTTGGAATCGATGGGTCTGCCCACCTACGGATTTGGGGGTGGTCGAGAAGATGTATGGGAACCAGAAGAGGATATTTACTGGGGTTCAGAAACCGAATGGCTCGGCGATAAGCGATATACGGGAGACCGTGAATTGGAGAACCCGCTTGGCGCGGTTCAAATGGGATTGATTTATGTCAATCCAGAAGGACCAAATGGTAAGCCTGACCCATTGGCAGCAGCCAAGGATATTCGGGAAACCTTTGGCCGGATGGCGATGAATGATTACGAAACCGTTGCTTTGATCGCCGGGGGGCACACCTTTGGAAAGACGCACGGTGCCGCTGACCCAAGTAAGTATGTGGGCCGCGAACCCGCTGGGGCTTCCATCGAAGAAATGAGTCAGGGATGGAAAAATACCTACGGTAAAGGTCATTCTGAGCATACCATTACTTCGGGATTGGAGGGAGCTTGGACGACTACGCCTACCCAATGGAGTAATAATTACTTCGAAAATCTTTTTGGGTTTGAATGGGAATTGTACAAGAGTCCGGCAGGAGCTCATCAGTGGAGACCTGTCAACGGCGGTGGAACTGGAACTGTTCCTGATGCCCATGATCCCAATGTCAAGCATGCACCATTCATGTTGACCACCGATATTGCCCTAAGAGTGGATCCCGATTATGAAAAAGTATCGAGACACTTTTATGAAAATCCAGCGGAATTTGCAGAAGCATTTTCAAAAGCTTGGTTTAAGTTAACTCACCGGGATATGGGTCCCAAATCCCTTTATCTAGGACCAGAAGTTCCTGCTGAAGATTTGATTTGGCAAGATCCAATTCCTGCGGTTAATCACAAATTAGTTGATTCGAATGATGTCGCTGGCTTGAAAGCAAATATTTTGGCTTCCGGTCTTTCGGTTTCCGAATTAGTAGGTACCGCCTGGGCATCAGCTGCCACCTATCGGAATTCCGATAAAAGAGGAGGAGCAAATGGAGCACATATCCGATTGGAGCCATGCAAAACTTGGGAGGTAAATAATCCTGCTCAACTTGAGAAAGTATTGAATACCTTGACAAGCATCCAAGAGGAATTCAACAGCACCGCTTCTGAAGGTAAAAAGATTTCCTTGGCAGATTTGATCGTCCTGGGGGGATGCGCTGCTGTAGAGAAGAGTGCCAAAGATGCTGGTTTTGAGCTGGAAGTGCCATTTACCCCGGGTAGAATGGATGCTTCTCAGGAACAAACCGAGGTGGATTCTTGGGCTTTCTTGGAACCTAAAGCGGATGGATTCAGAAACTACATGAGTAAAGTATGTCCGGTTAAAGCCGAGGAAATGCTCGTGGATAAAGCTCAGCTGATGACCTTGACTGCTCCGGAAATGACGGCGCTAGTGGGTGGAATGAGAGTACTTGGTGCCAATTGGGATGGATCCAAGCATGGGGTATTTACCGCTACACCCGGTAAGTTGACCAATGATTTCTTTGTAAATGTGCTTGATCTGAACACCACTTGGAGAGCCACCAACGACACTAATAATGTATTTGTTGGAAGCGATCGCAAAACTGGTGAACCGAAGTGGACGGGAACACGTGCGGATTTGATTTTTGGTTCAAATACGGAGCTGAGAGCGATCGCCGAAGTGTACGGCTGCGAAGACGGAAAAGAGAAGTTTGTCAAAGACTTCGTTAAAGCTTGGAACAAAGTGATGAATCTGGATCGTTTTGATCTAGCCTAATTCAGGCTAAGTTACCTATTGAAAAGGCAGTCTGGAAACGGGCTGCCTTTTTTAGGGATAATTCCCAGGGAGAGATCCTTAGGTTGTCAAATGAACCCTACCCAGTTCGGAAGAAAGAGGTATTTTTGAACTTTCCGTGAGAAGATAAAAAACCATGAGCCTCCTTTTTTCCATTTCATTTTCCATCTCAATGACTTTTACCTCGATGATTTTCGGGTTTTTGGTCAATGAGAAGATTAAACGAATGGATTTTTACCCTCGCATCACCCAGTGGGATTTGATCAAAGATGAGCGGATCAATCAGTGGATTGGAGTGGAGGTGATGAAGTTTTTGGTTACAAAAACGTTTTGGAGAAATCTCAATACCAAACTCAAACTTGTGGGAAAGCCGAGCGTGCAGGATTTGACTTCATTAAAGGAAGAAATGACCCATGCCGAAATCAGTCATTGGATTGGGTTTTTAGCCGTTTTTCTTGTTTCAGTTGGTTTTTTGATCAACCAAAACTATCAAATAGGCCTGGTGCTTTTACTAATGAACAGCATTTTCAATTTGTACCCGAGCCTGCTTCAACAACAAAACAAACGAAGGATCAATCGAATTATTGGGCAGGTTAACTCAAAAAAATAGCAGGGAAATCGCTTTTAGATTTTCAGGACTTTAGATCGGTACTCATCATCCAGAGCGGCGAGTAGTCTTTTTGAAGGCTTACTTTTCTTAGTTGATTTTTCCTGTTCGAGTAAGGAGAGCGCCATTTTGGTGATGATGTTGAAATTTAGTGCCGAGTGTTCAGTTTTTTTGAGGGAGGCATCTTCTTTGAAAATGACATCCAGACTCCAATGGAGCTTGTTTTCCACAGCCCAGTGACTTCTGATGGCTTGACTGATCACTTGTGGATCAGCGGGTAATGAAGTGATGTAATATCTGATTTCACTGGTTAGTTTTCCGGTCTGTTTGATGGTTCTTTCCGAGCTTAGCCTGACCACAGTTTTCAGCCCCGGCCACTGGAGTCTGTCATCCAAGAAATCCAACTGGT
>NZ_JAMWZB010000020.1:0-809 GCF_024305035.1 Algoriphagus sp.
GCAAACCTACAGCTGGTAGGGGAACTATGAAAGATGTACTTGGTGGGGTGGATACGTCTGAACCCATGGCTGTGGTCGCTAAATTGGGGTTCATAAAGCCTACTGAGTACTTGGGCAATCGCTTGCTGTATCACCCTATCCACTACCGTGGGGATGCCCAGCTGGCGTTTCTGCCCATTGTCTTTGGGTATCTCTACCCTACGAACAGGATTGGGGCGGTAACTGCCCCGCAATATGGATGCTGTGAGTTCCGACTTGTTCTTGATAAGATAGCCCTTCAAGGACTCGACCTCCATCTTATCTACCCCAGCTGCTCCTTGGTTCCGCCTTACTTGTAGATAGGCGGCATTCAGGTTGCTGGGTGACAATATAAACTCTAACAAACCATACTCTAATCGGTTAAAATCCGTGAAGTTGCTTTCAACCATCCACATAAAAGTCTGCCCTCCCACAATGCCTTCGGATGCCGTCCTATTCTTTTGTGGCCAGGTCTCCTTGTTCGAGATTTTCTGCATTCTTCCTCCTATTTGGTGGTTTTCATGTACTTTTCACTCCTTAAAGTTCAGCCCTTCCCCAACTGGATCGTTGTTGAGTACTATGGCCTCAGCTGACTCCTCATAGCAAGCTTTACTCCGTGTTTCTAAATACATCTCCACACGTCTATGAGGCCTCCCGTGGTAAGACAATCTACTTTCACGCCATCTCCCCGCCTCATTTACACTCCAATGTCCGTGTAATCTTTGGACTTCGGCTTGTGATGCAGCCTCATCCCATTGGATATGCCTGATACTGTCTCTTATACACATCTC